>NZ_CP041046.1:3600000-3900000 GCF_006385595.1 Luteibacter pinisoli
TCGGTCACGCAGGACTGGGATGCGCCCGAAATCATGGTGGGCGGCAATGGCCCCCTACCGAATGACCGCAAGCACCAGTTCAAGGCGTACGGGTTCTACCAGATGACCCCGGAGTGGCTGTTCAGCGCCAACCTGGTCGTCGCCTCGGGGCGGCCGGTGAACTGCATCGGCATGGCCCCTGGCGACCCGATCCAGTACGGCGCGGCGTACTTTTACTGCGACGGGAAGCTCTCCAAGCGCGGTTCGCGTGGACGCCTGCCGTGGACGGAGCAGCTGAATATCGGTGCCGAATGGCGTCCCGCGTTCGCCAGCCACAAGCTGGGCTTCAACGTGGACGTGTTCAACGTCTTCAGCCAGCAGCGCGAAACCAGCGTCATCGAAGTCGGCGAAAACGCCGTCGGCGTTCCGGTAGCTACCTATAAGCGTGCCAATTCGTACAGCGATCCGCGCTACTTCCGTTTCTCGGTTCGCTACGACCTGTAATCGCAAATAGCGCCGCGTGGCCCTCCCACCGCGCGGCGCACCTCCCCTCTTTCGAGGTGTTCTCGACCCGGTGTGCAAGCCGGGTTTTTTTATGCCTTAGGGGCGGACAGCGGTGACTTCGATCTCGACGAGGAAGTTGGGGCTCGCCAGCGCCGCCACCTGCATCGCCGAACGCGACGGCAGGTTCGGCTGCTCCTTCGTGCCGAAGAACTGCGTATAGCCCGCCATGAAGCCCGCGAAGTCCATCTTGCCGCCCTTGGCGGGGTCGCCGACGAGGAAGACCTGCATCTTCACCACGTCGCCCATCGTCAGGCCGAGGCCCTTGAGCTGTTTGTCGATCGAGGTGAGCACGCCGACGGTCTGGGTCTTTGTATCGCCGTAGGCCTGGGGCGTGTCCTTCGGCGCATTGGCG
Organism: Luteibacter pinisoli; assembly: GCF_006385595.1. Taxonomy (NCBI): domain Bacteria; kingdom Pseudomonadati; phylum Pseudomonadota; class Gammaproteobacteria; order Lysobacterales; family Rhodanobacteraceae; genus Luteibacter; species Luteibacter pinisoli. Next base: position 3,600,896 of record NZ_CP041046.1, read on the forward strand.
TCGGCCACCGGGGGCACCGCGCCGCTGAGGAACACCAGGGTCTTTCCGGCCGGCACTTCGACGGCCGCGGCGATCGGGAAGGTGCTGTTCGGGATCTTGTGGCGGACGACGTCGGCGGCGAACGCCGGCGTCACCAGGGGGAAGGCGGCGATGGCGGCCAGGGCAAGGCTGTGGCGAAACGTCTTCATCGGGCATCCTCGGGTTTCGGCGGGGGCGGACGGAACGCTTTCACCTGCTCGGCGGTGAGCGCGTCGGTGTAGTGGTTACCAAAATGCGTGCGCACATAGTTCACCACGTCGGCGATCTGCTGGTCGGTCAGCGGGAAGGCGAACGATGGCATGCCGCCGCGGCCGTGCATCAGCATCACCACCGGATAGGCCGAGGACGCCAGCTTGGGGTTCGACGCCAGCGCCGGGTAATGGCCCGCCCCTACGGCGCCTTTCGCATCGGGCATGTGGCAGCCCTGGCAGATGTGCGTGAAGATCTGCTCGCCGGTCACGTGCGCAGCGTCTTTCGCCTGGAGGAACGCCGTGTCACTGGACTGCGCGGCGGCCGCTGAGGCCATCGATAACGCCACCATGGCAGATAGAAGCGCCTTCATGCCGCACCCCCTGCCACCGCCCTGCGATGCAGCTGGTCAATGGCGGCGAGCGAGGACGTGATCGCACCCTCCTGCCAGGCCGGAAGGTACGACGCGTGCTCGCCGGCGAGCACGATGCGCCCGTCCATGGAACACAGGTTGGCGTAGTGCTGCTCGCGCGCCTCGTCCGTCCACCAGCCAAAGCAGCCCATGGTGGAAGGCACGCGATGCCACGCCACCGTCATGCCGTTCTCGTACTCGGTTTTGTACTGCGGATGGATGAGGCTGCCGAATTCCACCGCCTTCGCGATGCGCGTGGCCGGATCGAGCGAGGTGAACTCGTAGGCCTCCATGAAGAAGGCGTAGGCACCCAGCAACACGCCCTTCTTTGAACCGATGCCGTGGCTTGGGTAGCCGATCATGCCGATAGGCGTGTCCGTGGTGCTGATGCCCCCGTAGATGCGGTCATCCTCTTCCCAGAAGCGTCGCTTGAACTGCAGGCCCACCTTCGCCGACGACAGGTAAGGCACGGCCGAGATCGCGGCGCTCTTCTCAGCAGAGACCTGGATCGGAATCTGGCTAAGGATCGACAGCGGAATCGTACAGACACACCAGTCAGCCTTGGCCTGCTGTGCAACGCCTGGCTTGCCGGTGTCCTCGTAGGTCACGGTGACTCCGCGATCATCCTGCGCGATGGCGGTGACCTTGCTGTTGTAGCGGATCACCTGCGGGCCAAGCTCGCGGACGAAGGCCTTGCCGATCGCGTCCATGCCGCCGATGGGCTGCATCAGCGTCGTCTGGTATTCGTAGAGTTCGCTGACGCCAAGCTGCTTCCACAGGCCGGACTTCAGGATTTCCGAGATGCCGACGGGCTGGGAAAGCCCCGGCTTGCCGTCCGGACCACCGCCGGGCTCTTTCGCGTAACCGCGGTGTTCACTGCTCTCGCGCCCGGTCGTGTAGCGAAAATCCTTATTGAGGCCACCGAACTGGCGCAGCGATTCCAGCAGGATCTCGCGATCTTCCTTGCTCACCGTGTCGTCGAGGCCGCCCTTGCCGGTGGCCTTTGCCAGCAGTTCGGCGATGCCACCATGCCAGTCAGCCTGCACCGCGCGCAGTCGCTGCGGCTTGCCACCGAACGCATCGGGGCTGTGCATGTAAGCGTTGTGGTTTACCTGTACGAACGGCTCGAGCTGCACGCCGAACTGGTGACAGTAATCGATCACGCCGGTGTGGTGGTAGGGAATGCGCCAGGGGCCGGGATTGAAATACAGGCCCTTGTCGAACTCGCAGTGCTGGGTATGCCCGCCAAGCTCGGTGTAGGTATCGCCGCCGCGCAGGGTCCAGTTACGGCCGCCGGCGCGGGCGTTGTACTCGAGCACCTGCACCTTGTAGCCCGCCTTGCCCAGCTCGTATGCCGCAACGAGGCCGGCCAGCCCCGCGCCGAGGATCAGGACGGTGCCCTTGCCCGTGCCTTGCAGAGGTGGCGGTCGTCGGTACGTGGACTCCGCGGCAAAGCCGAGGTTGGACATCGCCTGGTACATCAGTGCGCTGCCACCGGCCACGCCGATCATGCGTAGAAGATCCCGTCGACTGATCGACGCCGGTACGGACTCGCTCCCCATGCCACTGCCCCTTAGCTGCCCCGATGGCACAGAGTAACCACACGTTGCAGCGCACAACAACATGCCGTCTGGCCTGCACCGGGCTGGTGCTAAGCTGGTTCGAACCGATCCACGCGAATCCCTGCATGACCTCTCCTTCCGACCGCGCCGACGCCCGCCTTGCCTGGGCCCGCCACGCCACCGGCCAGCCCGACCTGGCGCTCGAATCCGCCTCCGCCGACGCCAGCTTCCGCAGCTACTGGCGCGGGTATGTCGACGGCCAGCCCGTCATCATCATGGACTCGCCGCCCGACAAGGAGAATCCAGCGCCCTGGGTGGAGATCGGCAAGCGCCTGCACGACGCCGGCCTGCACACGCCCACCGTCATGCTGGCCGACCTGGCGCAAGGCTTCCTGCTCATCGAGGATCTGGGCACGCGCACCTACCTGCCCGAGCTCAATGACGCCACGGCCGATGCGCTTTATGGCGACGCCCTGGACGCGCTGCTGCGCATGCAGATGCATGTGGATCCTTCCGGCCTGCCCGCGTTCAACCGCGAGTGGCAGGTAATGGAGATGGAGATCATGCCGACATGGTTCCTGCAGAAGCACCTTGGCGTTTTCGTCGAGTGCGAGCAGTGGGACATCGTCGAGGGCGCGTTCAGCGTCATCCTCCATGCCATTGCCGAACAGCCGCGTGCCTTCATGCACCGCGACTACCACAGCCGGAACCTGTTGATCACCACCGAGCGTTCGCCCGGCGTCATCGACTTCCAGGGGGCGATGTCCGGCCCGATCACGTACGACCTCGCCTCACTGCTGCGCGACGCGTACGTGGTGTGGGATAACGAGCGCGTGGAAGGCTGGGTGGAGGCGTATCGCCTTCGCCTGCTCGATGCACGGCTGCTCGACGAAACCGTCGACACCGACCGCTTCCGCCGCTGGTTCGACATGGCCAGCCTGCAACGCCACATCAAGATCCTCGGCCTGTTCTGCCGCCTGTATTACCGCGACGGCAAGGCGGGATACCTGAACGACCTGCCGCGCGTGCTGCAGTACGTGCTGGATATCGCGCGTCGCCATGTCGATACCGCGCCACTGGCTGAGTTCATCGTCGCGAAAATCGGCGACCGGGATATCCGCGTGCCGGTGGCCGCATGAAGCATGCGCTGATCCTCGCCGCCGGGCTAGGCGAGCGCATGCGTCCGCTCACCGATACCACGCCGAAACCCCTGCTTGAGGTACACGGCAAGCCGCTGATCGTGCATCACATCGAAAAGCTCGCCGCCGCCGGCGTCAACTACATCGCCATCAATACCTCGCACCTGGCCGATCAGTTTCCCGACGTGCTTGGCGATGGGTCGCGCTGGGGCGTGCGCCTGCGCTATTCGTACGAAGGGCCGACGCCGCTCGAAACCGGCGGCGGGATGCTCAAGGCCTTGCCGCTGCTGGGTAACGATCCATTTATCGTGGTGAGCGCGGATATCTGGAGTGACATCGACTATGCCGCCCTGCCCTGGCAGCCCGCCGGCGTGGCCCACCTGGTGATGGTGCCCAATCCCGACTTCCATCCCAAAGGCGATTTCGCGCTGCTGGATGGACAGCTTTACGACGAGGATGCGCCGGCGCCCGCAGAACGGCTGACGTTCGGCAACGTGGGGATTTATCGGCCGGAGATCGTCGCTGGCGAAGCGCCAGGGAAATTCAAGCTCGCACCGATGTATCGGCGGGCGATCGCACAGCGGAAGCTATCCGGTGAGCGTTATGACGGTTTTTGGCGAAACGTTGGGAACGCCGCGCAGCTGGAGGCGTTGCGCGGGGAGGTTGGGTAGGTACAGCTTCGCCGCTCTGTTGGCTTTTCGCGCACAGGGTGCGCTCCTACATGGAGCGCGGATGTATACGTGAGCGGCGATGCCGGATTGTTATTGGATGGTTTCGGAGGCGATTTCGCGGAGGCGTTCGCGCCCGAGGGCGAAGGCTTCGTTGTAGGCGCTGGTCACGTCGATGAAATCGATGGTGCCGTTGCCCGCCTCGATCTCTTCACCAATGTGATCAAGGATCCGATAACTCGACCGGTAGAACTGCTCACCCGCGACGCCGTTATGTTTGACCGCGCGAGCGACAACCCGGAACTTGCTGTGATTTTCCACCAACTTTTCCTCCCCCCTGGGATACTTCGATACTGACCGGGGTTCGTGACTCTTTCAAGTGATTTCCATTTCCGGATGACAAATGTCAAGCATCGGGATGGAAAAGCACGTGAAGCCGTTAGTTGGCGGCACCGGTCATGGCGACTTCGTTGGATAGCACGGCCTTCGCGGCGTCGTGGGTCATCACGACGATGCTGATGCGGCGGTTGATCGCCGAGGACGGATCAGCCTTGTCGAACGGCACCGAGGCAGCCAGCCCCACCACGCGCGCGACCTTGTCCGCCTGCATGCCACCGTCGGTAAGCGTGCGGCGAGCGGCATTGGCGCGGTCGGCGGATAGCTCCCAGTTACCGTACTGGCTGTCGGCGCGGATGTACGGCGCGCTGTCGGTATGGCCGGAGATGCTGATCTGGTTCGGCACCTGGTTAATGAAGCCCGCCAGCTCGTGGAGGATCTGCACGGTGTACGGCTTGAGCGCCCCGCTGCCGGTGTCGAACATCGGGCGGTTCTGCTTGTCCACGATCTGGATGCGCAGGCCTTCCGAGGTGATGTCGATGAGCAGCTGGTCCTTGTAGGGGGCCATCGCCGGGCTGCTGGCAATGGCGTCCTTCAGGTCCTTCATCAGCTGCTCGAGGCGGCGTTTCTCTTCGGCCTTGGCCTGCTTTTCCGCGTCGGCGGCGGTGGTCGGCTTGGCAAACGCCTGCTGGTCGCCCGGGCCCTTCGGCAGGTCCATCGCGCCACCGAGCTTGATCATGCTGGTGCTCGCACCACCCGGGCCCATCTTGCCCGAGGGCGCCATAGTGGACTGGCCCTGGGTCATGCTGGGGTTCTTGAAGTACTCGGAGATGGCGGCGCGCTGCTGCTTGGTGCCCGCGCCCACCAGCCACATGACCAGGAAGAAAGCCATCATCGCCGTGACGAAGTCGGCGTACGCCACTTTCCAGGCACCGCCATGGTGCCCGTGGCCGCCCTTCTTCTTCTTGCGGATGACAATGACTTGCTTGAGGTCGCTCATGGTCGCTTACCGGGCGGCCTTGAGGTGGCCTTCCAGGTCCTGGAAGCTCGGGCGGCTGGACGAGGTGAGCGACTTGCGGGCGAACTCCACCGCCACCATCGGGTTGTAACCGCGCAGGTTGGCCAGCAGGCCCACCTTCACGCACTCGAAGGCGCGGCCGTCCGCATTCACGCGCGCTTCCATCGCGGCTGACAGCGGGCCGATGAAGCCGTACGAGAGCAGGATGCCGAGGAAGGTACCGACGAGCGCGCCGGCGATGTGCTCACCGATCACGGCGGCATCGCCGTCGATCGACTTCATCGTGATGACGATACCAAGCACCGCGGCGACGATACCGAAGCCCGGCAGCGCGTCGGCCATCTTCTGTACGGCGAGCGCCGGTGCGAGGGCCTCGTGGTGATGCGTTTCCAGCTCCACGTCGAGCAGCGCTTCGAGCTCGTGCGGATCCATGCTGCCGCCGACGATGAGGCGCAGGCAGTCGGTGATGAAATCGACGAGGTGGTGCTCCGCGACCAGGCGCGGGTACGCCGTGAACAGCGAGCTGTTCTCGGGGTTTTCAATATGCTCTTCCATGGCCAGCTGGCCGTCTTTACGCATCTTCACGAAGATGTCGTAGAGCAGCGACAGCAGGTCCACGTAATCCTGTTTCTTGTACTTCGGGCCCTTGAACAGGCCGGCCATGTCGCGGGCAGCGCCCTTCACGATGTCCATGGAGTTCGCACTCATGAACGCACCAATGGCCGCGCCAAAGATGATCAGCAATTCATAGGGCTGCCACAGGGCGCCAATGGAACCGTGCGAGAGCACGTAACCGCCCAGCACCGAGACCAGGACGATGATCGAACCGATAATGACCAACATGACTTCACTTCCTCCCAGTCGAAAAAGCTATCGGCCAGCGAGGCGCGAAGTTGAGGACTTTCGTCACATTTTGTATACGATTCAGGCCGCGCTGGTAAAGCTCCCCGCATAGCGTGGGAAGACCAGCCGAATTCGCGTACCGATACCCGCATCACTCTCGATTTCCACGCCCCCACCCGCCTGGGCGACGGTGCCGTACACCTGGGCAAGGCCCAGGCCGGAGCCCCCGGGCTTGGTCGTGAAATAGGGCTCGAACAGGCGCTGGCGGACCTCATCGGGCATGCCGCCGCCGGTGTCACCCACGCACACGAACACCTGGTGGGTGGGGCTGGCCTCGCGCAGCATGTCCACGGACCCCTCATCGACCACCCGGTCTCCCACCTGCATCACGATGGACCCCACCCCCTCCATCGCATCCCGGGCATTGAGGCAAACGTTCATCAGCGCCTGCTCGATGCCGTGCCGGTCCACCCAGATGGGCAGGGTGCCGGGCTGGCGGAGCACCTCGATGCCGATCCGGCCACCCATGCCGTGGCGGGCGAAGTCGGCAAAGCTCTCCACCAGGTCACCCAGGTCGATCGGCTCGGGCCGGGTGGGCTGGTTGCGGGCGAAGGCCAGCAGGCGGCGGGTGAGCGCCGTGGCGTGCCTCGACCCTTCGACGGCATAGGTGAGCATCCGGCGCTGGTGCGGGGTCAGCTCGTCCGCCTCGTCCTGCAGGCCCGACAGGCTCACGATCACCGTCTGCAGCATGTTGTTGAAGTCGTGGGCGATGCCGCTGACCAGCTGGCCGATGGCCTGCTGCTTCTGCGCCTGCAGGGCGGAGGCCTCGGCCAGTTCGCGGGCCCGGCTGGCCATGTCGAGCTGCTCGCTCACGCTGGTGAGCTGGCTTTCCGCGTCGCGCCGCGCGCCGTGCTCGCTCTCGAAACGTTCCAGCAGGGTGCCGTATTGGGTCGTGGCACTCACGGACCGGGCGACTGTCTCGTTGAGGCGGTCCTGCAGGAGTTCGTTGATCGCTTCCAGAGCCGACTGCAGCTCCACGCGCTCGGTCACGTCGCGGCTGATGACGATGAAGTGGTCCAGGGTGTCGTCGGCCACCACGGGCGCCACCATCACCTCCCACCAGCGGGATGTGCCTGAGGCCGTTTGCCGGGGGCTCACGAACTCCACGCGCTCGCCCTGGGATGCCCGGTCGAGCACCCTCGCCACCATGTCGCGCGCCTCCCGGGGCCACAGGTCCAGCCAGCGCGTGCCTACCAGACGCTCGATGCCTTCGGGCGCCAGTGAGGTACAGCCAAGCCCCGCGACGAAGCGAATCACGCCGTCACGGTCCAGTTCTTTCATGCAGTCGGCGGATGCCTCGACGAACTGTCGGTACCGCCCCTCCCCGTCACTCATCGCCCGCTGCCCCTGGCCGGTCGGATGGCCTTGAACTCCAGTATGACGCACCGCACGGGGCGCTCCTGTCAAGGCGAATCTGTCACGCGACACGCACGGCCGGGAGCCGACAGTGGGGACGAATGCAGCGAAGGACATCTTGTGACCCATGCCCCAGCAAAACGACCGGTCCTGATCGTTGAAGACGACCGCGATGTCCGCGACATCACCCGATACGTGCTGGAGTCGGCAGACTACGCCGTGATGACGGCCACCAACGCCGACGAAGCCCTGGCCGTGCTGTCAGGGCATCCTGAAATCGCCCTCGTCCTCACCGATGTGAACATGCCGGGGGCGATGGACGGTATCGACCTGGTGCGCGAGCTGCGCCGGTCCGGGAATCCGGTCCGTTGCGTCGTGGTGTCGGGTGACGCCATGCATGCGGCGGAACGGCTGGGCGACCTCGCGCAGTTCCTGGCCAAGCCCTACGACCGCCGCTCGTTGCTGACCGCCGTGGGTGACGCGTTCCACCAGTGAATCGCCGGGCGGGTTATTCCGCCTCGGCCTCGTCCGCCTCGTCGATCGCCGGCTCGGCCTTGCGGTCGTCATCAAAGCCGGTTTCGCCTTCGGCGAATACGGGCGCGCCGTCCTCTTCCACCCCCATGACCAGCCCCAGGGCCTTCTCCGCGGCCGCGGCGGCGCTGTCTTCGTCGCGGAAGCTACGGTTCTCGTACACGGCGAAATAGCTGGGGAAGCTGCCGTCCGCCGGGTGCGAGACGATCAGCGCCGTGAAGCGGGAGCCTTCACGGGCGGCGCCGGTACGCAGGGTGAAATTGGGAAACTCGCGTTCTGCCATGGCCATCGGTCTTCGCTGGGCGGGAAAGTCTAGCCTACGCCGGGGTTTGGGTGTCTTCTTGCATGCAAGCCCTCACCACGTCAAGGAATGCGTTCAGGATTCCGGCACTTGCTTCGTCGAATCTTGTAGGGTATTTCCTACATCAAGCGGCCTCACATGGTTTTCACGACGGCCGCGAAACAGGGGAAGCAGGGGCAGCAGCATCATGAACGTTATCACCACCACGACGCCGTCGCGGCGCCTGGCGTGGACCGTCGCAACCGTACTCGCACTGGCCGGCATCATTGGCCTGGCTCTGGCACCGCGCGTCGCGGCCGCCATCCCGAAGACGGCGATCCAGATGGTTTATGCCTGGCTCTGCTGTTCGCTCGTGGGCTCAGCCTACGTTGTCGTTACGCTTGCGAACGATGCGGAAGGTGCCAACGAGGACAGCGAAGATTTCTGATCCCAGGGCCGGGACACACCGGTGAATGAAAAAATCGCCCTTAAACTGACTCCATAAAGTTGAACGGTTTGAGCTAGGCACTAAGGGCCTGAGTCCGGTACTTCACCGGACTCAGGCCTTTCCGTTTGAGCCTGATGATGGTGATTGTGGGGGTGGATCTAACGGTCGAGCCCCCGCCTGAGTTCGTCAACGGTCGCGAAGTGGTTGAAATGGAAAAACTCCGCCTTGAGCATTCCGAATAAACTCTGCATCGTCGTGTTATCTCGGCAATGCCCTTGAAGTGCAAAACCGGCGTCGCTTGCTCGTCGTACTTCGCCATGAAAAACACCCCAGAAATTGGACGGGTTTCCAACTTCTGGGGTGCCGCTCAGTGGGACTGGTTTTTCATTGCGTTCTTAGGAGTGGAGATCGCAATTGTCCAGATCGCACGTACTATGGTCTGATCCACTGCAACTCGATCCCGAGTCGCCGCAACCGCCACCGCTCACCATTTCCAGCTCTTCCGCGGTGAGCTTGCGCGCCAGGAAGCGAGCGAGGACTCTCTCCTGCCCGACGGTACCCAAATCTGCATCATTCATGTGACAACTCCATCTTCGAATGAACGGGACGACAACTCGCCCCGTGCGAGATCGGCAACTGCCCGATCATGCGTGGTTCGGCGGGACATGAACCCACCGTCGTTTCGTCGTGTCGCTCCCACCGCTGCAACCGTGCGATACGTGATTTGGGCACGGGGAAAACAGACGACAATGCCTTCGGCCAATGTCAGCGCCAACGATTTTCCCAGCGGAAGATCGTCGACAGCGAGTCGCCATCGGCCCAGCCCGCCTTCCGCCATCGATATTTGGTGGTGTGCAATGGCCCCGACGTCGACCCGACTCCCGAAGAGGTTCACCACCCCGTCGACTCCTTGCGCTTCAATCCACAGCACGCTTGAGCCATTACCTTCCGTGCGACAGTAGAGAGCCGCTGCGCTCCCCTGGACGACTTGTCCGACAATCAACAAGTCAGCGGGCAATTGAGGCCAGAGCCTTCGAGTGCGACCTACCACGCCATCAATAAGCCGCTCCACACTTTCGCCAAACTGCGCCTGGTCAGCCATCACATCTCGCGTCGCATACTGACAAAGGCGCTGCAAGTTCTCTCGATACAACAGCTGGCGAGGTTTGAGCGTTCGCAAAGCTGCCGCGCGATATCGACTCAAGGTAGATGCGTCCTCCTTCGCACCGAACGAAGCCGGAAGCATGGCGGCCAGAACGTCAATCAACACTGCCTCGTCTGAATCCGCCGAAGCACCACGGATAAGGCCGATGAGTGCCTCGTACAACCACGGTCTACGTTCGCGGTGATCACCTTTGAAATAATTGACGAAGGTTCGCTGCTGACGGACAAAATAATCATTGATAGCCTCGCCCACCCTGTTCACGACGGAACTTTCCGTATCCTCCGTGATCCCAAAGAGCGCGAGAGCCTCGCGCCTGAATGCCGATTTTGCAGCCGTCAGCGCGATATCAAAACCAGCGCTTCCCGACGGATGCTGCCGGAGTGAGAACTTGCGCAGATAGAACGCGAGCGACCTCGTTACCGTATCCAGCGCGTAGACATCCTTGCCAAATGGATAGGCGCCATCAACCACTTTGGCGGCATGCCAGGATGGAAGCGCCCGGAATGAACCGAAGTCCGCGAGCTCACCGTCAATCGTCATGTTCCCGGATACATACGCGCCGTGGAAGAGACGATGCGCCCACCCAAAGCCGACCTGCTCACCAAGTCGCGAACACAGATTTACCAGACCGGGGGCCGATTCTCGTATCGTCGCATGCTCGTCGAACCACGCAATGGCTTCCCGAGTTCGCACCGCATCAAGATACTGCGGCGACTCCTCGTCGCCACCGTGACCAAAAAGAAAAGCCCTCTCGAGATGCGCCGGTCTCACGAAGTTGGGCCTCACGAGGATGCCGCGGCGATCTTCCACGCGCATGCCAAGTCGATCGGAGACACGTCCGTCAACGGATATGATCGCAACAGCGGGAACGGCACCGTGAGGAAACTCCGCGTTAGCCACTTCGCCGAGGATTGCCTCGCGTATCGCTTCCTCGAGCCACATGCAGCCATGTTGGTGATACCAGTCCGTCGACGTCGCCGCAAGCGGCGTGGGACCAATCCCTTTCGCGTTGAAAAAGCCCCGCATTCCGCACCGCCCGCTCCCTCCGTGATTCGCGCCACCGGGTGAACCGTAGCGATCAGCGCGCAAGGTTGAGTCACCGTCGGTTGCAAAAAATTCGTCGCCTTCGTTTCCACGCGGGACGCTCACGGCGAACGCGTCAAGAAGCTCTTGCTCAAGTTCACGACGCGCATCGTCAGCAGCAGTGTCAATCCCGTGCCGTGCAAACCATCGCGCATTGATCCATACAACGCGTGCCTTCGCCAAGCGTCGAACTTCAAACGGGACAGTTATGTGGCTTCCGAGCGCACTGAGCTCTCTCCCTGCCCTGCCTATAAGCGATCCAAGAATCATAATGGGTGCTCCCAGGCCTTCGATTAAGTGCCCACTCTGAATGGGACTACAGGCGACCGACGAATCCGGCGGCTTCACGCCCACCTGATTGGCGGGAGAATTGCCTGGTCCGTATCACCTCACCTTCGGCATTTCGCTTGACACCGAACGAAAGCTTCTTTTCCCGGAATATGACGTCGCGTAGATATCGTGTTACAGCGCGCGCATGCCCATATGGCGCGACAAAATCAACGACCCACAGGTTAAGACCTTCGCTCCATTCGCTCGGGTGCAGCATGCCGATGTCACCTTCGGCCATATCGCGTGACCGACGGGCATCAAGGAATGCCCACGAGACCATGGCAACGACGCGATCGTCCTCGTCAGCAAAGATCGCATACTGACCCTGGTCAAGCGCTGGAAACAGCCAGCGTTTGAGCATAAACATGGGATAGTGATTTACGGCACTATCCGCGTACAGCACGACAATCCTGCCCAGATGCTCCGCAAACCGCTTCTGACGATCTGCTGACTCTTCTCGGTCAAGCTCTCTAATACCGTGCATCATCACGATTCACTCTCTACGGGTAGCGCAACGGCCCGTATGAATGCGCAGTTCTCGCAACATAACGCAACATAGGGATGCGCTCTCGTTACTGAGATTAGCGCGAAAATGTCTGCGGATAACTCACCATTGAGTGTGTCGTCACCCAGAACTTTCCACCCTTCGTGCCGACAGTACGGGCAAGGAAGCGCCTTGAATGCTGAGCTCATCCACTCCTGCACCTGGCCATCCTTCGCATCGACGCCCGCGATTGAAATGCTTTTCACATCCTCACCCTCAATTCACTCGATGCCAAGAACCGCTGCGGTGGCATGCGTACGGACGGTGGAGCATCGCGTGCATGACATGGCAACGACTGGGAATGCTAATGTTTTTGACAGCATCGTGAAGTCGATAAGTCGTTGGTCCGCAAGGTCAACGGGATCATGAATGATAAGATTCCACTCATCATTGGAACAATACGGACAGGCAAGACTGGAACCTCGCTCTGCCAGCCAGTCAAGGAACATGTGCTTCTCTACCTGCATGTGATCCTCCGTAGTAACCGACCGAAAGGCCCTGCCCGAAGGCAGGGCCCGCCAATCTCCGGTACTTAGTTGCCCATGTCGCAGTTATCGAGATCGCATGGGTTATGGTCCGAAGCGCTACACGTAGAGGCGGTCGGCCAGCCACAACTGCCGCCACTGATCATCTCAAGCTCTTCAGCCGACAGCTTGCGCGCCAGGAAACGAGAAAGCACGCGGGCTTCGCCCGAATCAATCGCTGCTTCGTTATTCATGAAACATCTCCTTGGTTGACTACTAGATAGCCGAAGGCTTCGGCCCAACGCTTGACCGCAGAACTGTGCGGTCATGCTCCTTTCGCAAGGCTAAGCCTCGCTTAGTTCGAATGGCTGCGCCTTGTACTCGAACTTCATGTGATGGTCGAACTCCTCTCGAAATAGACGACCATCGCTACTGTCTTCAAAGGAAGTCAGGCGAAGCCCCGAGGGATTTTTGTACTCGAATGCCTTGTCCCCTGAGGCCAGGTACTGACAAAACGCATCGAGCATGTGGCATGTCGGATCGAGTGATTCCAGGGACAAGAACTGGCCCGCTTCGTTTGCCTCGAGGAAAAGCTCACGACCATCGCGGGTTCTCGCAATATCAAAGGCTGCATAGTTGAGACCCATACGCTCCATGAACGCGAAGAGCTTGTCCCTCAGCCCCGGATCCAGGTCGATCACACTAAGTTCGTTGCGCGGCTCCAGACGTATGTCCGAGAACCCAGGCATACCTTCCGCTGCGCGAGGTTGCAGGCCAGCGAAGACGGTGCGGCCAAATACAATGATCCGAAGCTCACCGCTAATATCGAGCGCCTCCTGGAATATCATCGGGCTCGCCTCGAGCATGGCATCGGATTCCATGGCTTCTGGCGGTACGATGAACGTGCCGGAAAGAAAGAGATCGCCGTTGGGCTGGCGCCAAGAAAACGGAAAATGCTGTTTCGTTATGACTTTCCCGCCGTGCATCCGATAGAAGTCACGAATACGCCGAGGTTCATTCGAGATCAGCGTACTTGGGATATCCATGCCTACCTGCTTAGCGACATGGAGCTGCAAGGCCTTCTCGTTCGCCCGCTCTTGCGCCCAGGCCGGATTGGTCACAAGGGCATCTGGGTTCTGCACCTCCAAGATGCTGACCAGGCCACAGAGGAACTTTCTCGACTCGTTACTTGCAACGCGTCGGTCTACGGCGGACAACCCTGGCGAAGGCGTGGGAACCTTTCCGCGCCGCTCCCATATCGCCACGTACCCTCCGGACGGCACGGGCCAATCACCACCGTCCGAAACCATATGGCACCCACCATCGTCGGTTAACGAAAGCGAAAGCTGCTGCTGGCCAGGATAGATGGACCGGTCCCACCAATGCACCTTGCACCCCATCTGATGCAATCCCCAAGTAACCGCACGACCGTGATAATCGAGACGCTGTGACATTACGAGAATCGTCATGGACCTTCTTCTCCTTGATCAGGTGACTGGCTCGGCATTGACCGACGAAACGACACCGCCGGTTGCGACATGAATTTGACGATCGGCGCTATCGATCGTCTCCCTTCGGTGTGCGATCAGTACTCGCGTGATATTGAGCTTTCGAATGACTGCGCTCACGAGACTTTCGTTCGTTGCATCGAGTCGGCTTGTTGCTTCGTCTAGCAAGAGCATGGAGGGTTGTCGGTACAGAGCGCGCGCGAGAAGGATGCGCTGTCGCTGGCCGCCCGAAAGAGTGTTGCCCATGTCACCGACCAGGGTGTCGTAACCTAGCGGCATGCGCCGTATGTCCTCGTGGATCGCCGCTCGAACTGCAGCCACCTGGATTGTGGGAATCGTCGCCGCCGGGTCGAAGAATGAGATGTTCTGGGCAAGTGTTCCGGAGAAGAGTTCATCATCCTCCATGACCACGCCAAGCCGGTCGCGAAAAGCTTTTTTGCCAACCCTGGCAAGGCAGCTGCCGTTGACCAACACCTCACCTGATTGTGGCTCGAGCAATCCAAGCATGATTTTCATCAGCGTCGTCTTCCCCGAACCAGACGCACCGACGATGGCGACCGACTCACCCGGATCTATCTTAAGATTGCAATCCTTGATAATCCAAGGCTCATCTTCGGAATAACGAAAGCTAACATTTACTAGCTCAATGCCAAGAGCATCCCCCAGGAGTATGCCCGCACCATCCATATCCGCTTCCGGAGTGGCGAGAACGATATCGCCAAGCCGCTCGGTGTGCATCCTCAGCATCCGCAGGTTCGAAAGGTAGTCGACAGCACTCGTACACCGCTGCGTGAACTGGCTGCTGTAACCGACAAACGCGACGAGCATACCGACCGTAAGACTTCCATCGAGCACGTACTTAGCGCCAATCCACAAGGTCCCTATGCTTTGCGCACCGAGAAGCAGCGAGCCTACTAAGGTGGAGCCAATTCCGAGACGCTGCACGGTTACGAACTTTCGCATCGACTCTGAAGCCATGGTGGCGAAGCGCATGGCCTGCACGATGGCCATGTTATGTAAGCGCACTGCTCTTGCGCCACGAAGACTCTCGAGAAGTGCCGATTGCTGGTGCGCGTCGGCGGCCAACTGCGACAGGCCTGCTTCGCGAAACATGCCATAGCTGGCGTAACGAAGCACGGCGTATGCCATGACGACGAGCAGCGTGAGGCTTGCAAGCGTTGGCTCATACCGGTACATGACTACGGTCGTCGCCACGGCCATGATCCCATCAAGGATGGTTTCAACGAAACGTGACGTCACGGTCTGCTGGATTTGCGAAATGGATCCGAATCGCGAAAGTACCTCACCGAGCTTCCTTCGCTGGAAGAAGTCCTCAGGCAATGTCATCAGATGGGCAAAGGTATTTGTCGACCAAAGCCACCCAAGATTGGCACTTAGGCGCACCACGGCCCACGATCGTATTGCGGCGACGACTGATTGGAACAACCTAAGCGCGACGAAGGCGGCGCCGACGACACCCAACAAAGCGTAGTCGCCCTTTTGTACAACATTATCCGTAACGATCTGGATGAACAGTGGCGCCACGATCGTTGCCAGCTCGAGAAGCACGGCAAGCACGGCCACCTGGCCTAGCGCCCGACCCAGACCATTGACCGAAGCTAGCATCGCGCAAATCGACATGCGTGGCGGAGTCGATCGTCTAACGAAGGTAGCCCCAGGCTCAAGAAGTAGCGCTATGCCAGTAAAGCCGTCGGAAACCACCGACAGCGGCACCTTTCGGATGCCTACCGATGGATCGTGGATCGTCGCGACGCCACGCTTGATCGACTTGAGCACGACATAGTGGGACATGCGCCAATGCAGTATCGCCGGCGTCGGTACATCACGAAGGTCGTCCAGCTCCAGGCGGACCGCCTCGGCACTTAGACCAAGATCCCTGGCAATCTCGACCATGCGTTGCAAGGATACGCCCTGTGAAGGCATGCGGAAGCGGACGCGCATACCAACTAGGTCTGTTCCCTGGCCGTAGTAGCCAGCGACCATTGCCAAGCAAGACATACCGCATTCCGTGGCTTCCGCCTGAAAGACCATTGGAAGGCGCCTGCGGCCACTGCGAAAGCGTGCCTTCATGGCGCGGATTGCCTGCCGTGAAGGAACGATGCGACCCAGTCAACCATGCGCACCTTTCCTACCGGGATAACGACATAGACTTCCGCCGGGATAGCTGCGCGCAGGCCTACCGCCGTCGGTTTGTATGCCCGTACGATGCCTACCATTCCTCCCGCCTCTCGACCCAGGGCTACCAGGCGTCCTGGTAGTTCGCGCAGCCCTTCCGAGGACTTCGTCCGAAGCACCAGAGGCGCGCCGGTTTTCATTGCCTGAGCAGCATCCGTCGCATCGTCCGGCACACGGAACATCAGCGTCACACTACCATCGGCGGATGCGCCCACGCCTTCGAGGATAGTCGCCCTGCACGCGCGCTCAGCAACGTAAGTACAATCAAAGAGGAAAATGCAAGAGCCCACGAGAAGAACTATCAACAACGCAATAGTCACATCCAACCTTCCTGACAAAGGCAGCCTCATGGACGGATAGTCGGCCGTACGCGAGGCACGGACGGCCTCAGGCCTGAACAGAGGAAGTGTCATCGCTTGCCTCCTTGGAGTGAGAGAATGTTCGGGTACGACCACTCCAGGCGGAGAGCCACGGCGCGCACGACCAGCAAAACAACCATGGTGCGGCGAACAGGAGTCCTGTCGGTCTCAGCCACGCAACCGCGACGCCGAGGAGGACGATTACTCCGAGACTGTGACGCATCCCGACGGTGCGACTCCACAGGCTCGTCGGCGACGGGCTCCGTCGCAGCGACGCCGGCGACCATTCAAGCAAATTCCTGTGAGTCACCAGCATCCGGTAAGACGCCGTGGCAGCGGCAGATGCATGAACCACGGCCTCGTCAAGCAAGAAACACGCTCTGAATGCCAGAGTGCACCATGCTCTCGAAATGCAAGACGGATCTCCGCACCTCCGCTTTCGCAAGGACTGCGCAAGTGCGACGATCTCTCCCGGCATCACCAGCCCAACCATCGCCAGACTTAGGATGGCGATGCAATTGCCAGCCAGCCAGACGCTCGCGAGCATGCAGACCAAGGCAATCGTTGTCACGCTCCGACGGACGTTGTCGAAGATCTTCCAGCGGGACAGTGACGAAAGTTTATTGCGTACCACCGCCCCTTTTTGATCACGTACATGGTCGAGCAGCCACGGCAACGATTGCCAGTCGCCCCTTATCCACCTGTGGCGACGACGCATCTCCGCCTCGTGCGAGGCGATGCAAACTTCGTGCATCTCGACGTCCGAGGCAGTGGCGCAGCCAACGAACTCGCCCTCGATAAGGTCGTGACTGAGAAGCAGTCCATCAGGTATGCGTCCCTGCATCGCCGCACTGAAAGCATCTACGTCGTACACCCCCTTTCCGTAGAACGACCCAGCACCAAACACGTCCTGAAAGAGATCAGCCGTCGGTGCCGATGCAGCCCCGCCCATAGGCACGCTCGCATAGATCCACTGATAGTTCGTCATCGGACCGTCGCCTGCTACCTGACGCATCCGCGGCTGCACGATGCCGAACTCACGACGTGTCGTCGATGCCGCATCGCGGAGCGGACGGGCCACTATCGCGATCAATGCCCGTACCGTCCCTTTGGGCATCCCGGTATCGGCATCTGCCACCACAATGTATCGGGCCGCGCAGATGTCCGCTTGCGCGCCCACAAGGACCTCTAGCGCATCGCTTCGACCACTGATGATTAGTTGGTTGAGTTGCTCAAGCTTCCCTCGTTTTCTCTCCCACCCTTGCCATGTGCCTTCATATTCGTTGAACGTTCGCGAACGAAAGACGAGGGAGAACACCGGGGCAATGCGATTTCGATCTACTAGAAGCGCCGCGAGATCTCCTAGCACGCGGCACTCCGCCGCACTTATGCGCTCGGACGCGTCTGAAAAATCGACAAGTAGGCAGTAACTGGCATTTACATCCCTGTTGGCGGAGTACCGCGCAAACTGTGCCTCGACCAGCGCATCAAGGTCCGTATCCGCAAAAAGAAGAACGGGAACCACCACCAGGACGGACGCTTCCATTAAGAGAACCGTATCGCTGGCGCGAGCGATCGGCAGAGGAACGACTAGACGTAAGGCGATGGCATTGACCACCATAACCACAACGTGGCTCGCGGCGATCGCACTGACAAGCAACATGGGAAGCCACCGAGCCACGCTCCCACCACCTAGCATGGTGTGCACAAAGACGCTTGCGACGGTAAACGACAACACGAATACCGTTGTAAGGTATGCAGCAAGCCGGTAACGCTTCACGTTCCAATCCTTCAAGAATCACGTCCTTTTGTAAGCGAATGAGGCTTTCCTGACATGAAACCAATCCTCCATAAGCTTGATAGCAGCCTCGTCGAAAAGCTCATCGACGACACCCTTTCGTCATATGACCCTCAAAGCACCAATATCGAGCTCATGGACCATGCCGCCATCGATGAATTGCGTGACATCGCCGCCCGCGCCGTGGGACGCCCCCTGTATTACTGGAAGGCGTTTCTTTTCGTCGCCACCGAGACGACGATGGAGACCGTCTCGTCTGATGCAAGCGATGGTTGGCACATCGATGGAAGCACCACCGATGCAGGTCACGGCGTTGATTGCTTCAACACCTGGATACCGCTCTACGTCAGCGGGGCGAGCACGGGTCTCGCTGTTATACCGCGCGAGAAAAACGTCGAGCTCTACGCCTGTCTCGGCGACGCAAGGCTTCCGCTCGGCATATACACAAGAGAACGCGCTCCTGAGGTCCTCCAACAGTTGCAGGCTGACAGTGCCGACTTCGTATTCATTCGCCATGCGACGGGCGATTCCGTTGCAGCATTGCGGGGAGATCTTTATGTCGAGACGATCGACGCACCCGTGGTTGGCGACGCGGCGATTTTCTATCAAAACGATATCCATCGTGGCTTCCATGAAGATGGCGTGCGTATACAGCTCAGCATCAAATTCACCGACTCTCCCCTTACGAGCGCGTCGCGTGCAACGCATGCCAAGCTGAAGGAACTCAGCAAGCATGGAAGGCTCGAGGGGGTCCTTGTTCGCGAGCTACTCAAGATATCGAAGCAGATGTTAGGCAGCTGAACGCAGGTCTCAAGCCTTAGTAATTAGCCCCAACTTGCCGTGGACGACCTTTGGCGTCATACCCTGCGACTGCATGAACTCGCGGTACGCTTGGTATGCTCCGTCCCAGTAAAAATTCATCGGATTGCAGTCATCGACGACGATGACGCCTCCTGGGGACAGCGCAGCATAGAGTTCAGGCAACGCCTTCTTTATGGGACGGTAGAGGTCGACGTCCAAGAGGGCAAAACACAGCGGGCCGAGCGATTCGAGATCGTACGCGTTGACGTCGCACTGGATTGCCTCGACACGCGACACAGCGTGCTTTCGCATCGATGCCTCAAAGGCATCCAGGCTATTGTCTTGGAACGCATCGTACATCTCTGCGGTCTTGTGCCTGCGCGCCACCTCGTACTGGATATCTTCCGCAACGAAACCTGCAAAGGTATCGATGGCGAAATATTTCTTCCGCATGAAACGGATGCCATCTAGGTAGCGGTTGAAGAACAGGGTGGAATGCCCGTGTGCGCAACCTACCTCAACGAGGTTCCCGGTGACGCTTTGTACGTCTGCCAGCAATTGGCAGAGGAAAACAAGCTGCGGGGGATTGAACTGATATACGTACTCGATCGGCGCCACGCTGGCACAGCGGGCAAGAGCCGGAACCGCGACATCATCCATAAATTCGCCCAAGTCTGGAAACATCCGCTACGAACGACATCTCGAATTGAGATATTTCGTAGAAGGCGTTGCCGAATCTCGGCGAATGCCAAGGCAATGTCAATATCGAGATTATCGATGTTGTGGTGACGCGCCCGCCACAGGTATTGGGAAATGGGGAGCCAGGGCATTCATGGAAGCTCGACGGGAAGTCAAACTGTGACGACGATCAAACTTTATACGCATATGCCCGCGCTCGATATCTCTAGTCGGCAGCTCATATTTCGCCGATTTTGTACATTCGAGTGATTTGAGGCTCATCACGAGACTTCAAAGTACACGGTGCTTCGCGGAAGTCCGAGCGGTCTGGGGCCGTGTCATGACTGGACCGCCACGCACAGCTGACCCGGCGCATGGTTCGGCGAGTGACGCACTGGTGCGAGCGATTGCTTACTGAACACGTGGTGGCGATGTCCGGTTCACGGCGTCTGGTGATGAACCGGCTTGCCTTACACAATGGTCATCGGTAAGCCAGCGTCGTTCGCGATGCCCCCCGGCAGATCCTGTGGCTCGACGAAGGACGCATCCGTGCGGCCGATTTTCGAAGCGGCGGATCCTAACTGATTCGCAAAAATCGAAGCCGTTCCGACAGACATGAATACCAGCTTCGACCTCGAAGTGCGAAGATGGAGGCCCGAACCGCCTTCGCCGGTAAAGGGTGAAAGACAAAAAAAATGCCCCACCGGCATGCGCGGGCGCGCGCACCGATGGAGCATCGTAGGGAGTCGACCGGGATTCCCGGCCAGCACTGTTTACGGCCTGCGTTCCAGCGCCGGATCCTCTTTCGAACGGGGCATCAGGTCCTGCTTGGAAACACCAAGCCACAGAAGGATCGGGCTGGCCACGAAGATCGAGGACAGCGTACCCACCAGGATGCCGATCAGCATGGTGATGGCGAAGCCATGCACTACCGGGCCGCCGATGAAGAACAGGGCCGCCATCGTGATGCCGGTGAACAGCGAGGTGATGATGGTTCGCGACAGCGTGCTATTGATCGAGCGGTTTAGCACTTCTTCCGGCGCAGCATTGCGGCTGGAGCGGAAAAGCTCGCGGACGCGATCGAACACCACCACCTTATCGTTGATGGAGTAGCCGACCACCGCCAGCACCGAGGCCAGCACCGTGAGGTCGAACTCGCGCTGGGTCAGGGCGAAGATTCCCAGGGTGACCAGCACGTCGTGCACCTCGGTGGCGAGCGCCGCAATGGCGAAGCGCTTCTCGAAGCGGATCCACAGGTAGCCCATGATACCAACGATGACGAAAATCACCGCGTAGATACCATCGGAGCGCAGTTCTTCACCGACCTGCGGGCCGACGAAGGACTTGCTCTTCATGGTGGCATCGGGGCGCACGGCCTTGAGCGCCGCCATGATGTCGTTGGACACTTTGGTGGCGGCTTCGTCGCCCGTCAGCTTGGTACCGACGGCTCCCACGTCATCCTTGGGCTGCATGCGCACCGTGACTTCGCGCGTACCGCCCACCGCCTGCACCAGCGGACCTTCGAGGCCCGCCTTCTCAAGCGTCTGGCGCACGTCGTTGGTATCGACGGGGTTGGCATAGGCCACGTTGACGGCGACGCCGCCCACGAAATCCTGTCCGTAGTTGAAGCCCTTGGTCACGATCAGCGCGATCGAGGCGACCATCAGCAGGACGGCCAGCCCGATCGAGAACTTGCGCAGGCCGAGGAAGTTGAAATTGGCGTTGTGGTTGAAAATTTCCATGGCGTATTCCCCCTCAGACCGACAGGGTCTTGAGCTTGCGGCCGCCGTGGATCAGCGCCGTGATGGCATGGGTGACGGTCACCGAGGTGAACATCGAGGTGAGGATACCGATAAACAGGGTGACGCCGAAGCCCTTGATCGGACCCGAACCCATGGTCATCAGACCCAGCGCGGCAAGCAGGTGGGTCACGTTCGCATCAAGAATGGTCGCCCACGCCTTGTCGTAACCGGTGCGGATGGACGCCAGCGGCGACGAGCCGTTGCGCAGCTCCTCTCGGATGCGTTCGCAGATCAGCACGTTCGCATCGATCGCCATACCCAACGTCAGCACGATACCGGCGATACCCGGCATGGTGAGGGTGACGCCGATAGCCGACATAACGGCCACGAGCAGCACCAGGTTGAGGAACAGGGCGATGTCGGCGACGATGCCGAACAGTTTGTAGTAGATGGCGGCCGCGACGAGCACAAGACCCAGGCCCAGCATCACAGCCTTGAAGCCCTTGTCGATGTTGTCCGCGCCGAGGCTCGGGCCAATGACGCTTTCACCGACGATATCGACCGGAGCGGCCAGTGAGCCGCCTCGCAGGAGCAGCGCCAATTCGGAGGCTTCTGCATCCGAACGAAGACCATTGGTCTGGAACTGCTTGCCAAGAGGCCCTTGAATCGTCGCGTAACTGATCACCTCTTCGCTAATCTTGGGCGTCTTTATTTCTTTTCCGTCAACAACCTTCGATTCCAGCGTGCGGGTGATATAAAGCACCGCCATCGGCTTTCCGATGTTGTCCGAGCTGAATTCCTGCATCTTGCGAGCGCCTGCGGAATTCAATGTGACCAGGACATTTGGCGTGCCATTCTGGGTATCACGCCCGGAGACGGCAGTGACCAACTCGTCGCCACTTGCGATGACCTTCTTGCTGAGCAACCGAGGAATATGGTCCTGGTCAAAATACAGCTTGGCATCAGGCGGAACGCTGCCCGAACGGGCTGCATCCATCGCCTGCTGCGAGGTATACAAGCCCGCACGGTACTGCAGCGTAGCGGTGGCACCGATGATCTTCTTGGCCTCGGCAGTATCCTGCACGCCGGCGAGTTCGACGATGATCTGGTTGGCACCCTGCTGCTGGATCAGCGGCTCGGACACACCCAACTGGTTCACGCGCTGGCGCAGCGTCGTGACGTTCTGGGTAATGGTCCCCTGCGCTAGATCGCGCAGTTTTGCAGGCTTGACCACGGCATTCAGCACGAAACGATTACCGCTGGATTCGCCATCGTTGACGACGAGATCCGGGTAGTCGGCACCAATCAGCGCAGCCGCCTTCTGGCGATCGGCCTCGGTACGCGCCACCACGTTCACGCCCTGACCGCGCGCGTTACGCGAGACGGCATCGTACTGAACGCCCTTGTCATGGAGCAGGGCGCGGATATCGTCCGTGTAGCGAGTCTCCTGCGTATCGATAACTGCGTTTTGGTCCACTTCCATAAGGAAGTGCACGCCGCCCTGCAGATCGAGGCCCAGCGGCATCGAGTTAGCGTTGAGCGAACGCAGCCACGACGGCACGGTGGAAGCGAGGTTCAGCGCCACCGTGTAGTCGTCGCCCAGGCCCGTGCGCAGGGCATCGGATGCCTTGGCCTGCTGATCGATATTGCCGAAGCGCGCCAACAGGCGGCCATCCTTTTCATTCACATCGATAGACGATGCCGGCACCTTCGCGGTGGCCAGCAGGGTGTCGACCTTGCTCTTCAGGGTCGCGTCAACCGCCGCGCCACGGTTGCCCGAAATCTGCACCGCCGGCTGGGGCGGGAAGACGTTCGGCAGCGCGTAGACGATGCCGACGAGCAACACGATCAAGACCAGCGCGTACTTCCAGCGTGGAAAATCACTCATGCCTTACATTCCATGGGTGCGGCCGACTCGCGGCCGCGGCTGACGCGTCTGAGACAAAACTCAGTTCTTCTTGAGGCTGCCCTTCGGCAGCACCTGGGTGACGGCACCCTTCTGCATCTGGACGACCACGCCCGGTGCGATTTCCACCTTGACGAAGGCGTCGCCCACTTCCTCGATGCGGCCGGCGAGACCACCGTTCATCACCACCTCGTCGCCCTTGGCCAGGGCGGACAGGAGGGCGCGGTGCTCCTTCTGACGCTTCATCTGCGGGCGGATCATCATGAAATAGAAGATGCCGAACAGCACGGCCATCATGATCAGCGGGGAAAGGCCAAACGCGCCCTGCGGGGCGGCAGCCGGGGCGGCCTGGGCAATGGCGGCGTAAGTCACAGGGCTCATCAGATTTCTCGCAAGTCATGGAACGGTCTAGGAAAAGCGACCGTTCACGTAAAAAGATCGTGGATTATGCCACGCCCCCCGGCGGCGGTGTACCGCACCCGTCCAAGGCTTTGGGGGCGCCGTGGGCGCCCTGCAAGGCCTTACTGCCCGTCGACTTCCGCCTTGCGGCGTGCGGCATAGAACGCTGCCACGAAATCGTCGAGGGTGCCGGCCTCGATGGCGCCACGGAGGCCGCTCATCAGCCGCTGATAGTGACGCAGGTTGTGCATCGTGGCCAGCTGACTGCCGAGGATTTCATTGCAGCGGTCGAGATGGCGTAGATACGCGCGGCTGAAGCCGTTGGCGCAGGCGTAGCAGTCGCAGCCTTCCTCGATCACCCGGGTGTCGGTGGCGAACTTCGCATTGCGGATCCGCAAGGTGCCTTCGTCGGTGAACAGGAAGCCATTGCGCGCGTTACGTGTCGGCATCACGCAATCGAACATGTCGATGCCACGGCGCACGGCCTCCACGATGTCTTCCGGCCGGCCGACGCCCATGAGGTAGCGCGGGCGGTCCTTCGGCAGCAGCGGGAGGGTGAAGTCCAGCGTGTGGTTGCGCTCGGCCTCGGGCTCGCCGACGGCCAGGCCACCCACGGCGTAGCCATCGAAGCCGATATCGACCAGCTGCTCGACGGAACGGCGACGCAGGTTCTCGAACGTGCTGCCCTGGACGATGCCGAACAGGTTGTTCGGGTTCTTCAGGTCGTTGAACGCCCGGCGCGAACGCTCGGCCCAGCGCAGGCTGAGCTCCATCGAGTCCGAGGCCACCTTCTCCGTGGCCGGATACGGCGTGCACTCGTCGAAGATCATGGCCACGTCCGAATCCAGCACCGTCTGGATCTCCATGGAGACCTCGGGCGACAGGAACACCTTCGAACCATCCACCGGCGAGGCAAACGTGACGCCTTCTTCGGTGATCTTGCGCTTATGTGCCAGCGAAAAGACCTGGAAGCCACCGGAATCGGTAAGGATCGGCTTGTTCCAGCCAATGAACTTATGCAGGCCGCCGAACTTGCCGACGATATCCAGGCCGGGACGCAGGAAGAGATGGAAAGTGTTGCCAAGGATGATCTCGGCGCCGGTGTCCAGGACATCGCGCGGGGTCATGGCCTTGACCGAGCCATAGGTGCCCACCGGCATGAAGGCCGGGGTTTCCACGGTGCCACGGCCGAAGCGCAGGCGCCCGCGCCGCGCCGCGCCATCGGTGGCGAGGAGTTCGAAAGGGAGGTTACTCATCCAACCATTCTAACCCGTCTGGCCGAGGGGCCCTCACCTAAAGCTTTTCCCGTGTCAGCCGATTCTTACGATCACAGGAGCGCACCCAATGCAGGGTGCCGCCCAGGCCCCCGGAGGACCTGCCCTTGATCATCCAGCCGACCAGCCTCGCCGCCCAGCTTTGGGCCGGTGCGGCCGCGGGTACCACGGTAACGGCCGCTGCCACCCAGACCTGGGCGGTGGGGCAGTTGCTGTCTGCCCGCCTGCTGGGCCAGATGGACACGGGGAAGATCCTCCTCGATATCGGCGGCATGCCGGTGGAAGCGGACGCCACGGGCACCTCCCTGCCCCAGCAGTTCCAGGTGCGGGTGATGACCCAGGGGCCGCAGCCCCAGCTGGAAGTGATGCTGGGCAACCAGACCGAACAAGTCGCCATGCAGGGCCTGCGCGAGCGCCTGCCCCAGCAGAACGGCTACTCGCAGCTTTTGAGCGTGCTTTCCGCGCTGGCCCGCCGGCCGGTGGCCCGGGTGTTGCCCGAGCCGCTGCGTACGGCCCTGGCCACGCTGGAAGCATCGATCAGCAAGCCGGAAGACGTGAGCACGCCGGACGGCATGAAGCAGGCGATCGCCAAGAGTGGCGCGTTCCTCGAAGCGCAGCTGGCCGAGCCGCACCACGAGACGCCGGCCACCGACGACTTCAAGGCGGCGCTGTTGAACCTGCGCCGCGCCCTCACCGACATTCCGCAGACGCGCCAGGCCATGATCCAGGCCCCGTCGCGTCCGTTTACCGACACCCCGCCCCCGCTCGCCCAGCGTGCCCTCGTGGCGCAGCCGCGCGCCGAGGAACTGCTCGCCGAAGAGGCCGACGCGGACGGCCTGGTATCGCATCTGCGCACCGATGTGCGCGCCGCCGTGGCCCGCGTTGAAATCGGCCAGCTGGAATCGCAGCCGCAGGCTGGCCTGTGGATGGTCGAGATTCCGCTGACCGGCGTGCGTGGCTACGACGTGCTCCAACTGCGCATCGAGGAAGGCAAGCCCGGTCCGGGCGAACCGGAAGGCATGTGGACCGTGGGCTTTGCCATCGATCCGCCGACGCTGGGCGCCGTGCAGGGCGAAGTGCAACTGCGTGGCATGCGTGTCTCGGTGCGCCTGTGGGCGCAGTACGCCGAAACCGTCGGGCGCCTGGAAAACGAATTCAATACGCTGCGCCGCGTGCTCGAGAAGAGCAACCTGCAGCTCGACCACTTCGCCTGCATGCATGGCTTGCCGGTACCGACCAGCGCTTACAGCTCGGTCCTTCTCGAAGCACGCGCATGACCCAGTCCCTTCCGAATCCCCGGCGCAGCGTGACGCTGCGACTGGCCACGCCCAGCAGCAACGGCAACACCCAGCGCATCGACGCCGACGGTGTGAAAGCCTTGCTCGAGCGCGCGCAGGCCCTCGGCCTTGCGCCGCAGCTGGATCCGCAGATCGCCACGCTGCTGGCGGCGGTTCGCCTGCGCGAGGATGTGCCGAAGGAGTTGTATGCGGCGCTGGCGGCGGTGGTGGGGACGTTGCTTAACGCTACGCACGATTAGGCGGGCGTGGGGCGAAAGATGTCGCCCACAGGGTGGGCTCCTACAAAATGCCTAGGCCCTGGATGGTGGCGGCTCGGGGTTCGAAGCCTGCGAGTTCGGCGAAGCGCTTGCCGCGTTCTGCGTAATCCTTGAACTGATCGAAGCTGGGTGCGCCGGGTGAGAGCACCACGGTGCCCTGGCCCTGCAGCGCATTCCGCGCGACGCCCACCGCGGCGGCAAGGTCGGTGGCGCGGAATACGTTGGCGACGCCTGCGGCTTCCAGTGCATCGGCGATGCGCGGGCCATTCCTGCCCTGGCAGAGGATGGCGTCGGGCGCCTGCACGCGCATGGCCTCGACGAACACCGTCCAGTCCAGCCCGCGGTCATGGCCGCCGACGATCAGCGCGACATGCGCGTCATGCACGCTCTCCAGCGCGGCGAGGCTCGCCAGCGGCGTGGTGCTGATGGAGTCGTTGATCCAGCGCAGGCCTCCCCGCTCGCCCAGCGGCTGCAGGCGATGCGGCAGCGGCACGAACGTGGACAGCGCCGGCGCGGCAGCCAGCGCATCAAGCCCCATCAATTCCAGCGCCGCCAGCGCGGCGCACGCGTTGATCGCGTTATGCAGCCCCGGCGCGCTGACACGATCCACGGCCAGTACATCGACCGGGCCACGACGAATCCAGCCATCGGCCACGTGCCAGCCCGCCGCGTCATCAAACGTATTCAGGCCCGGATGGTCGGCCGCGCGCGCCAGCAGCGCCGGCTGCATCGCGTTGACCAACACGCGCGCGGAAGCGGCGAGCAGTTTCAGCTTGTCGTCGACATAGCGCTCGCGCGAGCCATGCCAGTCGAGGTGTTCTTCATACAGGCTGGTGACGACACCGAGGTCGACGCCGAGCGCCTCGCTGGTCTGGAAGCTCGACAGCTCGATCACCCACAGATCCGCTTCACCGTCGTCGAGTTCAAGCAACGGCAAGCCGATATTGCCGGCCAGCGCGGTGCGCACGCCCAGCGAACGGGCGAGGTGCGCGATCAGCGCCGACGTCGTGCTCTTGCCCTTGGTGCCGGTCACGGCGACCGAACGCGTACCGGCATGGCCACCGAACCACAATGCCGTGCCCGAGGTGAAGCGCGTACCTGCGGCCTGCGCGCCGAGCAGTTCAGGCTTGTAGGCCGAAATACCAGGCGACTTGATGACGATGTCGTAGGACGACAAGGCGACGGCATCGGGGGCGACGGCATGGACGACGGCATGCGGATACGCCGCGCGCGCTGACTCCGCCTCGTCCGCGCCGAGGTACACATCGACGCCCTGCCCCGGCAGCCTCAGCGCCAGCGCATCGAGCGCAGCGCGGCCTTCGCGGCCAAAACCCCAGACCGCGACGCGCTTGCCGGCAAGATCAGCCCAGAGCATCCAGCGCTCCGAGCAGGCGCGACGGCACCAGGTGCGACGCGCCCGGCTTCAGCCAGGGCTCGAGGGCCAGTTCGGACACATCCAGCTGGGGAAGGATCTCGCGGCGGAAGCGCGCCACCAGGGCGTCTTCCTGCCAATCCGGCTTGCCCGACAGCGCGTACATGGCCGCACGCGCCTCGGCACCTTCGCCGACGCATTCGAAGGGCTTGTGATCGTGGAACTCGAGCAGTGCGTCGAACGCACTGGCCAGCTCTTCGTCATCGAGAAGATTGCGGCCGAAGATCTGCACCAGGCGCGGCTTGGCCATGAACGGCGCCAGCGCGAGGAAGACAAAGTGGCACTTCGGGCACTGGCCGCACCAGCGGTCCGCCGGCTTGGGGCCGAGGATGCGGAAGTTGCGGTTGCAGCTGGAAAACACACCGAAGTACTCGCCGCCCAGCCGCGCGAACGCACTGGTCACAGCCAGCTCGGACCACGGGCGCAGCAGCGAGCAGTAATCAAGGTCGGCGGCGACGTGCGAGTGCACGTAATCGTGGAAGGTCTTCTCAAAACCGAAGCCCTTGCTCCACTGATGGTTCACTTCCTGGCCTTCGTATTCCAGCGTGGCCACCGACGCGGACCGCTCGTTGGCAAACACGATGGAGTCGTAGCCGTAAAGCACCGAGGCCACGACGAGGATGGCCGAGTTGATGGCGGTGACCGGGATGTGCCCGTTCCACGCACCCAGGCGATTCAGTTCGAACAGGCCCGGCGCCAGCTCGCGCGAGATGTTCAGCGTGGACAGGCCGGTGCGCGCGGCGCACTCGGCGATCAGCGGCGAATTACCCACCCACACCGCCGTGGCGTCGGCGCCGATGGACTTCACCGCCTCCACCGCCACCACCGAATCCTTGCCGCCACCGATCGGCAGCAGCGAGCGCTTCGGCAGGCCGATGGCCGGCGCCTTGCCCGGTGCCGCGCCGTTGTGCGGGAAGCGGATGCGGCTGCGCAGGTCCAGCTTGTTGCGGTAGGCGAACTCGGCCAGCCCGTGCAGGTAGAGCGCGTCGAACATCGACGCGCCCTCCTCGTCCAGCGGTGCGCCTTCCACCACGATGGACGGCGGAATACCGGCCTTGTAGTAGCTGACACCCGCGACCAGGTGGAGCAGGCGCAGGGCAGCCGCGAAGGCGGCCTCGCGCCCGGCCGGAATCGCCGGCGCACCGGGGAAGGTGATCCGTTCCACCAGTTCCGGGCCGTCGTCGAACGCGTACGCCAGCTCGGCAACGCCATCGGCGTAGGCGTGGCGAACGAAACGAAAGCGCTGGCTTTCGCGTGGATCGGCGAGCACGGTGGTCACGGCAAAAGCACCTCGTCGGCTGCGTCGCGCAGGTTGTAGCGCGACGCCATCACGGCGCCGTAGGCGCCTCCCTGTGCAATAAGTATCACGTCATCCTCAAACGATTCGGGCAGCCGACGGTCGGATCCAAGGATATCGCCTGACTCGCAGATCGGGCCCACCACCTGGTACATCGTGGTGGCCGCCTCGCCAAAGCGCGACAGGTTGGCGATCTCGTGCCACGCATCGTAAAGCGCGGGGCGGATCAGGCTGTTCATGCCGGTATCGAGGCCCAGGTAGCGCACCTGGCTGCCCTTTTCCTTTTCCTGGGTGACCTTGGCCAGCAACACGCCCGCATCGGCCACCAGGAAGCGGCCCGGCTCCACCCATACCTGGAACTGCGGGTAGGCCTGGCGCACGGCCATCAGCACGCGATCAAGCGCCAGCATGTCCAGTTCGGTTTCGCCCGGGTGCGAGGGCACGCCGAGGCCGCCACCGATGTTCAGGACGGTGATGGTGCCGATGCGCTCGGCCAGCGCCGCGAGCTGCGAGTAGACCTCGCCCCAGTGCGCCGCATCGAGGATGCCCGAGCCCAGATGGGCATGCAGGCCGATGACCCGCGCGCCGGCATCGTCGGCCAGGCGCAGGAAACGGTCCACCTGCTCGATCGGCACGCCGAACTTGCTGCCGGTGCCGCCGGTCTTCACCTTCTGGTGGTGGCCCAGGCCGCGGCCCAGGTCCACGCGCAGCACGATGTCGCGGCCACGGAACAGGTCGCCCCAGTGCTCGATCGGATGCAGCGCGTCGATGGTGATGGTGGCGCGGGTTTTCAGCGCCGCCTCGAAATCGCGGCGTGCGGCGAAGTTGGGCGTGAACAGCAGCGGCGCGCTCTCGGGCACCGCCGCCGAAACGGCTTCGAGCTCGCCGGGCGACACGCATTCAAACGCGAAGCCTTCTTCCGCGAGCACCTTGAGGATGCCGGGATGGGTGTTGGCCTTCACCGCGTAATGCGCGCGATCCACGGCACGCAGCGCCTTCACCTTGCGCGCCTGCGCGCGGACGGTCGGCAGGTGGTAGGCGTAACGCGGCGTGCGCTCTTCCGCCAGCTGCAGCAGGCGCGAGCGCTCCGCGTGCCACCAGGCATTCGCCGGCAACGCGACTTCACCGCTGCCGTAGAGCGTCTGCCACGCCGGGCCGAACACCATGCTGTCGTCGGTGCGCAACGCACCGGCGCCGATCAGCAGTTCATGCAGGCGCGGCAGCATCTCGTCGACCACGTCCTCGTCCACCACGAAGGTGAGGTTGAGGTTGTTCGACGACTGCGAGATGAGGTGCACGCGCAGCTGGCCAAATTCCGCCAGCACGGCAGAGAGTTTGTGCAGCATCGAACGCATGCCGCGGCCGACCAGGGTAATGGCCGCGCACGGCGCGATGACCTTGACCCGGCACACGCGTGCCAGGTCGGCGGCGAGTGCGGCGATCGCGTCGGAATCGAGCAGGTTTTCGGTCGGGTCGAGCGACACCGTCACGTTGGTTTCCGCCGAGCCGATCAGGTCCACCGACAGGCCGTGGCGCTTGAACGCGTCGAACACGTCGGCAAGGAAGCCGACCTGCTGCCACATGCCCACCGATTCCATCGACACCAGGGTGATGCCCTTGCGTGCGCTGATCGCCTTGATGCTCGGCGCGTGTTCGCGCACTTCGGGGCCGATCACCGTACCTTCCAGTTCCGGACGGTTGGTGTCCTTCACCAGCAGCGGCACACGCGGCTCGCGCAGCGGCGAGAGGCAGCGCGGGTGCAGCACCTTGGCGCCGGTGGAGGCAATTTCCTGGGCTTCTTCGTAGTCCAGGCGCTGCAGCAGGCGGGCACCGGCCACCTGGCGCGGGTTGGCCGTGAACATGCCGGCCACGTCCGTCCAGATTTCCACGCGCGATGCCGCGAGCAACGCACCGAAGTACGCCGCGGACGTGTCCGAACCACCACGGCCAAGCAGCACCGTGCGGCCGGCGTCGTCGCGGGCGATGAAGCCCTGGGTGATGAACACCTCGCCGCGCTCGGCCAGGGTGGCCGACAACGCGGGATCCGGGTGCGGCTCGACCATGGCCGACAGCAGGCGGGTCCGCTCGTTCTGGTTGGGCAACGCCACCGCGTGCAGGCACTCGCGCGCATCCAGCCAGCGCGTCGGCAGGCCGTTCGCGCTGAGGAAGGCCGCGCCCAGCGCGCTCGACATCAGCTCGCCGTGCGCCTGCACGGCCGCCTGCCAGGCCAGCTCGCCGAGGTCGGCCGCGCCGGTCTCGGCCAGGCGGGCCAGGTCGGCCAGGCGCTCGCCAAGGGTTTCCGGCAAGGAGAGCGACATCTCACCGAGGAGGGCGTGGTGGCGATCGGCCAGTGCGGAGGCCGCATCCGAGCGGCGTTTGGGTTCCGTGTGCGTGCAAAGCTGTTTCAGGCCGTCGGTGATACCGGACAGGGCCGAGACCACGATCAGCACGCGTGCGCCTTCGGCGCGGCGGCTGGCGGCCAGCTCAAGGATGTTTTGCCAGCGGGCGGCGGTAGCTACCGACGTACCGCCGAACTTCATGACGATCCAGGGCGCGTTGACGGGCAACGGCGCGATTGCGTTTTCGCTCACGGTTCTCTTTATGCGGTTGGTGGGGAAATCCCCCGGAGTGTTGCGCCGCAACGGAAAAAAGGCAACGCTGCAACCCTCCCGTCGCCTGAGCCACCCATGGACAATCCCGGATACGCCCGCCGCATCAATCTCATGGACGCCGCACTTATCGTGGTGGGCGGCATCATCGGCGGCGGCATCTTCCTGAATCCGGGCATCGCCGCCCAGCGCACGAGTTCCGGCTGGATGCTGCTGGCCCTGTGGGTGGCGGGTGGCCTGCTCACCCTGGTCGGCTGCCTGTGCTACGCCGAACTCGGCGCCCGCCGCCCCCAGGCCGGCGGCAGCTACGTGTACCTGCGCGAGGCCTTCGGCAAGCTCGCCGGCTTCCTCTTCGGCTGGACGATGCTGCTGGTGATCTACAGCGGCAGCAGCGCCGCGGTGGCCACCATCTTCGGCAGCTACGCCACCTCGGTGTTCGGCCTGCCGCCCGACCTGGTGAAGCCGCTGGCCGTGGGCGCGCTGGTCTTCGTCACCGGCATCAACCTGTTCGGCATCCGCCTGGGTGCGCAGGTGCAGAACGTGTTCGCGATCCTGAAACTGGCGGCCATCGCCGTGCTGGTGGTGACGGGGCTGGCGTTCGCCGGCGCCGGTACGTCGGCAGCCATGGCGCCCAGCCCCAGCGCCGTCACGGGCGACCTGGCCGGCGCCCTGCTCCCGGTGCTGTTCGCCTTCTCCGGCTTCAGCTACCTCAACAACCTGGCCGGTGAAGTGCGCGACCCGCAACGCACCCTGCCCCGCGCGCTCGTGCTCGGCATGCTGATCGTCATCGCCGCGTACGTGCTCACCAACTACGCCTACCTGGCGGTGCTCGGCCACGACGGCCTGGCCGCCAGCCAGGCCCCGGCGGCGGATGTGATGAGCCGCGTGTTCGGCGCCGCGGGCGCGAAGATCATCGCCATCGGCATCGCCATTTCGACGCTGGGCTTCTGCAATATCACCCTGGTGGCCGGTGCCCGCGTGCTGCAGGTCATGGGCGAGGACGGGCTTTTCTTCGCCAGCGTGGCCCGCCTGCATCCGCGCCACCGCACGCCCAACATCGCGCTGGCGGCGCTCTCGGGCTGGGCCATCGTGCTGGTGCTGCTGGCCAATTACGGCCAGCTGCTCGATTTCGCTGCGTTCGGTGACTGGGCCGCCTATGCGGTCACCATCGCCACCTTGTTCTGGTATCGCCGCCACGTGAAGGAGCGGCCCAGCTTCGTCACCCCGGCCTATCCGCTGCTGCCGCTGCTGTTCATGGCCACGGTGATCGGCGTGGTCATCGCCTACACGCTCTCCAAGCCGCTGAGCGCGGGCGTGGTCTGCGCCGTGGTGGTCGCGGGCCTGCCCGTCTACGCCGTCTGGCAACGCCTGTTCAGTAAAGTGGCTCGCTGAACGAGGGCCCGGATGCCACAATGGCCCGGTTAAGCTGAGGAAAGCAGATGGCACAGCAAGGCCCGACGTCTCCCGTACCCGTTCCCACCAAGCAGGGCGCCACTGACGTCCCGCCCAAGCCCGTACGCGAAGGCATCGACCTGATCGTCAACAATGAGCGCTTCCGCCACACCGGCGACACGGCGATGCCGTTGTTGTGGTACCTGCGCGACGTGCTCCGCCTCACCGGCGCCAAATACGGGTGCGACCAGGGCGACTGCGGTTTTTGCACGGTCATCGTCGACGGCAAGGCCGTCGCCAGCTGCCAGACGAAGATGGAAGGGATGTCGGGCAAGCGCGTCACCACCGTCGAGGGCCTCGCCGACAAGGACGGCACCCTGCACCCCGTGCAGCAGGCCTGGGTCGACGAAGACGCGATCATGTGCGGCTTCTGCCAGCCCGGCCAGATCATGGCCGCGGTGGACCTGCTCAACCGCCAGAAGAATCCCTCCGATGCCGACATCGACAAGATCGGCAACCTCTGCCGCTGCGGCAGCTACGGCCGCATCCGCAAGGCGATCAAGCGCGCCGCGGGCACCATGAAGGACAAAAAGGCATGAGTGGCGAGATCCGTCTCTCCCGCCGTCGCTTCCTGACCTACGCCGTGGGCGCGGCGGGTGCGCTGATGGTTGGCATCGGCAGCGCCGAAGCCGCCGAGCGCCCGGTCCCGCTGAGCCTGCTCGGCGACGCATGGTCCCAGGTGGGCCCCTACCTGCGCGTGGCGCAGGACGGCCGCATCTTCATTGGCGTGCGCGATCCGGATAACGGCGAAGGTACCGCCACGTCGCTGGCGCGGATCATCGCCGAGGAAATGGACGCCGACTGGGCCACCGTCGTGGTGGAGAACCTCGGCCTGGGTGTCGAAGCCGGCAACGGCGAACCGAAATTCATCTACGGCCGCCAGCGCAGCGGCGACGCCACCAGCATTCCCGCCGCGTGGGCCGACCTGCGCCAGGCGGGCGCCCTCGCCCGCTGGCTGCTGCTGCAGGCCGCGGCGCGCCGCCTTGGCGTGCCGGCCGAACAGTTGCGCGGCGAAAGCGGCATGGCCATTGCCGCCGATGGCCGCCGCATCCCTTACGGCGACCTCGCCACGGCCGCCGCCAGCATCGACGCGCCCACCAGCGCGCCGCCCGTGAAGGCGGCCGAGCGCTACCAGCTGATCGGCCAGCCCGCGGGCGATGTCGACGCACGCGCGGTCGTCACCGGCACGCTGCGCTACGCGGCGGACGAAATGATCGGCGAACCCGTCGTGGCCGTGCTGGCCCGCTGCCCGTATCCGGGCGGCACGCTGGACACCGCCGACCGCGATGCGGCCAGCAAGGTCCAGGGCGTCTTCGCCGTCGTCGATATCACCCCCGAGACGGGCCAGGCCGCGGGCATGGCCGTGCAGGCGCCCGCGCTCGCCGTCATCGCCGCCGATACCTGGGCCGCCCTGAAAGGCCGTGAAGCCCTCAAGGCCACGTGGAAGCCCGGCGCCACGACGGAACCGAACAACGGCGACCTCGAAAAGAAAGCCTTCGCGCTCTTTGACGACGACACCGCGACGCCGACCACCGTGCGCAACGATGGCGACATCGCCACCGCGCGCAAGAAGGCGGCACGCGCGCTGGAAGCCACCTACGTACAGCCGTGGATGGCGCACGCCACCGCGGAAACGCCGAACTGCCTGGTCCGGCTGGATCCGGACACCCGCATCACCGTCATCGCGGCCTCGCAGTCGCCGCGCCAGGCGTACACCGTGGTGCAGCGGATGACGGGATTCCGCCCCGACCAGATCGACATTCGGGTGCCTCGCGGCGGTGGCGGCTTTGGTCGCCGCCTGGAGCAGGATTACATCGCCGAGGCCGTCGCCGTGGCGATGGCGAAGAAGCCGCAGGAAATCCAGAACCGCTCCGTGCGCGTGCTGTGGACCCGCGACGACGACCTGGCCCGCGACTTTTACCGTCCGCTGGCCGTGCATCGCCTCAACGCCTCGCTGGACCGCAAGCAGGCCATCGTCGGCTGGCACCAGCGCATGGCCAGCCCCTCGGCCCTCGTCGGCCGGGCGACACCACAAGATCGCCTGTGGCAGTCCGAGCTCGTCGCCGATGCCTTGCCGGCGGGCCTGGTGCCAAACTTTCGCAGCGACTACTACCCGCTGGATTCCCTGCTCGCGCGCGGTGAATGGCGCGGCTCGCCGCACGTGACGCCGACCTTCGCCAGCGAAAGCTTCATCGACGAACTCGCCCACTCGGTGAAGGCCAATCCGCTGGATTTCCGCCTCAAGCTGCTCGGCGACGCCCGCCAGCTGCCGTACAACGGCCGCGGTGGCCCGATCGACACGGCGCGGCTGGCCAACGTGCTCAAGCTGGCGGCTGACAAACTCGACTGGAGCCGCTGGCTGCGCAGCGAGAACGGCCTCGGCATCGCCTGTGCCTACGTGTTTGGCGCTTATGTAGCGCATGCCATCGAGGTGGCGCCCACCGCCGACGGCATCGACATCAAGCGCGTGGTCTGCGTGGCGGACGTGGGCCGCGCGATCAACCCGCTGGGCCTTGCCGCCCAGCTCGAGGGCGCCACCCTCGATGCGCTTTCCACCGCCCTCAACCTGGCCATCACGGTGAAGGACGGTAAGGTGCAGCAGGTGGGCTTCAAGGATTACCCGGTAGCGGCCACCCAGCCGATGCCCTATGAGGTGGAGACGGTGATCGTGCCCTCCACGGTGGAACCGACGGGTGCCAGCGTCATCGGCGTGCCGTCCGCGGCGCCGGCGCTTGCCAACGCCGTGTTCCGGGCCACCGCGGTGCGCGTGCGCAGGCTACCCCTGCTGCGCGAACTGGCCCGCCTGCGCTAAGCCACACCCCGTCCCCGTCCCCGAGGTACCGCATGTCCACTGCATCGTTCACCTCGGGCCAGCCCGCCACGCGAACCGACGCCGACCTGATCGCCGGCAACAAGCGCTTTTACGACGCGCTGTGGGCTGACGCCCACCTGTGCCCGCCCGAACGCTTCAACACCTGGCCGCTGGTGGCCGAGCTGGCGGCACGCACCACCCGCCGGCTGGAAGTGGCCCCGGGCCTGCGCCCGCGGCTGCCGCTGACGGACACGCAGTTCGTCGACCTATCGCGCCCGGCCCTGGCCGAGCTGCGCCGCCACGGGGCCCGCGTGGCCAATGCCATGATCGGCGCCCTGCCGTTCCAGGACGCGAGCTTTGATTTCGTCTGCGCGTTCGACATCCTCGAGCACGTGGTGGATGACGAGGGCGCGCTGGGCGAGCTGACCCGCGTGGCCGCCCCGGGCGCCAGCCTGCTGCTGTCCGTGCCGCTGCATCCGGAAGCGTGGACGGCCTTCGATGACTTCGTCGGCCATTACCGCCGCTATGAGCCGGAGACCATCCGCGCCCTGCTAGCCCGGCACGGTTTCACCATCGAACGCAGCGCCGTCTACGGCATGCAGCCCAAATCCTCGAAGCTGCTGGACCTGGGCCAGTGGTTCCTCACCCACCAGCGCACCCGCGCCATGTGGTGGTACAACCGGGTATTCATGCCGCTGGGCATGCGCTTCCAGAAGCCGCTGGACTTCAAACCCGGCTTCGATCCGGCCCCCGGGGTGGACGAAGTCCTGCTGGTCTGCCGCAAGGCCGGGACTTAAATCGAGCAAAAACAGGGGCTTTACACATGGCGCGGCGCAACTGGTTATGATGCGCCACCCTCCCCGTCCCCGGATTGAAGCGGCATGCTCTATTTGATGCACGAATGGCAGCGCTCCATGCTCAGCCCGTTGTCTTACTGGGCTGAAGCTGGCGCCAAGATGTTTGGCGACATGGCCAGCCCGTTTGCCCGGATGCCCGGGGCCGATCGCGCCGCTGCCGGCTACGAGCTCATGTACCGGCTCGGCAAGGCGTACGAAAAGCCCGAATTCGATATCCATACCGTCCATGCCCACGGGCATGACGTGGCCATCGTCGAACAGGTGGCGATGAGCAAGCCGTTCTGCACGCTGAAGCGCTTCAAGCGCTTCTCGGACGACCCGGCCACCGTCGACACGATGAAGCACGACCCAGCGGTGCTGGTCGTCGCCCCGCTCTCCGGCCACCACAGCACGCTGCTGCGCGATACCGTGCGCACGCTGCTGCGCGACCACAAGGTGTACATCACCGACTGGGTGGATGCGCGCATGGTGCCGCTGGACGCCGGCTCGTTCTCGCTGGCCGACTACGTCTCCTACATCGAAGACTTCATCCGCCACGTGGGCGTGCATCGCGCGCACGTGGTCTCCGTGTGCCAGCCGACCGTGCCGGTGCTTGCCGCCGTGTCGCTGATGGCGGCGCGCGGCGAAGCCACGCCGACCACCCTCACGCTGATGGGCGGCCCGATCGACACGCGCAAGAGCCCCACCAGCGTGGATAACCTGGCCACCACGCGTCCGCTGTCGTGGTTCCGCAACCAGCTGATCCATAAGGTGCCGTACCAGTACCCCGGCGCCGGCCGCGACGTGTACCCCGGTTTCCTGCAGCACGCGGGCTTCCTCGCCATGAACCCCAGCCGCCACGTCATGTCGCACTGGGATTTCTACGAGAACCTGCGCAAGGGCGACCTCGACGACGCCGAGCAGCATCGCAAGTTCTACGACGAATACAACGCCGTGCTCGACATGCCGGCCGAGTACTACCTGGATACGATCGAAACCGTGTTCCAGGAGCACCGCCTGCCGAAGGGCACGTGGGACGTCCACGGCGAGCGCGTGCAGCCGGCGAAGATCAAGGACACCGCCCTGCTCACCATCGAAGGCGAGCTCGACGATATCTCCGGCCTCGGCCAGACCGAAGCCGCGCATGGCCTGTGCAAAGGTATCGCGAAGAAGCGCAAGAAGCACATCACCATCGAAGGCGCGGGCCACTACGGCATCTTCAGCGGCCGCCGCTGGCGCGACGTGGTCTACCCGGACGTGCGTGACTTCATCCGCGCGTACGACAAGGGCAACAGCAACACCGGCGAGAAAGGCATCCGCAAGGGCTGATCTACAGCAGCAGCCAGGTAACGAAGCCCATCACCAGGAAGAAGGGTACCGACCACAGGTGGAAGGTACCCCAGGCTTTCTTCTCGCCCAGCAGCCTGAGCGCGATGAGATTGGCCAGTGAGCCCAGGATGAAACCGAACCCACCCACGTTGACGCCCCACGCCAGCGTGCGCCAGTCGTGCGAGTACTCCGCCAGCAGGATCGCCGCCGGCACGTTGCTCACCACCTGCGATGCCAGTGCGCCGGTGGCGAACAGGTGCAGCGGCTGATGCAGGTCCAGCGCGCCCAGCCAGCCCCTCACGATGTCCAGGCCAGCCAGCATGCGCAGGTCGATGAACATCAGCACGAAGGTGAGCAGCAGGCCCCAGTCGATCGCCGCCAGGATCGTCCGGCGTACAAACGCGAACACCAGCACGACACCGGCCAGGCCCCACGCCACGTGATGCGCATCGGCCAGGAACAGGAACGGCACGTAGAGCACCGCGGCGATGACCAGCAGGCGCTTGTCGAGGCCACCCTCGGCCTTTTCATGCACCTGCAGCGGCGTTGACGGAAAGGCGCAGGCCGTGAGCGCCAGCAGCAACGCCAGCGCGATGGCGACGACCGGCAACATCGCCCACACGAAGCCGCCGAAACTGACGCCCCACTGCTGCCAGAGGAACAGGTTCTGCGGATTGCCGATGGGCGTGAGCATCGAGCCAGCGTTCACCGCCAGCGCTTCGAACACCACCAGCCGGGTGGCCGGCAT
Organism: Luteibacter pinisoli; assembly: GCF_006385595.1. Lineage (NCBI taxonomy): Bacteria > Pseudomonadati > Pseudomonadota > Gammaproteobacteria > Lysobacterales > Rhodanobacteraceae > Luteibacter > Luteibacter pinisoli. The sequence continues at coordinate 3,640,094 of NZ_CP041046.1, forward strand.
GCGCGCGATACGGCACATGCTCAATGTCAGCGGCACCATGACGAACAGCGAGACATCGTTGGTCAGCAGCATCGACAGCAGCGCCGTCGCGGCCACCAGGCCCAGCGCGGCAAGCCGTCGCGTCGCGGTGTGGTCGATCAGCCATTGGCCGGCATGCGCCAGCGCGCCGCTCTGCTCTACCGCCTTGGTGAGGATGAGCAGGCCGGTCAGCGCGGCGATCGTCGGCCAGTCGACCAGCGCGGGCCAGCTCGCCACGCGCGAAGGCATGGCCACCGCGAAAACGATGGCCACGCCAAGGAGCACAAGGAAAAACACATCGCGGCGCAGGTGGCGCAGCGACTCAGGCAACCAGGTCATCCGATCGAATCCAGCCAGCAGTCGATCGGATGATATCCGGTCCCTATGTGGTCGAACCGTCGCTTAGTCCGCCTTGCTCGGCAGGTCGAGCTTGCCGGTGACGCCCTTCTTGTCGATGTCGCCGCTGCCCAGCGTGCGCACGGTGAGATTGCCCTTCACGCCGTCCACGTCGAGATCGCCCGAACCAATGGTGCCCACCTCGACGTCGCCGGTGATGTCCTTCAGCTTCGCATCGCCCGAGCCGACGGTGCCGATATGGACGCCACCGGTGATGTCGCTGGCTTCGAGGTCGCCGGAGCCGACGCTGTCGATCTTCACCGAACCGCTGCGACGGATCTTGAGATCGCCCGAGCCGACCGTGCTGCTGACGTTGCCCTTCACGCCGTCCACGTCGAGATCACCCGAACCCACGGCGCTGTCCAGCGAGGCCACGTTGCGAACGTGCGCGTCGCCCGAACCGACGTTGACGGTGATCGGCAGGTTGCCCGGCACGCTGGCCGAGACCTTCAGGTACGAGTAGTTGCTACCCATGCCGAAGTGCCAGTTGCCTTCGTTCTTGTTCTTCAGCTCGACGACCAGGGTGTCGCCCTGCTTCGACTGTTCCACCACCAGGTTGTCCGCCGCTTCCTGGCTGGACGCGCAGGCACGGCCATGGACGCCGGGCTTGCCGCCGGCCGCGCCGTCGACCGTCAGGTCGTGGGAATTCGTGACGAAGCGCACGCTATGCACGCCGGACAGATCGAGGTCCAGGTTGCGGTCCGCGTGGAACTTGCACTGCGGTTCATCGGCCATCGCGGCCGCCGGCGCGAGCAGCAGCGCGGCAAAAATCAGGTGACGCATGGGTAGTGCCCTCCGTTGGTAGTCCTGTACACCGGCTATGGATGCCTCCCGGGCGCGGAAGGTTGCATTCGTGTTTTCACACGAAACTGACTATGCGGCAACAGGGTCGTCAACCGCGAACGGCCAGCGGCGTTTTTCCCCCTGCAAGCCCAACCCGGAGAACCACCCATGTCACGCAAGACCCTGCTCGTCAGCGCCGCCTCCCTCATCCTTGCCGGTTCGGCCGCCTTCGCTTACGCGCAGGATGCCGCCCCCAAGGCCCCGGCCGCCCCCGCGGCCAAGTCAGCCCAGCAGGGCCCGCAGCGCGACGGTGGCCCGAAGTGGGGCCATGGTGGCCCGGGCGGCCGCGGCGGTGAACACGGCCAGTGGGGCCACGGCCACGGCCGCGAGATGGGCGGCGTCATCGGTGACCTGCGTGGTCTCGAGCGTCTCTACATCATGAGCGGCCGCGCGAAGGAACTGCCGGCGCTGTACAACGACGTGCTGGCCAAGTCGCAGAACCCGATGGTGCGTGACTACGCCTACCGTCACCTGGCCCGCGCCCAGATGGCCCCGACCAATGTCGACGCCGCCATCGCCACGATGAAGAAGAGCCTCGACGAAAGCCTGGCCAACGACCAGAAGCGTCACCAGGAGATGGAGGCGTTCAAGCAGCGCATGCAGGCGCGTAGCGCAGGCGCGCAATAAGGTAAATGTAGGAGCGCACCCTGTGCGCGACATCTTTCGCGAAAGAGCCGCAGGCCCTGTTCCTTCCCCGCGAAAGCTGTCGCCCACAGGGTGGGCTCCTACGGTTTTGGCTCCGTGCGCTTGACGCGGATCCAGAGCTGCTCCTGCTCCTCAAGCGAATACGCCGACAACGTCCGCCCTTCGCTTTCCGCCAGCGCTTCCATGCCGCGGAAACGCCGTTCGAATTTCTGGTTCGCGCCCCGTAGTGCACGCGACACATCCACCTTCGCATGGCGTGCAAGGTTGGCGGCGACGAACAGCAGGTCGCCGATTTCATCCGCCAGCCGTTCGTCGTCGGCACCCTGCTCGAACTCATGGCGGACTTCGTCGAGTTCCTCGGCGAGCTTTTCCAGCACGGGCTTGTAATCCGGCCAGTCGAAACCGGTGTTCGCCGCGCGCTTCTGCAGTTTCACCGCGCGCTGCCATTCGGGCAGGCCACGCGAGATGCCCGCCAGGGCGCTGGCGTCGTCGCCGCCTTTCGCCTTGCGCTCTTCGGCCTTGAGCCGGTCCCAGTCGCGTGAACGGGCCGCGTCGCTGGCGTGCGTGACGTCGGCGAACACGTGGGGATGCCGGCGCCGCATCTTGTCGCAGATCGCTTCCACCACATCACCAAAACCAAACTCGCCGGCTTCTTCCGCCATGCGTGCATGGAACACCACCTGCAGCAGCAGGTCGCCCAGTTCATCGCGCAGGTCGTGCATGTCGCTGCGGTCGATCGCATCGGCCACCTCGTACGCCTCTTCGATCGTGTAGGGCGCGATCGTGGCGAAGGTCTGCTTCACGTCCCAGGGGCAACCGTTCTCCGGATCGCGCAGGCGCGCCATGATCGCGATGAGGTCGTCGATGGGTCGGGCCATGCGTCAGTTGTCCGGGTCGAGGAGGCGGGAGGACCAGTCCACGCTGGGGTCGCCGCAGGCAATGAATTCGGGATTGATCAGCGAATCGCGCGTGTTGTATCGGAACGGGCGGCCGGCCAGGTCGAGCACGGCGCCGCCGGCCTCCTCCAGCACGCACTGCGCGGCGGCCGTGTCCCATTCGGACGTGGCGCCCAGGCGCAGGTAGACGTCCGCATCACCGCGCGCGATGACACAGAACTTCAGCGACGAGCCGAGCGCAAACGTCTCGTGTTCGCCCAGGCGCTCCAGCAGGGTGGCTGGGCGGATGCCCGTGTGCGAGCGGCTGCCGGTGACGCGCAGCACGCCTTCGGCAGCGCGCGTGCGGATGGTTTCGCGCGGGCTGCCGGGCGTCTGCTGGCGCCAGGCGCCCTGCCCGTGCACGGCGGCGTAGAGGTCGCCGGAGACCGGCGCCAGCACCACGCCGAGCACGCTGCGATGGTTTTCGATGAGGGCGATGTTGACCGTGAACTCGCCGTTGCGCTTGATGAACTCGCGCGTGCCGTCCAGCGGATCCACCAGCCAGTAGCGGCGCCACGTCCGGCGCTCCGCCCAGGGCGCGGCCAGCGCTTCTTCGGAGATCACCGGGATGCCGGGTGCGATGTCCTGCAGCCGGTGCGCGATCACCGCCTGCGCGGCGAGGTCGGCGGTGGTCACCGGCGAGCAATCGGCCTTCTGGATGACTTCGAAATCCTGCGCGTAGATCGCGAGGATGGCGTCGGCCGCCTCGCGCGCGATCGCGCAGACCTCGTCCAGGCAAGCCTCGGGCCGGAGCGTGCTCACGCGGGCTTGTAGCGGCCGGCGAGGTACTCGCGGGCCATGAACAGGGCGGCGATGGAGCGTCCTTCCGTCACGTCGTCACGGGCGAGCAGCTCGTGCAGCTTGTCCATGCGCCAGGGCACCACTTCGAGTTCTTCCGGTTCGTCGCCCTGCAGGCGCTCGGGGTAGAGGTCTTCCGCGAGCACGACATGGGCCAGGTGGGTCATGTACGACGGCGAGAGCGAGAGCGTGCCGAGGATCTTCAGTTTGCGCGCCCCGAAACCCACCTCTTCCTTGAGCTCGCGGTCCGCGCCCTGCTCGGTGGTTTCGTCGCGGTCCAGGCGGCCTTTCGGCACGCCGAGTTCGTAGCGATCCACGCCGACGCCGTATTCGCGCACCAGCAACACCGTCTCCGGATCGCGCATGGCAACGATGAGTACCGCGCCGAAGCCGCTGCCCTTCAGGCGCTCGTAGGTGCGTCGTTCACCATTGGAGAACTCCAGGTCCACCTGTTCCGCCTTGCGGAGGTGGCTGTCGGGCGCGTCGCGCGTAGCGAGGATGGTCGGGCGCTTGTTCATCACGCCATTGTAGCGCCGTGGAGCCGGGCAAGCGCCGTGGCATGCAAGCCGGGCGTCCCGGCCAGCACGCTACGGGTCTCCAAGCTCAGCGCGCCGCCATCCAGCTGGGTGAAGACACCGCCCGCCTCGCGCACGATCACGGCCAGCGCGGCGATGTCGAGGATGCTGACATCGGATTCGATCACCAGGTCCAGCCCGCCGCGCGCCAGCAGGTGGTAATGGCAGAAGTCGCCATAGCCGCGGATGCGGTTGCTTTCGCGGATCAGTTCGCCCAGCACGTTCCAGCGGGCATCCGCGGTGAGCGTCTTCACGTTACCGGTGGAGATGGACGCCTGGGCCAGCGTGGCGGTGTCGGCCACGTGCACGCGCTCGCCATCGAGATACGCGCCGCGGCCTTTCACGGCCCACATCCGCTCGCCATACACCGGCGCGGACGACACGCCGAGGACCAGCTCGCCGTGGTGCATCAGCGCAATCTGCGTGGAAAAGAACGGCGTGCGGCGTACGAAGCTCTTGGTGCCGTCGAGCGGATCGACCAGCCACAGCCATTCGCGCGTGGTGTCGTCGGCGCCGTATTCCTCGCCGTAGATGCCGGCTTCGGGCAGCGCGCGCGCCAGGATCTCGCGGATGGCCAGCTCGCTTTCGCGGTCGGCGATGGTCACCGGGGTGTCATCGCCCTTGGTGATCACGTCGACACCGGCACGCCAGTAGTGCTGGATGATGTCCGCCGCGGCACCCGCGGCATCGCGGGCGGCGGAAAGGGCTTTGTCGAGCGTATCGGTCATGGCGCGGCTGCCGGTGCGAGCCCGACCTTGCGGGCGAGCGAAACAGAACCGTCGGGCCGCACGGGGCCGAAACGGGCGATCAGGTGGGTAAGGGCCGTGTCGCGGATCCGCGGCACCAGCGCGCCATCCAGGCGCCAGCCCAGCGGCGAGCCCGCCACGCGTGCGTCCACGGCCAGCGAGCCGTCGCCGTCGTCGGCCAGCGTGGCGCGGAGCACGCCACCGTCCGAGTGGGCCTTGAGGTCCAGTCCGCCGAGGGTGACGTGGCCTTCGGGCGTCTTCACCGCCGCCGCGCGCCAGGTGACCTCGGCATCCAGCGCGAGCGGCCAGTTGCCTTGCAGGTCCGCGTGGGGAATCGTGCCTTCCACCACGCCGACCGGCACCAGCTCACGGGGCACGCCCGGGCCGGTAAGGGCCGCGGCGTCGAGGCGGAAGGCCACGTCGCGCCACTGAACGCGGTCGGCCTGGGTGCGCTCCATATGCCCGTCGAAACGGCCGGCATGGCCATCCAGGTGGATATCCAGGTGGGTGCGGCCAAGGATCACGTCGCGACCGAGCTGCCAGCTGACGGCGCCCAGGTCCAGGCCATCGCGAGTGCTGACCCGGCCGGCACGCCCGTTCCAGACGGTGCCGGAGAGATCATCCAGGACCAGGCCGCGGGCCCGCTGCGTCACGAAGGGCACCGCCACGCTGGCGGGCAGGAACCAGTAGAAAACGCCGGCGGCGAGCACCAGCAGCAGGACGAGAAGGCCGATCCGGCGAAACCACTTCAATCCATCACCTCTGCATGAAACTTGAGGACGGGGGGCGTCGGGGCGATCATGGGCGGATGACTGACGCCCTTGTAGCCCGCGACCTCTCCGTTCTCTGGCACCCGTGCACCCAGATGCACGACCACGAAACCCTGCCCATGGTACCTGTCGTCCGCGGCGAAGGGGCGTGGCTGGTGGGCGCCGATGGCCGCCGCTATCTGGATGCGGTGAGCTCGTGGTGGACCAACCTGTTCGGCCACGCCGAGCCGCGCATCGCCGGCGCGCTGAAAGACCAGCTGGACCGCCTGGAGCACGTGATCTTCGCCGGCTTCACCCACGAACCCGCGGTGGAACTGGCCGAGGAGCTGGTGCGGATCACCCCGCCGGGGCTGGAGCGCGTGTTCCTTGCCGACAACGGTTCGGCGGCGATCGAGGTGGCGCTGAAGATGAGCTTCCACTACTGGCTGAACCGCGGCCACGGTGAGAAGACCCGTTTCATCGCCCTCACCGGCAGCTATCACGGCGAAACCCTGGGCGCGCTCTCGGTGAGCGACGTGGCGCTGTACCGCAAGACGTACGCCCCGTTGCTGCTGACCCCGGAACTGGCGCCCTCGCCCGATACGTACGAAGGCGAGCCGGGCGAAACCCCGGTGGAGATCGCGACGCGCCGGCTGGGCGAGATGCGCGCGCTGCTGGAACGCCATGCGCACGAAACCTGCGCTGTGATCGTCGAGCCGCTGGTGCAGTGCGCCGGTGGCATGCGCATGTACCACCCCTCGTACCTCACCCGCCTGCGCGCGCTGTGCGATGAGTTCAACGTGCACTTCATCGCCGATGAAATCGCCGTGGGCTTCGGCCGCACCGGCACGCTGTTCGCCTGTGAGCAGGCCGGCGTGTCGCCGGACTTCATGTGCCTGTCGAAAGGCCTCACCGGCGGCTTCATGGCGCTGTCCGCCGTGGTGACCACGCAGGATGTGTTCCAGGCGTTTTACGCGGAGTACAGCGCCGGCAAGGCCTTCCTGCATTCGCACAGCTACACCGGTAACCCGCTGGCCTGCCGCGCCGCGACGGCCACGCTGAAGATCTTCCGCGACGACCCGGTCCTCGAACGCAACCGCGAACTGGCCGCGCACCTGGCCCGGCGCATCGCGCCGCTGCGCGATCATCCGCATGTGGCTGACGTGCGCCAGACCGGCATGATCGCGGCGATTGAACTGGTGGCCGACAAGGCCACGCGCACGCCCTTCCCCGCCCAGGACCGGCGCGGGCTGCGGGTCTATCGCCATGGGCTGGAAAACGGCGCGCTGCTGCGGCCGCTCGGTAACATCGTGTACTTCATGCCGCCGTACGTGATTCGCGAGGACGAAATCGACTTCATGGTCGACACGGCGATCGCGGGAATCGCGAAGGCCGTCGCCTAGATCCGCGACAGCCCGATCGGCAGGTGACCCAGGCGGGCCATCTCGCCGTCGTCGAACAGGGCGGGATCGTCGAGGTAGGCCATCGCGAAGTCGTGTGCATCGGCGCCCCAGAACAGCTCGCCATTGATCGCGAGCGTGGGCACGCCGAACAGCCTTTCTTCCATGGCCAGCTCGAAGTTGGCCTGCAGCGCCGCTTTTACCCGGGGCGCCGACAGCGCCTCGCGCAGGTCGGCGATGCCGAACGAGGCGGCCAGCGGCGCGAGCGCTTCGGCCGTGTCGGCGGCGCGGCCGTGCGCCCAGATCCACTCGAAGATCGCCCCGACCACTTCCACGGTGGTGCCCGCCGCGACGCACAGGCGCAACGCCGGCAATGGATTGAACGGATGGCTGGGTGGGAACCGCAGCGGCATGCCCGCCTGGCGCGCGCGCCACAGCGCCGATCGATAGGTGAACTCGCGCTTGCACGGGATTTCAGCGGGGCCCAGGTGGTTCATCTGCTTGAGCAGCGCGCCGAACAGGATCGGCCGGAGCACCACCTGGCGCGTCGCCGCCAGGTCGCGGATGGCTGGCCATTGCAACCAGCAGAAGGGCGACACGAAGTCGAAGTACCAGGCGATCGGCATGCACGGGCTCCGTCGGATACGGCAAGACGATAGCCGCCCGCGTGGGCCGGTACAATGGATGTTCCGTGACACAGGCCCCAGCATGCGCAGCATCCGCATCCACGTCGACCAGCCCCTGGCCCCCGGCCAGGAGATCATCCTGCCCAGCCAGGCCGGCGAACACGTCGCGCGCGTCCTGCGCATGCAGGCGGGCGATCCGGTGGTGCTGTTTGCCGGAAACGTGGCGGTCGAATTCGATGCCACGCTGTCCGCGGTCGGCAAGCGCGAAGTGGTCGCCCTGGTCGGCGAAGCGCGCGTGCTCGACAACGAATCTCCGCTGGAGCTCACCCTCGCCCAGGGCGTCGCCCGCGGCGAGAAGATGGACCTGATCGTGCAGAAAGCCACCGAGCTGGGCATCGCCCGGATCGTGCCGATCATCACCGAGCGATCGGAAGTGAAACTCGACGCCGCCCGTGCTGAAAAACGCCTGCTGCACTGGCGCGCCGTCGCCGCCAGCGCCTGCGAACAGTCCGGCCGGGCGAAGGTGCCCGTTGTCGCGCCTGCGGTCGCGCTGGGCGCATGGCTCGCCTCCCTCGACGACGCCGGCCCGGTACGCCTGGCGCTGCTCCCCGAAGGCGATACCCGCCCCGCCGACCTCGCCCTCGCCGGCCCCGCGATCGTGGCGATCGGCCCCGAAGGCGGCTTCGGCGAGCGCGACCGCGCCGCACTCGCCGCCGCCCGCTTCACCGGCCTCAAGCTCGGCCCACGCATCCTGCGCACCGAAACCGCCGGCCTCGCCGCCATCGCCATGCTGCAGGCACTCTACGGCGACGTGTAATGCCCGCCGACGAGGCGACCACGCAGGTTATTTGCGGGCGTTCATCGCATCCAGGTGCGCCTGCGTCTGCGCCAGGGTCGGCAACCCCATCGCCTCGCGCTGCGGCTCGCTCACGACGCCAGCCTCGACAGGGCTGATCGCCCATCGCCCCGTCGCCTTGTCGCGCGCGAACTGCGTCCCGTACCACTGCGGCCTGCCGCTCTTGACCAGGATCCGATCCCACGCCTGCGCCGCCAGGACACCGGCGTCCTTGTTGGCAGGATCGATCCGCGACGCCGTGGTCGCCAGCGCGAGCGCCAGGCGGGTATCCGCCACGTCCTCCCCGTGCTGGAAGACCACCGCCGCATTGAGGTAATCGTCCGCCGTGCGCACGTGGCCCGCCTGCAGCAGCCGCATCACCTGCGCGCGACGCGACGCGTCGCGCTTACCCACGACAGCCCAGTCGATGGCGTTCGAACCCGCGGCACGGTCGGCCTGGTCGGCCGCCTCGATGGCTGCGAGCGTGGCGTTCGCGGCGACCGCGGCATGCGCGCTCGCGGCCGCGCCGATCCATGCGACGAGGGCGGCGAAACGACGTAGATGTTTATCCGGGTGCATTCCGTGGCTCCGTGGTGGACGGGTGTCGCCGGTAGCAGCGACCTCTTCGATTACACCACGGAAGCGATCCGCTGCATCACGTCGTCGTCAAGCAACGGCAGCGCATCCAGCGCCTTCAGGTTCTCCGCCAGCTGCCCTTGCTTGCTCGCGCCGAGGATCACCGTCGATACATGCGGGTTCTTCAGGCACCACGCCAGCGAAAGACGCGCCAGCGGGATGCCAAGGTCCGCAGCAATCGGCGCCAGCGCACGCACCGTCTTCAGGCGTGCGCCGTCGTTCTCCAGCAACGCATCGCGCAACCACGCGTAGTCGGGATGGCCAAGGCGCGAATCATCGGGCACGCCATCGTTGTACTTGCCGGTGAGCAGGCCGGAGGCCAGCGGCGACCAGATGGTCGTGCCCATGCCGTGCTCGCGGTACAGCGGCGCGTACTCGCGCTCGAAACGCTCGCGGTGCAGCAGGTTGTACTGCGGCTGCTCCATGGACGGGGCGACGAGATGATGCTCGCGCGCCACGCGATGCGCTTCCTCGATCAGGTCGGCCGGCCATTCGCTGGTGCCCCAGTAAAGCACCTTGCCCTGGCGCACCAGCGTATCCATCGCCAGCACGGTTTCCGCCACCGGCGTGTCCGGATCGGGGCGGTGGCAGAAATACAGGTCCAGGTAATCCACGCGCAGCCGCGCCAGTGCCTGGTGGCAGGCGTCGAACACGTGCTTGCGCGAGAGCCCGCGTTGGGTGGGCTTCGGGTCGGTGCTCGCGCCGAAGTACACCTTGCTGGAAACGCAGTACGCATCGCGCGGCAGGCGCAAGTCGGCGATGACATCGCCCATCAGCGTTTCGGCGTCGCCTGCGTTGTAGGTTTCCGCGTTGTCGAAGAAGTTGATGCCGTTGTCATAGGCCAGCGCGATGAGTTCGCGCGCGTCCGAACGGCCCACCTGGCGGCCGAACGTGACCCAGGCGCCATACGACAGCGCCGACAGCTTCAGGCCGGTAGCACCGAGGCGACGGTATTCCATGGAAGGCTCCTAGAGCAGTAAGAACCGCATCTGATACAGCACGAAGGACTGGATGATCCACAGCGCGACGGCGGCGAAGAGTCCGGCGATCACGTCGTCCAGCATGACACCGAGGCCGCCCTTGACGCGGCGATCGAGCCAGCTGATCGGCCAGGGCTTCCACACGTCGAACACGCGGAAGAGGACGAAGCCCAGTACCACCCAGGCGAGGCCCGGCACGAGGATCACCGGCAGCAAGGCGATCCACTGCCCCACGAACTCATCCCAGACCAGGCTGCGGTGGTCGTCCACGCCGATAAGACGGCCAGCCACGTTGCACGCCCAGACACCCAGGGCGAACGACGCCACGATTACCAGCACCCAGCCCCATACGGGCAGCCGCATCAGCAACAGCCACGGTACGATCGCGGCAAGTGAGCCGAACGTCCCCTGCGCTTTCGGCGCAAGGCCGGAACCAAAGCCGGTGGCGATCCAGCCCGCCGGCGTGGCCATCAGCCGGCGACGGCCTGCCGCGTCGAGGACGTACTTCGTGCTCATGCGAAGTGGTTCCAGCCCGCGCGATCCGGCGTACGCACCTGGCCCGTCCCGTCGACGAGGTGCACGCCGGCGCCCTCGACCACGCGGCCGATGCGCGTGGCGCCGCAGCCGACGCGAGAGAGATCCGCCGCCACCTCGCTCGCCCGGTCGGCGGGGACGGTGAAGCACAGCTCGTAGTCATCACCGCCGGCCAGCGCGAAGTCCAGCGCGTCGGCATCGTGGAAATGGGTGAGCATCGCGGACGAACGCGGCAGCAGCGCGGGATCGATTTCCACGCCCACACCGCTTTGTTTGCAGATATGGCCGAGGTCGGCGACGAGTCCGTCGGAGACATCGATGCACGCCGTGGCGATACCGCGCAGCGCCTGCCCCGCGGCCACGCGCGGCGTCGGCCGGTTGAGGCGGTCGATCAGCGAGGCATACGGCGTGGTGTCGGCTTCCGCGAGGCAACGCAGGCCGGCGGCCGCATCCCCCAGGGTGCCGGTCACCATCACCACGTCGCCCACGCGGGCGCCCGAGCGCAACAGGGCCTGCCCGGGCGTCGTGAAGCCATGCACCGTCACGCTGACGGTCAGTGGGCCGCGCGTGGTGTCGCCGCCGATCAGGGCCAGGCGGAAGGGCGTGGCCAGCTCGGCGAAGCCGCGTGCCAGGCCGTCGATGAACGCTTCGTCGGGCGTGGGCAGCGTGAGCGCCAGCAAGGCCCAGGCCGGCGTGGCCGCCATCGCGGCCAGGTCGGAAAGATTCACCGCGAGGGCTTTCCAGCCGATGTCGGCCGCTGCGGTGCCCACCGGGAAATGGATGCCCTCGACGAGGGTATCCACGGCGATCGCCAGCTCGCGGCCGGCCGGGATGGACACCACGGCGGCGTCATCGCCGATGCCGGTCACCACGTCGTCGCGATGGACGTCAGTGTGCCGGCGGATGCGTTCAATCAGGTCGAATTCCATGCGTGCTCCATCAGCGCGCACGAAACGCGCGGGGGATCAGGATCGCTTCTCGGCCGTACGCCAATGCGTCGCGAGTTTGTCGAGGACGCCGTTCACATAGCTGTGGCCATGGTCGGCACCGAAGCGCTTGGTGGCTTCCACCGCTTCGTTGATCACCACGCGGTAGGGCACGTCCGGGCGGTACTTCAGCTCGTAGGCACCCATGCGCAGCGCGGAGAGCTCGATCGGATCGATCTGGTTGACCTCGCGGTCGACGAAGGGCTTGATGCCGTCGTCCAGTTCCTTCACGTGCTTCTCGACACCGCGCAGCAGGTCTTCGAAGTATTCCTGGTCGGCCACCTGCATGTCCTGCTCGTGGCGGAACTGCTCGATGACGTTACCCATCTTCGCGCCGCCCACTTGCCAGGCGTACAGGGCCTGCAGCGCACGGCGGCGTGCGCGCGAGCGCGCGGCGAGGTCGATGCCGTGCGGGGGAGTGTTATTCATTTACCAAGCTTCGCGTAGAGGTTAACCATTTCGATCGCGACCATCGCCGCGTCGGCGCCCTTGTTGCCTGCCTTGGTGCCGGCACGCTCAATGGCCTGTTCGATGCTGTCGGTGGTGAGCACGCCAAACGACACCGGCACGCCGGACGCGTACGCGGCCTGGCCGAGGCCCTTGGCGGCTTCGCCGGCCACGTAGTCGAAATGCGGGGTGGAACCGCGGATGACGGCGCCGAGGCCGAGCACGGCGGCGTACTTGCCCGAGGCGGCGACCTTGTAGGCGGCCTGGGCGATTTCCCACGCGCCCGGGACGCGGATCAGGTCGATCGCGTCGTCCTTCACGCCGTGGCGCACCAGGGCATCGCGCGCGCCTTCAACCAGCGGCTCAACCACAAACGCGTTGAAACGGCCGGCGACGATGGCGAAACGGCCCTTCGGGGTGGCGAAATCGCCTTCGATGATCTTCATGGGTGGAGGTGTCCTGTGGGGCGGAGGGCCGCCTGGCGGCCGGCTATTTTACGGGGTTTTCGGCCGGGGGTGGCCGCTGAATGCGAGGGTGGCGCGGCCGTCGGCCACGGCGAGGCTGCCGTGGATGCCGAACGGCAGGGTGAACTTGGCCGGCCCGTGCCCGAACGGCAGGCCGCGGACCAGCGGAATGCCCGCTGCCACGCCGATCCGTTCGAAGGCCACCGTGAGGTCGTAACCGTTGTCGTACTCGGCCACGCGGCAGCTGGTGAAATCACCGATAAGCAGGGCCTTCTGCCGCCCCAGCACGCCGGCATGGAGCAGGTGGTAGAGCATGCGCTCCACCCGGTAAGGGGGTTCGGCGATGTCCTCGACGTAGAGGATGCCGCCTTCGATATCGGGGAAATACTCCGACCCTGCCAGGCTCGAGAGCATGGCCAGGTTGCCGCCCCAGATCGTGCCTTCGACGGCAAGGTCCGCGGTGTCCGGCGCGTCCCATTCGGCCCGGCCTTCGCCACTGGCCAGGGTCTGCCAGAAGTGCTCCCAGGTCAGCGGGTCCAGCTCCTGGGCACCGAAATCCGGGCCCAGCATCGGGCCGCCGAGGGTGGGCAGGCCGCTGCGCGCCAGCAGGGCGCACTGCAGCGCGGTGAAGTCGCTATGCCCCACCAGTGCCAGCGGCGCGCCATCCAGGCGGCTGCGCAGGCCGTCGTAATCCAGCAGCGGCAACAGCGGGTGGACGCCATAGCCGCCCCGCGTGGCCAGGGCCACGTCGGGCAACGGGGCCGATGGATCGGCCAGCGCGTTGATATCGGCGACGCGCTCGGCATCGCTGCCGGCAAAGCGCAGTTCCCGGCGCGTCAGCACGTCCTTGCCGTGGACACGGTGGCCGGCCGCTTCAAGCCGCTCCACCCCGGCGCGCATGGCGGCAGGGTTGTGCGGGTAACCGGACGGGGCGATCAGGCGGATATCGTAGGTATGTGGCATGGGCTCAGGTTTAGCTGTCCTGCTCGACCACTTCAAGGCCAAAGCCGGAAATACCCACGAACCGGCGCGGCGTACCGATCACCCGGAGGCGCTTCACCCCCAGGTCGGCCAGCATCTGCGCGCCCAGGCCCAGCTGACGCCATTCCTGGTCGTCCTTCGGCGCCGGCATCGGCACGGCATCGCCGCGCAGGCGGCCCAGCAGGGCTTCCGGGGTGTCTTCGCCGGAAAGGACCAGCAGCACGCCACGCCCTTCATCGGCGATGCGGCGGAGCGCTTCGGTCACCGTCTGGCCGAGGTCGCCGCGCTTCAGGTGCAGCACGTCGGAAAGCGTATTGCGCACGTGGACGCGGGTGAGCACCGGCTCGCCGTCGCCAATGGCGCCGCGCGACAGGGCGAAGTGCAGGCCGCGGCGGATGGCATCGCGGTAGGCCACCAGGCGGAACGGGCCGAATTCGGTCTCGACGTCTTCCTCGAAGACGCGCTCCACGGTCTTCTCCGTTTCCAAGCGGTAGCGGATCAGGTCGGCGATGGTGCCGATCTTCAGCCCGTGCTTCGCCGCGAAGATTTCCAGCTCCGGGCGCCGGGCCATCGAGCCGTCGTCGTGCAGCACCTCGATGATCACCGCCGACGGATCCAGCCCGGCCATCGAGGCCAGGTCACAGCCGGCCTCGGTGTGGCCGGCGCGGGTCAGCACGCCGCCGGCCTGGGCCGTCAGCGGGAAGACGTGGCCAGGCATGGTGATGTCGATGGGCTTGGCGTCCTTCGCCACGGCCGCCTGCACGGTGCGCGCGCGGTCGTGCGCCGAGATGCCGGTGGTCACGCCTTCGGCCGCCTCGATCGAGACGGTGAAGTTGGTGTGGTACGGCGAATTGTTGTCCGCCACCATCGGCTTCAGGCCGAGCTGGCGGGTGCGCTGTTCGGTCAGCGTCAGGCACATCAGGCCTCGCGCTTCGCGCACCATGAAGTTCACGTCTTCCGGCCGCACCTTCTCGGCGGCCATCACGATGTCGCCTTCGTTCTCGCGGTCTTCGTCGTCCAGGATGATGACCATGCGGCCATTGCGCAGGTCCTCGAGGATCTCGGGGATAGTGTTGAAAGCCATGCGTCAGTGTCCGGTCAGGCGAAGCCGTGCTGTTTCAGGAAGGCCTCGTCGAGGCGGGGCGCGGTGCCGCTGGAAAGCAGCCGTTCCACGTAACGCGCCACGACGTCGACCTCGATGTTCACCGTGTCGCCAGGGCGACGCGCGGCGAACGTCGTGTGTTCCACCGTATGGGGGATAAGGTTCACCCCGAAGCGATTCCCGTCCACTTCGTTCACCGTGAGGCTGGTGCCGTCGATGCACACCGAGCCCTTGTGGGCGATGTAGCGGGCGATGTCACGGCCCACTTCGAACGTCCAGCGCAGCGAACGGCCGTCCGGGACGACGGAAACGACCTTGCCGGTGCCGTCCACGTGGCCGGACACGAGGTGGCCGCCGAGGCGGTCGGCCAGGCGCAGGGCTTTTTCGAGGTTCACGCTGTCGCCGGCCTTGTGCCTGCCGAGCGAGGTCATCGCCAGGGTCTCGTTGGAGACGTCCGCGGCGAAGCTCCTGGCGTCGAACTCGATCACCGTGAGGCACACGCCGGACACGGCGATGCTGTCGCCCAGGGCGACGTCGGCCATGTCGAGGGTGGTGGTGTCGACCACGAGGCGCACGTCGCCGCCACGGGGCTCGAGCCGCGCGATGCGGCCGACGGCCTGGATGATGCCGGTAAACATGTCAGCGGCCTCCCACGAGGTGGGACGCGACGGAATGCCAGGTTTTCATGAAACGTTTCCCGCTTAGGTTGGCGAAAAACGCCCCAAGGCGCATGGCGCCACGTGCCCCGCGAGGGGCCCATGGTGCCGTCTTCTTTCATCCGGACTCTAACCGTCGGCTCCGGAGTTCGACCGGATCTGCTGACCTCCCGACGGGTGCCGGGAGCGCTCGCGGGCTCGCTTCCTCACGGAAACCTACCGCCGGTGGGGAGTTTCACCCCGCCCTGAAGACGCTTGTATATGGTGCGCAGCATAACATGGGGGTGGTCAGGGGCTGCGCAAGACCTGGTCCATCACCCAGCTGGTGCGGGCGGCGGTGTCTCCGGTGGAAGGGCATTCGCCTCGCCCCCGCAGCGCGTCGACCACCGTGGTGATCAGCGGTTGCTGGATGTGTCGGGGGTTTTCGATAAGCAGCTCATCGACCTTGCCGTCGGTTTCCACGCGGATGGGGCCGTCACCGAAGGTGGCGAAGACCAGGCGCCCGCGGTCGCCGACGATTTCCACGCGGTCCTCGCGCCGGTCCGCACCGAAATTCCACAGGCCCGTACCGACCACGCCGCTGCCGAAGGCGAAGGCCATGGCCACGGTGTCTTCCGCGGGATAGGCGTCCATCTGATTTCGCGCCATGCCGCGCACGTCCGTGATGGGCCCGAGGAGGAAATCGAGGATGTCGAGCGTGTGGCAGCCGATGTCGACGAAGATGCCACCGCCGGCGATCTCGGGGCGCACGGTCCACGGCAGGTTCGCCGCGTCGTGGTAGCGCGCTTCGAACGGATGGTGCAGCAGCACGTTGACCAGCCGCGGCGTGCCGATGGCGCCTTCGCGCAACAGGCGCGCGATGGTGGTGAAACGCGGGAGCGCGCGGCGGTAATACGCCACGAACACGGGGACGTCAGCCGCCCTTCCCGCCTCCACGATGGCCATGCACTCGGCGTGGTCCATCGCCATGGGTTTTTCGATATACACCGGCTTGCCGGCCGCGATGGCTTTCAGCGCATGCTCGCGGTGGCTGGAGGGTGGCGTGGCGACGTACACCGCATCCACCTCGCCGTCGTTGATCAGCGCATCGGCATCGTCGTACCAGCGGGGTACGCCGTGGCGCTGGGCGTAGTCACGGGCCTTCTCGCCATCCCGGCGCATCACGGCCACCAGCGAGGACCCCGGCACGTTCGCGAACGCCGGACCGCTCTTCACTTCGGTGACCGCGCCGCAGCCGATGATGCCCCAGCGCACGGATGTCATGCGGCGGGACGCATCAGCAGGCGGGTGTCGTCGCCCACCTGGCGGCGGTCGATGGTCTGCAGCTTCCAGCGCGAGGCCATGTCGTCGAGCGGCGGCAGGTGCAGCATGGGCCGCGCGCTGTTGCCAAGCAGGACGGGGGCGACATAGATCAGCAGTTCGTCGGCCAGCCCTTCCGCCAGCAGCGCACCGCAGAGCACCGGGCCGGCTTCCACGTGCACTTCGTTGACGTCGTGCTGGGCCAGCCAGTGCAGCGCGGCACGCAGGTCGAGGCCCTTGCCTTCCTCGTGGCGGATCGCCGTCCGCGGCACGTCGCGCAGGTGCGCCGGTACGACGGCATCGGCCGCGTGCATGAGCACCGTCGGCGCACGGTCGTCCAGCACGTGGAAGCCCGCCGGCGTGCGCAGGTGGGTGTCGATGATGGCGCGCAGCGGCGGGACGAACGGCGCATCGCCCGGCAGCCGCACCGTCAGCTGCGGATTGTCCGCGAGCACCGTGCCGCTACCGGAAAGAATGGCGGAGGCGCGGGCACGCCAGCGCTGGCCATCCGCGCGGGCGGCCTCGCCGGTGATCCACTTCGACGAACCATCGGCGAGCGCGGTGCGCCCGTCCAGGCTCATCGCCAGCTTCACCCGCACCCACGGCAGGCCGCGCTGGATGCGGCTGAAGAAGCCGATGTTCAGCTCATGCGCGGCGTCGCGCATCAGGCCGGTCTGTACGTGGATGCCGGCGGCACGGAGCTTCTCGATGCCCTTTCCGTCGACTTCGGTGAACGGATCTTCGTGGGCGATAACGACGCGGCTGACGCCCGCGGCGATGAGCGCATCCGCGCACGGCGGCGTGCGGCCGTGGTGCGCGCAGGGCTCCAGCGTCACATAGGCCGTCGCACCCCGCGCGGCCTCGCCGGCCTCGCGCAGCGCGAACACTTCGGCATGCGGTTCACCGGCCTTCGGGTGCCAGCCCGTGCCCAGCACCGTCTCGCCGCGGGCGATGACGCAGCCGACGCGCGGGTTGGGCTGGGTGGTGTGCATCCCGCGCTCGGCAAGACGCAGCGCATGGGCCATGTGGGCATGGTCCATGACGGGAAAGAACGGGCGGGTCATCAGGACTTGCGTCCGCGCCGTGCCGCCTCGAGCAGCGGCAGTTGCAGGCCTTCCAGCGACGGCAGGTCGCGTTCGAGTTTCTCGATCTCCTCGCGGAACGCGTGGACATCCTCGAAGCGCCGGTACACGGAGGCGAATCGCACGTACGCCACCTGGTCGAGCGCCTTCAGCTCGCGCATCACCAGCTCGCCGACCTGGCGCGACGGTACTTCGCGGTCGCCACAGCGGCGCAGGTCGTTGGTGACCGCGCGCACCGCCGTATCCACGGCATCGCTGGCCACCGGGCGCTTCTGCAGCGCGCGCTCAAAGCTGACCCGCAGCTTGTGCTCGTCGAACGGCTCGCGGCGATCGCCTGTCTTGACGATCGCCGGGAGCTTCAGCTCGGCGGTTTCAAACGTATTGAAGCGTTCGCTGCACTGCGGGCACTCGCGCCGCCGACGCACCGTGCCGCCGTCTTCGGTGAGCCGGGAATCGATGACGCGGGTGTCTTCGTGCTGGCAGAACGGACAGTGCATCGATCAGCCGTACACCGGGAACTGCTTGCATTGTGCCGTGACCTTCTCACGCACGGCGGCGATCACCGCCGCGTCGTTCGGCGCGTCGAGCACGTCGCAGATCCAGTTGGCCAGGTCGATCGTCTCCGCTTCCTTGTAGCCGCGGGTGGTGATCGCCGGGGTACCGACGCGCAGGCCCGAGGTAACGAACGGCGAGCGCGGATCGTTCGGCACGGCGTTCTTGTTCACGGTGATGTGCGCCTTGCCGAGGGCCGCTTCCGCGTCCTTGCCGGTGGCGTCGCGGCCGATCAGGTCGATCAGCATCAGGTGGTTTTCGGTGCCGCCGGAAACGACCTTGTAGCCGCGGGCGATCAGCGTCTTCGCCATCGCCTTGGCGTTGGCAACGACCTGCTTCTGGTACTCGGTGAACGACGGCTCGAGGGCTTCCTTGAACGCCACGGCCTTGGCCGCGATGACGTGCATCAGCGGGCCGCCCTGGATGCCCGGGAAGACGACGGACTGGAGCTTCTTTTCCAGCTCTTCGCCCAGGCCCTTGGCGATGATGAAGCCGCCGCGCGGGCCGCGCAGGGTCTTGTGCGTGGTCGAGGTGACCACGTGCGCGTGCTCGATCGGATTCGGATACACGCCGGCGGCGACGAGGCCAGCGACGTGGGCCATGTCGACGAACAGGTACGCACCGACCTTGTCGGCAATCGCGCGGAAGCGCGCCCAGTCCAGCACCTGCGAGTAAGCGGAGAAGCCCGCCACGATCATCTTCGGCTTGTGCTCAACGGCCAGCTTTTCGATCTCGTCGTAGTCGACCAGGCCGGTGTCCGGGTTGATGCCGTACTGGATGGCGTTGAAGATCTTGCCCGACAGGTTGACCTTGGCGCCGTGGGTGAGGTGGCCGCCGTGGGCGAGGCTCATGCCCAGGATCGTGTCGCCCGGCTGCAGCAGCGCGAAGTACACGGCCTGGTTGGCCTGCGAACCCGAGTGCGGCTGCACGTTGGCGTAGTCGGCGCCGAAGAGCTTCTTCAGGCGCTCGATCGCCAGCTTCTCGGCGACGTCGACGTATTCGCAGCCACCGTAGTAACGCTTGCCCGGGTAGCCCTCGGCGTACTTGTTGGTCAGGGTGGAACCCTGGGCTTCCATGACGCGCGGGCTGGCGTAGTTCTCCGAGGCGATCAGCTCGACGTGATCTTCCTGGCGACGGGACTCGTCGGCGATGGCCTTGGCGAGTTCGTCGTCATAGCCGGCGATCGTTGCATCCTTCGGGAACATCTCAACCTCGTGGGACAGGTGGGGAAACAAGACCGAAAGTGTAGCGGTAGCGGCGATTTGCGGCCACTACCGCCCAATCTCAAGGCCTGCGCGACGCCATCCAGTCGACCAGGACGAGGCCGCGGGCGGCCAGCTGCGCCGGATCCGGGCCGATGCCCTACCTGTGGCGCATTGCCTGTCGGCGAAGGCTTACGCCGCCCGTCGCCATCCGCCTAGGGATCCGGCGCGCCCGTGGCGCTACGCTGGCCCGTGGACGCGGATCGTCCATCCCCATCACTGGAAAGGAATTCCATGAAAGCGAAGCAACGGTTGCTGACCCTCGGCGTGGCCGTGTGCGCCACGAGCCTGCCTGCCGTGGCCATGCAGGATCCGGGGTGGCCGGAAGGCGGCTTTTTTCCTGGCCTGTATCCCAGCCTGCCGACCGGTGACGTCCTCGAGCCCCTGGACCGGCACGCCGGCCCGAGGGATAGCGCGACACGACGACTGCACCTGTGGATCTTCGTGCACGACCAGGCCGGCGAAACGGATGCCGCGAAGTTCATGGACTGGTACGTCGACTGGTGGCTCAAGGACATGGAAACCACGGTGGCGCCCGGCGTGCCGATCACGGTGTCGCTACGTTCGCGAGTGCCCGGCGTCACGGACATCGATTATCACCGGGGCGACGGAGTCGACCGCCTGCGCGAGTTTCGCCGTGCCGGCGCAGCCCATGTGAAAGCCACGGGGGGACAGGTCGATGCCCTGACGAAATTCGTCCTGTTCGTCGGCGAACCCATGGCGAGCTGGCCCAGCGGCCAGCGCGGCGTGGCGGCGGAATCCCTGAGCGCAGCCATCGCCAGTAACCAGGGCCATCGCTTCGTCTTCGCCCATGAAGTCGGCCACCTCCTCGGCGCCACCCACGAGGCATCCGAGCAGCGTGCGTTCTGCACCACGAACATGGGGCAGATGATGCTCGCCAAGCTGGGCTGCTACGTGTACACCAGGGCCAACGACCACAAGATCCGCGATTACCTGCGGATGTATCGCTGACCTCGGGCCGGGTCGTCGGCGCATGCCTGCGGCCCGGCGCGTTGCACCGTCCAGACCATGACGTAGCTGATCGTCATGAGCAGCAGCCAGGCACCGATCTTTTCCGGGGCCACCACATGCCAGCCCCCGCGCTGCGCGGGGTACACCCAAGCCCGGGCGAACGTGCCCGCGTTCTCCGCGAACCAGATGAACAGGGCGACGAGGACAAGGCCGGCGAGCAGCGGCATGCGCCGGTGGATCGCGCGGATCCGGAAGTGCACCCAGGTGCGTCCGAACGCGACGACCATGGCGGCGAACAGGAGCGGCCGCGCGTCCGGCAGGAAATGGTGGGTGAAGAAATTGGCGTAGATCGCCACCGACAACAGGATGCCGGCCCACAGTGGAGGATGGGCCGTGAAACGGAAATCGAACAGACGCCACGCCCGGGCGATGTAGCTACCAACCGCCGCGTACATGAAGCCGGTGAACAACGGCACCCCGGCGATCCGCAGCACGGACGGCTCCGGGTAGACCCATGAACCCATGGCCGTCTTGAACACCTCCATCGCTGTGCCGACGACGTGGAACAGAAGGATCACGGCTGCCTCGCGGCGGGTCTCCAGGCGCAGGGTCACGAGCGCCACCTGGATCAGGATCGCGGCAAGCGTGAGCGCGTCGTAGCGTGCGACCGGCGCCCCTGCCGGCCACCAAAGCCCGCTGGCCAGCAGCAAGCCGACCATGCAACCACCGAAAAGGCACGCCCACGCCTGCTTCAGGCCGAACCAGGCGAATTCGTGCGCCGCGACCGCGCAGCGGCCATGGCGGAACGCGAGGGCAGCGAGCCGCTCGTCGAGGCGCGACCACCCCGCCAGGCCGGTTTGTAGGGACGTATCCAGGGGACGACTCCCGCTCCGTGATGATGGGACGCAGTGTCGCGACCTCACGCGGCGCGACGGTCACCCGTATCAGGCGATACGCGGGCAAGGCCGGCCCTTTTCAGGGAAATCGCCTACAAGGCAGCGGGATTGGCGCCGACTGACCCGGTCATCCCGGGCCCCTAACTTTTTCATCGCCCTCACTGTCAGTCATCGCCATCAGGACGGACCCATGATCCAGCGAACCGACTTTCCCCCTGCCTGCCGGCGCTTGCGAGACACGGTGCTCGCGCTGGCCGCCGCGGTGGGGTTTGTTCCGATGGCCCGCGCCGACGATGCCCCGGCCCCGATCCACGTCTTCGCGTACGTCCACGACGAGATCGGCGCGTCGGACGAGCGGCTGCAGAAACGGCATTTCGCGCCGTGGTTGAAGGAGATGCGGAGACTCCTGCCCGAGCGCCGGGTGGAAATCCATCTCCGTCGCGATATACCCGGCATCACGGATATCGCGTACGGCAAGGTGGGCGCCCTGTTCGCATGGCGCTCGGCGCTCGAGGCGTCCCCGTTGGAGGGGGAAACACCCGGAGTGAGGACGGCCGGTCGGTACAACATCCTGCTGGTCAAGCGGCGCTGGGTATTCCCTGGCGCCGCCGGGGCCGCCATCCAGAATGGCGGGCCTTACGCTTTCGCGTCGATCACCCAGGGCGCATCGGTACCCGCCCACGAGTTGGGCCACTTGCTGGGGGCCGTCCATGCGGGAGCGGCCCGCCGGCCGGATCCTGTCCTGACCCAGTGCGCGTCCCTCATGTGGCCCGAGGCCCGGGCCCTGCCCTCCTGCTGGGACTACAGCGAAACCAATGCCGCCCAGATCCAGGCCAACCGCCCGGACTGGGACCCGCAAGGGCCGCCCCCGGCGCCGGGCCTTCCGGACGCTGAACCGGCCTACACGCCCGGACATGCCGACCCGCTATAATCGGGGTTTGCCCAGCGGCGCCCAGCGCGCGCCGGGGTACGGCTATCCTGACGGAGCGTCCATGCAATACATCTACACCATGAACGGGGTGAGTAAGATCATTCCCCCGAAGCGCCACATCATCAAGGACATCTCGCTGTCGTTCTTCCCCGGCGCCAAGATCGGCCTGCTGGGCGTGAACGGCGCGGGCAAGTCCACGGTGCTGAAGATCATGGCGGGCGTCGACAAGGACTTCCAGGGCGAAGCCCGCGCCAACCCTGGCACCAAGATCGGCTACCTCGCGCAGGAGCCCGACCTCGACCCGAACAAGACCGTGCGTGAAGCGGTGGAAGAAGGCGTCTCCGAGGTACTGGACGCCCAGAAGCGCCTCGAAGAGGTGTACGCCGCCTACGCCGAAGACGGCGCGGACTTCGACAAGCTCGCCAAGGAACAGGAAGCGCTGGAAGGCATCCTTGCCGCCAACGACGCGCACGCGCTCGAGCGCCAGCTCGAAGTCGCCGCCGACGCGCTGCGCCTGCCGCCCTGGGATGCGAAGATCGGCCCGCTGTCCGGTGGTGAGAAGCGTCGCGTGGCCCTGTGCCGCCTGCTCCTCTCCAAGCCCGACATGCTGCTGCTCGACGAACCGACCAACCATCTGGACGCCGAGTCGGTGGACTGGCTCGAAACCTTCCTGCACGACTACCCGGGCACGGTCGTCGCGGTCACCCATGATCGCTACTTCCTCGACAACGCCGCCGAGTGGATCCTCGAGCTGGACCGCGGCCGTGGCATCCCCTGGAAGGGCAACTACACCGAGTGGCTGGAGCAGAAGGACGAGCGCCTGAAGCAGGAAGCCAACCAGGAGAAGTCGCGCCAGAAGGCCATCCAGAAGGAACTGGAGTGGATCCGCACCGCCGCCAAGGGCCGTCAGTCCAAGGGCAAGGCGCGTATCAACCGCTTCGAAGAGCTGAACTCGGTCGAGTACCAGCGCCGCAACGAAACCAACGAGATCTTCATTCCGCCGGGCGAGCGCCTGGGCCAGGAAGTGATCGAGTTCAAGAACGTCACCAAGTCGTTCGGCGACCGCGTGCTGATCGAAGACCTTTCGTTCAAGGTGCCGCCGGGTGCCATCGTCGGCATCATCGGTCCGAACGGTGCCGGTAAGTCCACGCTCATGAAGATGATCATGGGTAAGGAAACCCCGGATACGGGCGAAGTGAAGCTGGGCCACACGGTGAAGCTCGCCTACGTCGACCAGTCGCGTGACGCGCTGGATGGCTCGAACAACGTCTGGCAGGAAGTGTCCGGCGGTTCGGACATCCTGACCATCGGCAACTTCGAGATCCAGTCGCGCGCCTACATCGGCCGCTTCAACTTCAAGGGCACCGACCAGCAGAAGATCGTCGGTTCGCTGTCCGGTGGTGAGCGTGGCCGCCTGCACATGGCCAAGACCCTGCTCCAGGGTGGCAACGTGCTGCTGCTCGACGAACCGTCGAACGATCTTGACGTCGAAACGCTGCGCGCACTGGAAGACGCCCTGCTCGAATTCCCGGGCAGCGCCGTGGTCATCTCGCATGATCGCTGGTTCCTCGATCGCATCGCCACGCACATCATCGCGTTCGAAGGCGACTCGCACGTCGAGTTCTTCCCGGGTAACTACAACGAGTACGAAGCCGACAAGAAGCGCCGCCTTGGCGACGACGCCGGCCCGAAGCGCGTGAAGTACAAGAAGCTGGTCTGATCCAACGGGCCGGTACCGTCCCGGTACCGGCCTTGCCCCTGCACCCGACACAAGCGAAGCCACCATGAACTTCATGACCGCCCTGAAGGACGCCTGGCGTCGCAATGATTCCCTGATCTGCGTGGGCCTGGACCCGGAACCGGGTCGCCTGCCGGCTGGCCTGTCGGGCGAGGAAGGCATCTTTACCTTCTGCCGCGACATCGTCGACGCCACCGCGGGACTGGTCTGCGCGTTCAAACCGCAGATCGCCCACTTCGCCGCCCAGCGCGCCGAAGGGGTACTCGAACGGCTGATCAAACATATCCATGACAAGCATCCAGGCATCCCGGTGATCCTGGATGCCAAGCGCGGCGACATCGGCTCCACCGCGAAGCACTACAGCGTAGAAGCTTTCGATCGGTACGACGCCGACGCCGTGACGCTCAACCCCTACCTGGGCAAGGATTCCATTGATCCGTTCCTCGCCCACGCGGACAAGGGCGTCATCCTGCTCTGCCGTACATCCAACCCGGGCGGCGCCGATTTCCAGGCGCTGGACTGCGGTGGCGAGCCGCTCTACCTCCGCGTGGCCGAAACCATTGCCAGGGACTGGAACGGAAACGGCAATTGCGCCCTCGTCACCGGCGCCACCTGGCCGGAAGAACTAGGTCGCGTGCGTGCGGTTGTGGGTAAAATGCCCCTACTCGTCCCGGGCATCGGCGCCCAGGGCGGTGACATCGCCGCCGTCATGGAGCACGGCCAGACAAGCGATGGCACCGGCCTGATGATTTCGTCCTCCCGCGCCATCCTCTACGCCAGCAGCGAAGGCGACTTCGCTTCCGTAGCACATCGGGCGGCGGATGAAATGAGAAAATCGGTCAACTCGTTTCGTTCGAAAGGCTGAAAACGAAAAGCAGTCGTAAATTGCACGACTTGGCAACTGTCAAGGGCTTACGCTTGTGGCTCGGGCTATCAACAATACCGGGTCTTTTGCGCCTTAAAAGCGTTCCGCCGGAGTTGTTATGCCACTCACCAACCGAGGTTTTTCTCAACGCCTGCATGTCGCGCTGGACATGGCTGGCGTAAAGAAAGGCCGCGGCCGCATTACCCAGCTGGCCGATCTCTTTGATGTCAGCCGGGAAACGGCACGTAAGTGGCTCAGCGACCTTGGCCTGCCGGAACTCGAGCGCCAGATCGATATGGCCGTCCGCTTCGGCGTGAACTTCGAATGGCTGGCCACGGGCCGCGGCTCGCCCAGCGGCGCCACCGGCGTCAAGGAGAGCCCCGCGCTCTACCGTGCCGACTCCCGCGAGCAGCTGCGCCTGGTCGGCCTGGTCAGCCGCCTGCCGAAGGAGCGCCGCAAGGCCCTCCTCGTCATCGTCGAAGCCTTAGCCGAAGCCGAGTAACCGGGGATCAATCGTCCCCGATATCCATCCCCGGGAAGAGCACCTCGGTAAACCCGAACTTCGCGAAGTCGGTGATCCGCGACGGGTATAGCCGTCCGATCAGGTGGTCGCACTCGTGCTGCACCACCCGCGCATGGAACCCTTCCGCCGTCCGATCGATCGGCTGGCCCTGCGGGTCGATGCCCTGGTAGCGGATCAGCGAGTAGCGGTTCACGGCGCCGCGCAGGCCAGGCACCGACAGGCACCCTTCCCAGCCCTCTTCCATGTCCTGCGACAGCGGGGTGATCACCGGATTGAGCAGGATGGTCTCCGGCACCGCCGGGGCATCCGGATAGCGCTCGCTGCTGTCGAAGCCGAAGATCACCAGCTGGAGGTCGACGCCGATCTGCGGCGCCGCCAGGCCCACGCCACCGGCGTGATGCATGGTGTCGAACATGTCGGCGATGAGCTCGTCCAGCGCTTCCGACCCCACCATGTCGTCGGGAACGGGAGGTGCGACGCGCAGCAGGCGCTCGTCGCCCATCTTCAGGATCTCGCGAATCATCGGCAGGCCGCGGGGAGTGGGGATGGCCCCAGCATGGCGTGAGTGGCGCACGGGCTCAAGCCCGCAAGGCCATTCGACCAATGGCTAATACATCCGCGCCCCCGGAATCATTGACCCCCACGGGCGCGGGGGTGACCCTTGTGGCTACCGCAAGGGGAGTCAAAAAGACCATGCACAGCGCCATTCCCAAACCCAGTCCCGCCGGGAAGATCCTCTGGGTCGTCATCGCCATCATCGGCGCCTGGTGCCTCGGCGTCGTGGCCCTGCGCCGCGGTGAACCCATCAACGCCATCTGGATCGTCACCGCCTCAATTGCGGTGTTCCTCATCGGCTACCGCTTCTACAGCCGCCTGATCGCCACGCGCGTACTGCAGCTGGATCCGAGTCGCGCCACACCGTCGGTGTTGCGTAACGACGGCCTGGACTACGTGCCGACGGACAAATGGGTGGTGTTCGGCCATCACTTTGCCGCGATCGCCGGCGCCGGCCCCCTCGTCGGCCCCGTGCTCGCCGCCCAGATGGGCTACCTGCCCGGCATGCTGTGGATCCTGGTCGGCGTGGTCTTCGCCGGCGCGGTGCAGGATTTCATGATCCTGGGCCTCTCCCTGCGCCGTGACGGCCGCTCGCTCGGCCACATGTTGCGCGAAGAACTCGGCGAGGTACCTGGCGTCATCGCCATGGTGGGTGTGCTGGTGCTGATGATGATCGTGCTCGCCGTGCTCGCGCTGGTCGTGGTCAAGGCGCTGACGCATAGCCCCTGGGGGACGTTCACCGTCGCGGCGACCATCCCCATCGCGCTGCTGATGGGCCTGTACCTGCGCTATTTCCGCCCGGGGCGCATCCTCGAAGTGTCGATCATCGGCCTCGTTCTGCTCCTGGCGTCCATCTGGTTCGGCAAGACCGTCAACGACACGCCGTCGCTTGCCGTGCTGTTCGACTACGACGCGAAGGCCCTGGCCTGGTGGCTGATTGGCTACGGCTTCTGCGCGTCGGTGCTGCCGGTGTGGCTGCTGCTCGCGCCACGCGATTACCTTTCCACCTTCCTTAAGATCGGCACCATCCTGCTGCTGGCCCTGGCCATCTTCCTCGCCGCGCCCACCCTGCAGATGCCCGCGGTCACCCAGTTCATCGACGGCACCGGGCCGGTGTTCCAGGGCAACCTGTTCCCGTTCCTGTTCATCACCATTGCCTGCGGCGCCGTCTCGGGCTGGCATTCGATCATCGCCTCGGGCACGACGCCGAAGCTGCTGGCGAACGAAGGCGAGGCACGGCTGGTGGGTTACGGCGGCATGCTGATGGAGGCCTTCGTCGCCATCATGGCGCTGATCGCCGCGTCGTCGCTGCATCCGGGCGTGTACTTCGCCATGAACTCGCCGGGCGCGCTGGTGGGCACCACGGTGCAGGACGCCGCCACCGCCATCAGCGGCTGGGGCTTCATCGTAACGCCGGCGGAACTGACGGACACCGCGAAGAATATCGGTGAATCCACCATCCTCGGCCGCGCCGGTGGCGCCCCGACGCTGGCGGTGGGCATGGCCCAGCTGCTGCACGGGATCATGCCCGGCGAAGGGATGATGGCACTGTGGTACCACTACGCCATCCTGTTCGAAGCGCTGTTCATCCTGACCACCGTCGATGCCGGCACGCGCGTCGGCCGCTTCATGATCCAGGAACTGGCGGGCATGGCGTATGCGCCGCTGAAGAAGACGGATTCATGGGTGAGCAACATCCTCGCCACCGTCATCTGCGTCAGCCTGTGGGGCTACTTCCTCTACCAGGGCGCCGTGGACCCGCTGGGCGGCATCAACACCCTGTGGCCCCTGTTCGGCATCGCCAACCAGATGCTCGCCGCCATCGCACTGATGCTGGCGACGGTGGTGACGGTGAAGCTGAAGCGCGAGCGTTACGTCCTGGTGCCTGCGGTGCCGGCCGTGTGGCTGGTCGTGTGCACGCTCACCGCCGGCTGGCAGAAGCTGTTCGACGAGAAGATCAGCTTCACCGCGGTGATGCACAAGTATTCCGATGCGGTCGACGCCGGGAAGCTGCTGGCGCCGGCGAAGTCGCCCGAGGAGATGCAGCGGATCATCGGTAATGCGCGCGTGGACCTGATCCTCACCAGCCTGTTCATGCTGCTGGTGCTGACGATGCTGTTCTTCTCGCTGCGGGTGATCGTCCGCGCGTGGCGTGCGAATCATGCGACGGCGCATGAGGAGCCGTACGTGGCCCTGTCGAGCGTGGTGCCGTGAGTACGCTGGCGCGGCGCTCGTTCTGGCAATGGGCGGTGCAGACGGCGCGGTTGTGCTGCGGGGTGCCGGATTACGATGTGTATGTGAGGCATTTGCGTGAGCATCATCCCGAGCGCCAGGTGCCGACGTACAAGGAGTTTTTCCGCGAAAGGCAGGAGGCGCGCTACCGGGGGACCGGAGGGCGCTGTTGCTGATAACGAAAAGGCCGGCTTGATGCCGGCCTCTTTTTTTGGCGTTTCGAGTGGTCGCGGGGTTACTTCTTCCGGCCCTTGCGCATGTTGGCGCGTGAGTCGTCGATCATCGTGCGCATGGCCTGCGCAGCTTCGTTAGGACGGCGACGACGAATAGCTTCGTACACCGCGCGATGGTGCGGTAGCGCGTACTTGAAGTTCTTCGCCGAGCGCGCGGACATCACGAAGAACGTGGCCAGTGCCGTCTCGATCACCGAAAACAGCGAGCTCAGCAACTCGTTGTTGGTGGCGGCCAGGACGGCCTCGTGGAAGCGCAGGTCTGCCTCGGCCCATGCATCGAGGTCCGCGGATTCTTCCATCGCATCCAGCGCCTCGCCGATGGCGGCAAGTTGCTCGGGATCGCGGCGGCGGGCGGCAGCCATGCACGCGGCGGGCTCAATGATCTCGCGCATCTCGACGAGCTTGCCGACGAAATCCTCGGTGGGCATCGCGGCGCAGCGCCAGGTGAGTACGTCGGGATCGAGGTGGTTCCAGAAGCGGGGGTCGCGAACGCGCATGCCCGTTTTCTGGCGGGTTTCGATCAGGCCTTTCGCGGCGAGCACCTTCAGCGCTTCGCGGAGGATGGTGCGGCTGACCTCCATCTGTGCGGCGAGCTGGGCCTCGCCGGGCAACGGATCACCCGGGTGCAGTTTCCCGCCCACGATGGCGCTGCCGATCTCCTCGACGACCTGGCCGTGCAGGTTTCGTGTCATTGCCGCCTTTGTTGCCATCGCGCGCCCCTTCCGCGTCCCTAGCCGGTGCATCCTAGCCATCTTTTCGCCCGCGGCCTTGACGCAGCGCAGCTTGTCAATTGTCCGACAAATATGCTTTTGTCGGCTAAGTCATGACAGAGGGAGTGGAAGATGCGCAAGCTATTGGCCGTGGCCATCACGGCATTCCTGTTCGGCGGCGCATCGGCCGCGTCGGCCGGCGAGGCGAGCAAGGCCTCCTTCGGCAGCACGCCGGATGGCAAGGATGTGACGGTCGTCACGCTCACCAACGGCAAGGGCGTCACGGCGAAGGTCATATCGCTCGGCGCCGCCCTGTACGCCCTGGATATCCCTGATCGCAACGGCAAGGCCGGCGACGTGGTGCTTGGCTACCCCGACCTGAAGGGTACCTTTGAGAAGCCGCAGTATTTCGGCGACACCGTGGGCCGCTATGCGAACCGCATTGCCAAGGGCAAGTTCAAGCTCGACGGCAAGGAGTACACCGTCCCCGTCAACGACGGCCCGAACTCGCTGCACGGCGGCAAGCTGGGCTTCGACAAGGTGGTGTGGACGGTGGACAAGGTGGAGTCCGGTGCCACGCCCAGCGTCACGATGACCTACGTCAGCCCCGACGGCGACCAGGGTTATCCCGGCACGCTGACCGCCACGGCGACCTACACGCTCAACGACAAGAACGAACTGACCATCGAGTACACGGCGACGACGGACAAGCCGACCATCGTCAACATCACCAACCACACGTACTGGAACCTCGCAGGCGAGGGTTCGGGCAGCGTGATGGACCAGAAGCTGATGATTGCCGGCGATGCGTACCTGCCGACGGATGCCACCGCCATCCCGACGGGTGAAGTGCGCGGCGTGGCCGGCACCGACTTCGACTTCCGCAAGGCCAAGCCGATCGGCCGCGACGTGCGCGACGCGAAGGAACAGCAGATCGTGTTTGGCCGCGGTTTCGACCACAACTGGGTGATCTCGCGCAAGGAAGCCGCGCAGCCGCGCGAAGTGGCGCGCGTGGCGGATCCGAAAAGCGGCCGCGTGCTGTCGCTGTGGTCGGCGCAGCCGGGCCTGCAGTTCTACTCGGGCAACTTCCTCGACGGCACCACCTCGGGCAAGTCGGGCGGTGTCTATCGCCAGGGCGACGCCTTCGCGCTGGAGCCGCAGCTCTTCCCGGATACGCCGAACCAGCCTGACTTCGGTTCGGCGCGGCTGGACCCGGGCCACACGTACAAGAACGTGATGACCTACAAGTTCAGTACCGACAAGGCGGCGAAATAACCGGGGCTAGCCGGCCTCGTGGTGCAGCGCTTCCGCTGGCTTCTTGCGGCGGAAGCGTGGCGCCAGTTCCACCATGTACATGGCCACCATGACCAGCGCGCCGCCGAGCAGCATGCGCGTGGTGAGCACGTCGACACCGAGCGCCACCGCGAAACCCGCGGCGAACACCGGCTCGGTGGTCATGACGATGGCGGCGCGCGTCGCCGGCATATGGGCCTGCGCCCAGGTCTGCACCAGCATCGCCAGCGCGCCGGCCACCAGGGCCATGTAAATGATGCTGACCCATGCCTTGCCATCGGGCGGCAGGGCCGGCCCATGGTGCGGGAGCGTGGCGAGCAGGCAGACCACGGCGATACCGAGCATCTGGATGGCCGACATGCCGAAGGCGTCGCCGGGCTTCGACCAGTGCCCCAGGCCGACGATATGCAGCGCATAGAGCGCCGCGGAGCCCAGCGTCAGCCACACGCCGAGATCCACGCTGAAACCATTGAGCGCGAGCACGCCCAGGCCGACCATGGCGAGCAGCACCGCTACCCAGGTCGTGGCGGGCATGCGCTGGCGAAAGAGGGCCAGCGCCAGGAACGGGGTGAACACGACGTACATGCCGGTGACGAAGCCACTGACGCTGGGTGAGGTCAGCGCCAGGCCTTCGGTCTGCAGCCACTGCGCGACACCGTAGAGAACGCCCAGGGCGAGCCCGCGCTGCAGCTGTGCGCGGCCCAGGCGACGCACCGGCCCGGCAAACAGCACGAGCATGGCGACGGCGGCGATGGTGAAGCGCACGGCCAGGAAGTCGATCGGCAGCATGCGGCCGACGACGTCCTTGATCATGACGAAGGTGGAACCCCAGATGGCGGTCACCGCCAGCAGGCCCAGCGTCGCCAGGCCACTGCCCTTCGGCGCGGTGCTCATCGGCGTTTCCGCAGCAGCTGGCCCGGGATCTTCAGCAGGAAATGCGACCAGATGCCCAGCCACACGAGCCAGCGCACCAGCGGCTGTTTCGCCGCCGGATCATGCCGGCGGAACCACAGGTACATGCTGCGGTGCTTGTGCCGGCTGACGAACACCGGCCGGTGGCGGCTGGATCCGCCCTTGCCGTGCATGACGCGCACATCGCCGGCAAGCAGCACCTGGTAACCGTGGTCACGCGCGCGGCGGCACAGGTCGATGTCTTCGCAGTGCAGGAAGAAGGCTTCGTCGAAACCACCCAGCGTTTCGAAGACGCTGCGCGGCATCAGCAGGATGGCACCCGACACGACCTCCGCCGGGACGGCACCGGTGGGCAGCGGGCCGGTGATGTCGATGCCGGCCGAGCCGCGGCCCAGCTTGGTGGCCAGGGCGCGCGCCAGCAGCGGATCACGCCGCCGCGAGGCCGGATCCACGTGCCCGGCTTCGTCCTGTACGACGGCACCGACGATGCCGGTATGCGGCCCGACATGCGCCGCCATCCGCGAGATGGTATCGGGTTCGATCAGGCAATCCGGGTTCAGCACCAGCAGCAGCTTGCCGCGTGCCTGCGCGGCGCCACGGTTCACCGCCGGGCCGAAGCCGAGGTTGGCGCGGTTGTACACCACGCTGACCCGGTCATCGGCGGCATAGGCGCGATCCAGCGCCTCGGGCACGCCATCGTCCGAGCCGTTGTCGACAATGATGACCTGGACAGGGCGATCGCTCGCGAGGGCGTGTTCCACGCACTCGCGAGTGAGCGGGCCGCTGTCGGCCAGCACGATGATGACGCTGGTGAGATCGCCTGCTGTCACGGTCTTCGCTTCGTCCAACGCCTGGGTTACCCGACCCAGGCGCGCGCGTTGCGGAACATGCGCATCCAGGGCGAATCCTCACCCCACTGCTCCGGGTGCCAGCTGAGCTGGGCACTGCGGAACACGCGCTCG
Source organism: Luteibacter pinisoli (assembly GCF_006385595.1). Taxonomy (NCBI): domain Bacteria; kingdom Pseudomonadati; phylum Pseudomonadota; class Gammaproteobacteria; order Lysobacterales; family Rhodanobacteraceae; genus Luteibacter; species Luteibacter pinisoli. Next base: position 3,672,463 of record NZ_CP041046.1, read on the forward strand.
GGGTGCGGCATCATGATCATGACGCGGCCGTCCGCGGCGGTGAACGCCGTGAGGCCACCCGGCGAACCGTTGGGGTTCAGCGGGTAGTGCTCGGTCGGCTTGCCACGGTTGTCCACGAAGCGCGCCGCGGCGTGGCTCTTGGACGGGCTGCACACGTTGGGGAAGTGCACGCGGCCTTCGCCGTGGGCCACGGCCACCGGCAGGCGCGAGCCGCCCATGCCGCGCAGGAAGATGCTGCCCGAGTCGAGGATCTCGATCGTCGCCAGGCGCGCTTCGTACTGCTCGGACTGGTTGCGCAGGAACTGCGGCCAGTGCTTCGCGTCCGGAATGATGTCCTTCAGCTGCGACATCATCTGGCAGCCGTTGCACACGCCCAGCGCGAACTTGGAACCGTCTTCGAAGAAGCGGGCGAACTGCTCGCGCAGCGCGTCGTTGTAGAGGATGGAGGTGGCCCAGCCGCGGCCGGCGCCCAGCACGTCGCCGTAGGAGAAACCGCCGCAGGCGGCAAGGCCACGGAAGTCCTTCAGGTGGTAACGGCCCGACGCCAGGTCGGTCATGTGCACGTCCACCGCGTCGAAGCCGGCGCGGGAGAAGGCGGCCGCCATTTCCACCTGGCCGTTGACGCCCTGCTCGCGCAGGATGGCCACGCGCGGACGCACGCCGGTGGCGATGTAGGGTGCGGCGATATCGTCAGCCGGGTCGAAGGTGAGCTTCGGCGACAGGCCGGGGTCCGCGTCGTCCAGGCGCCATTCGCTTTCCTGGTCGGCGCTGTGCGGATTGTCACGCAGGCGCTGCATGGCGTGGCTGGTTTCGTTCCACGCGCGGAACAGCTCGGTCCAGTTCCACTTGAACGGCGTTTCGCCATTGAGGTGCAGCTTGATGCCGAGCTTTTCCTTCGGCCGGCCCACGTTGTGGGTCATGCCGGCGAGGTTGTGCTTCACCAGCAGCGCTTCGAAGGCTTCGCGGTTGGCGCTGGCCACCTGGACCACCGCGCCGAGTTCTTCGTTGAACAGCGCACGCAGCGTGGCGTCGGCCCAGCCGTCCAGGCGCAGGTCGAGGCCGCAACGGCCGGCGAAGGCCATTTCCAGCAGGGTGATGATGGCGCCGCCGTCGGAACGGTCGTGGTAGGCCAGCAGCAGGCCACCGCGGTTGGCTTCCTGGATCAGCTCGAACATCGCGCGCAGGCGCTTCGGGTCGTCCAGGTCGGGCGGCACGCCGCCGCCGCGGTTGAACACCTGGGTGAGCGCCGAACCGCCGAGGCGGTCGCGGCCTGCGCCAAGGTCGATCAGCCACAGGTCGGTGTCGCCGCGGTCGAGCTTGAGCTGCGGCGTGAGCACACGGCGCACGTCGTCGACGCGCGCGAAACCGGTGATCACCAGCGACACCGGCGACACGGTCTTCTGTTTCTTGCCGGCCTCGTCGGTCCACACCGTCTGCATGAACAGCGAGTCCTTGCCGACCGGGATGGCGATGTCGAGCTCGGGGCACAGTTCCATGCCCACGGCGCGCACGGCGTCGAACAGCGCCGCGTCTTCGCCGGGGTGGTTCACCGCGGCCATCCAGTTGGCGGACAGGCGGATCTCTTCCAGCTTGATCGGCGCGGCGGCCATGTTGAGGATGGCTTCGCCCACGGCCATGCGCGCGGCATCCGCGCTGGACAAAAGGGCCACCGGCGCGCGCTCGGCCATGGCCATGGCTTCGCCGGTATAGCCGTCGAAGTCGGTCATGGTCACGGCGACGTCGGCCACCGGCACCTGCCACGGGCCGACCATCTGGTCGCGTGCGTTCAGGCCGCCCACGGTGCGGTCACCGATGGTGATCAGGAAGTTCTTGCTACCGACGGCCGGCAGGCGCAGGACGCGCATCAGCGCTTCGTCCATGCCCATGCCGGTGAGGTCGGCCACCAGGTCCACGCGCGGCTTCACGCGCACCGCATCGCGATGCATGCGCGGCGCCTTGCCGAACAGCACGTCCATGCGCAGGTCGATCACGGTGATGTCGCGGCGCGGATCGCGCACGATCAGGCGCGCTTCCTCGGTGGCATCGCCGACCACGGCGAACGGGCAGCGCTCGCGCTTGCAGAAGGCTTCGAACGCGGCCACGTCTTCCGGGCCAATGGCCAGGACGTAACGCTCCTGCGATTCGTTGCTCCACACCTGCATGGGCGACAGCGTGGGATCGTCGCAGGGCACCTTCGACAGGTCGATGATGCCGCCGACGCCCGCGTCGTTGAGGATCTCGGGGATGGCGTTGGACAGGCCGCCCGCGCCCACGTCGTGGATGCTGACGATGATGTTCCTGTCGCCCATCGCCCAGCAGGCGTCGATGACCTGCTGGCAGCGACGCTCCATTTCCGGGTTGTCGCGCTGCACCGAGGCAAAATCGAGTTCCGCGCTGGAGGTGCCGGAAGCGACCGACGAGGCGGCACCGCCGCCCAGGCCGATCAGCATGGCCGGGCCACCGAGCACGATCACCTTGTCGCCCGGGCGCACGTCACGCTTCTGCACGTGCTGCTCGCGGATGGCGGCGAGGCCGCCGGCCAGCATGATCGGCTTGTCGTAGCCGCGGCGAAGGCCCTTCTCGCCGGTTTCCTGTTCGAACGTGCGGAAGTAGCCGCCGAGTGCCGGGCGGCCGAATTCGTTGTTGAACGCGGCGGCGCCCAGCGGGCCGTCACGCATGATTTCAAACGCGCTGGCCATGCGCGGCGGCAGCGGACGCGGCTGCTCCCACGGACGCGGCGTGCCCGGGATACGCAGGTGCGACACCGAGAAACCGGTGAGGCCGGCCTTCGGCTTGCCGCCGCGGCCGGTGGCGCCTTCGTCACGGATTTCGCCACCGGAACCGGTCGCGGCACCCGGCCACGGCGCGATGGCCGTCGGGTGGTTATGCGTTTCCACCTTGATCGCGTACGGCGCGTTTTCCTTCACCGTGCGGAACACGCCGTCGTTCGGATCGACGAACAGGCGGTTGCCTTCGTACCCGACCACGACCGCGGCGTTGTCCTTGTAGGCGGACAGCGTGAACTGCGGCGAGTGCTGGTGGGTGTTCTTGATCATGCCGAACAGCGAGGCGTCCTGCGGCTTGCCGTCGACGGTCCACGTGGCGTTGAACACCTTGTGGCGGCAATGCTCGGAGTTGGCCTGCGCGAACATCATCAGCTCGGCGTCGGTGGGCGCGCGGCCCATCTCGCTGTAGCGGTCCGAGAGGTAGTCGATTTCGTCGACGGCCAGGGCCAGGCCCAGTTCGCTGTTGGCGGACTCGAGCGCGGCGTGCGCGTCGCTGCCCAGCTCCACGCGGCCGAGGTCGCCCGGGCTGCCGGCCAGGAACAGCCCGGCGGCGTCGGCGATGTTCGTCAGCGGCGACTGCACCATCGGATCGCAGAAGGCGGCCATGACCTGGGCGTAGGCCGGGTCGGCCGAGCTCGGCATGCCGCTGACCTGCCAGGCCACGCCCCGCTCCACCCGGCGCAGGTCGAAACCGGCGCCATGGGCGATGTCGGTGGCCTTGCTGGACCACGGCGAGATGGTGCCCAGGCGCGGAACCACCCAGAACGCGGCCGGCTCGGGCTGGCCGGCCTTGGCTTCCAGCATGGCCAGCAGGCGCGCGCGGGCGTCGCCCTCGGGCGGCGTGGCGGCATCCACGAAATACACGAACCAGGCGGCCTGCACCCGGGTCCCATGGTGCAGGGACTCAAGGTGGGCGTTCAGACGTTCGAGGCGAAATGGCGAGAGGGCGCTCTGCCCGTCGAGTGCGATCATGCGGGGGGAATAGGCGCTGGAGGAAAACGCCTATTCTACATGATGTTGCGGGACAGCACGGGCGGCGCTATCAGCCGCCCTTGATGCTGCCAGCGGGGGCGTTCACGGCCTTCAGCAGCTGCTCCGGGGTGAGGTAACCCCCTACCACGTCGCCATTTTCGGTCACCACGGTGGGGGTACCGTTCACGCCGAGGCGCTCGCCCAGCTCGAATTCGTCCTTCACCGGGTTGGTGCAGGTGGCCGCCTTGACCGAACCGCCCTTCATCGCCTCATTGAAGGCGTTCTTCCGGTCCGACGCGCACCACACCGAGACGGCCTTGGTGTACGAGGGGGTGTCGTTGCCGCCGGTGGTCTTGATGCCTTCGCGCGGCCAGAACACGTATTCCACCGCGATGCCCTGCTTGTTGAACTCGTCGATATGCGAGTGCAGCTGGCGGCAGAAGCCGCAATCCACGTCGGTGAAGACGGTGACGGTGTGCTTGGGATTGGCCGGCGAGTAGATCAGGCGCTGCGAGGCGGGCACCTTGGCCAGGGCGGCCTTGCGGGTGGCGGACCAGCTCGCGGCGGAAAGGTCGGTCTGGTTCTTCAGGTCGATGAGATTGCCGTTGAGCATGTAACGGCCATCGGCGCTGACGTAGACCATGCGGCCCGAGGCCACCACCTGGTAGAAACCGGGCATCGGCGACGGCGCAATGGTGTCCACCTTGATGCCTGGGCCAAGGCCTTCGACGGCGTCGCGCACGACCTTGGTGTCATCGGCGGCAACGGCCGTCATGGCGAACGCGCCAGCCAGGATCGCCGGGAGGATTTTCTTCAACATCGGGTACGGCTCCATGGGGTACCGGGGGAGTTCGCAGGCCGTGCTTTGGAACGCGCGGCACGCGATCGGTTCCCCCGATTGTGGCACGAGAGGTTATCCGCGGGGATGATGCTGGGCGTGAAGGCGCTTCAGGCCTTCCTTCGCCACCAGCGTGTAGATCTGGGTGGTGCTGAGGGCACTGTGGCCGAGCAGCATCTGCAGGGCGCGGAGATCGGCGCCATGGTTGAGAAGATGCGTAGCGAAGGAGTGTCGCAGCACATGCGGCGACACCCGCTTGCCCGGGATACCCACCTGCAGCGCGTAGCCCTTCACCAGGGTCCAGAACTGCTGCCGCGACATGGCACTGCCGCGGCGGGAAAGGAACAGCGCGGGCGGCTGGCCGTGGCCCTGCGCCAGCCCGGGGCGCGCCTCGGCCAGGTAGCGTTCCACGTGGACGAGGGCTTCCTCGCCCACCGGCACCAGGCGATCCTTCCCGCCCTTGCCCGTGACGCGCAGCACGCCCTGCCGGGTGTTCAGGCCGGACAGCGGCAGGTCCACCAGTTCCGATACGCGCAAGCCGGAGGAGTACATCAATTCCAGCATCGCGCGGTCGCGCAGGCCGAGGGGCGTGCCGGTGTCGGGCGCGACGATCAGCGCCTCGATCTCACGTTCCGCCAGCGCCTTGGGCAGGCCGCGCGGCATCTTCGGCCGCTGCATCAACAGGGTCGGGTCTTCTCGCGCGCCGTCGTCCCGCGCCAGCTGCGCATAGAACCGGCGAAACGCCGACTGCCGCCGCGCCATGCTGCGCACCGACACCGGCTGGCTGCCGTGGTAGGCGGAGAGGTCTTCGCGCGTGGCCGTGGCCAGCGCGTGCCCGCGCGTCTCCAGCCAGCGCGACAGCTGCGCGAGGTCGCGCCGGTACGCTTCCAGCGTGCGGTCGGCCAGGCCGTCCTCCGACCAGATGCGCTCGATGAAGCGTTCGATCAGGCGGGCGTCGGCGGTGGAAAGTTCGGGAGACGTCGTTTCAGCCATGCGCCGATGGTCGCACGACGCCTTCGCGAAACCCATAATGGCGAAAGCCCCTCACAGCGAGTCCGCATGACTACGATGCCCCTGCCCGCCCCTGCCTGGCGCCGCTTCGCGGCGATCGTGTACGACGTGCTCGCGGTAGTCGCGATCGTGATGGTGGTGGGCCTGCTTGCGCAGATCGCGACGAAGGGCGGCGTGGCGGACGCCACCGGGCACATCGTCGCGTGGTGGTACCAGCCGTTGCAGGGGCTCGTCGTCGGCGCCTACTTCCTGCTGTCGTGGATGCGCGGCGGGCAGACGCTGGGCATGCGGCCGTGGCGTATTCGCGTGGTGTCGCGCGATGGCGCGCCGGTGGATATCCGGCGTAGCTTCATACGCCTGCTGGTCGCGTCGGTACCGGTGTTCCTGCTGCTGCTCTACAGCGTGGTGCCCCTGGGCGTGGTGCTGTGGCTTCCGGTCGCTGGCTGGGCGGTGATCCTGTTGCCCTCGCTGTTTGACGCCCGCCGACGCGGCCTGCACGACATGGCGGCCGGCACCGAGATCCGGCCGCTTACCGCTTGAACTGATCGCTCGCCGGTACCCACGAGCCGTTGGCCTGTGGCGCGGCCGGCACGTTGATCTTGATGGTGGGCTCGCAGCCGGCAGGCAGCGGGCCGCCCGCCACGCGCGCCGTGGCGCAGAACGCGGTGTTGTCGATCGGCTGCGCCACCGTGGCGACCGTCGATGCATTCGCCGGCGGCAGGTTTTCCGCCAGCGGCTTCGAGGCGAGCGTCTGGTTTTTCACCAGCTTGTCGGGCTCGGACGGCTTGGGCGGCGGATCGCCACCGCAGCCAAGCGTCAGCAGGGAAATCGCCTGTTTCATGGCGCCGCCGGAAACGCCGGGGCCGGCCGTGCAGTTGATGCGCACGCCACGCGGCAGCGGGATGGTGAAGTGGGTGGTGGTCGCTTCCACGCCATGGCGCAGCGCGGTGTCGACCGAGCTCTCGCCTTTCGGTGTCCAGGCGCCGTCGAAGCGCGTGGCCTTGTAATCGATGTGCACGCGCGCGCCGTTCTGCGGCGTGACGTTGCCGCGCGGCTTGAGTTCGACGTACGCACCGACCTGGCCGGTCTTGTCGCCCTGCCCGCCTTCCACACCGTCCGAGCGCTGCGACGTGCCGTTCGCACCGGTGACGCGCTCACCTTCGTCCGTGCCCTTCGCGGCGCCCGGCTTCCCGGTGTCCGCGGCGGCGCCTGGCGTGTTCGTTCCGGCGCTGGCGGCGGTGGCTTCGCCAGCGGCGGACGGTGCGCCTGGTGCGCCCTGCGTCGGCGCCGCGCTGCTGTCGTTCGTCGCCTTGCCCTGTTCGTTCTGCGCCTGCGCCGTGGCTTCACCGGCGGCGATATCGCCGGGTGCCTGGCCGGGCGGCGCGGGAGTCGTGTCTTCGCCGGCCACGGGACGCTGCAGTTCGCCCGCGGTGACGGCCGGCGCCTGTACGGCGGGCCGCGCGATGTCGGCGACCGGCGCGGAAAGGCTCGGCTTTGCCGTGGCGTCAGGCAACGGCACGGCCTCGAGTTCCGCCTCCGCTTCGACCGCCGGCGCGCGGACGGTTTCGACGGCGACCTTGGGCGGCACGGGGCGCGGCACGTCGTTGGTCACCTGCGGCGCGGGAGGCGCCGTCGGCTCCTGGGCGATGGCAGGCAGCGGCGTGTCCTGCGGCGTCGGCGGCGCGGAGGATTCCTGCACGTCCGGGCGCGGCACGGTGGCCAGCGTCATCGCCGTGGTCGGTACCGGCGTCGTCCGCTCGGCCGTGATCTGCGGCGGCGTGGGCGTCCCGGCCATCTGCGAGGAGGGCGTGGGTGGCAGGGATAGGGAGGCCGGCGGCGGCATCGGCGCCGTGCCTTCCACCTGCGCCTTGCGCACGGGCTCGGGCTGGAAGCGCGGCGGCACCACCTCGGGCTTCGGCGTTTCCACGGCGAGGTCCGGCGGTGCCGGCGTCGGCACGGGCACCGGCTCGAGGTCGGGCTGTTTCGGCGGCGCGGTCGGCTGCACCACGGGCTTCTCAGCGACGGCCTGGATGCTCGGCGGCGGCGCCGTGAGTTTCACGTCGGGCTTGACCTGCGGCGGCGGCGCGGCAGGTACGGCGATCGCGGGAAGCGCCTTGTTCGCCGAGGCAACGGCCGCCGCGTGCGAGCCGCGCGAGGCCCGGCTGGCCACGGCCTTGCTGCTGGCCCGCTTTGCCTTGGCCACGGGCGCCTTCGACGGCGTCCCGCGCACCGGCGGTACCGGCGCGGGGGGTTTGTCGATCAGGCGCACCTGCAGGGCATCCGGGTTGTCCGGCTCGGGAGGCGGCGGCAGCATGTCGTACGCCGGGCCAAGGATCATGCCCAGCAGGAACATCACGTGGATGAGGATCGTGCCGACCCAACCGGCGATCCGCAGGGCGCTTTCGCGCGGCTTCTGGCGCAGCTGCCGACGATAGACGAGCGCACGCATCGCCGCCTCGCGCGGCGAGACGGGCAGCGACGATTCGGCGATCGGTGGATCGCTGTCCGGTGGCAGGTGGGAAGGCATCAGGCGCTAGTGTCCATGCTGCGCGTGCGCCGCACAATCGCGGCGGCGATGCCCATCGCACGCGCCGGTGCCGCTAGTGCCCGGTGCGCCGTTCCTGCTCGGCCTTTTCCAGCTCGATGGCCTTCAGCGGCACGTCGCTCGCACAGCCCTGGGGCAGCGGCTTGTCGGCACGGAAGGCCGCGATGCACTCGGCCTCGCTCGGCGGCTTCACCACATCAGGCCCGTCCGCGAGCGGATGCGACGGTGCCATGTTCAGTCGCCCATCCGCGGATTTCGGCGGCGGCTTGGAGGGATCCTGGCCACGGCAACCCACCGGCAGGATGAACAGCACGGTGGCGCAGTTGATGCGCTGGCCGCCGATGTTCACTTCCTTCTTCAGCATGGTGTTTTCCAGCACCTTGCGCATGCCGGCATTGGCGATGTTCTCGTCGCGCGGCGCCCAGTCCTTTTCGAACCGGGTTTCCTTGTAGGTGACGGGGCCCTTGTGGACCATGACGCCGGCGTCGTCGGTGGGCTTATGCGAGACGAAGTCGGCCTGGGTCGTGGCGCCGGTGGACGGCGCCGGCTTGCCCGCGTTGATGCTCCCGTCCTTCCCATACAGCTGGAGCGCCGGGGCCGGCGGCGCGGGCGCCTCGTTTTCGGCAGGCGGCTCGTCCTTGGGCAGCTCTTTCTTCGGCCGGGGCGGCTCCGGTCGCGTCGCCTCGGGCGAGCGGACCTTCGGCGGCGGCTCGCTCACCGGCGGCGGGGGCGGCACGTTGGCCTGGGGCGGTGGGGGTGGCGTCGGCTCGATGAAGCGCACCTCCATGATCTCCGCCTTGTCGTCGACCGGGGCATAGCCCAGGTACGGCCGCGGCTGCATCTCGTAGCTCACCAGCATGATGATGAGCAGGTGCAGCACCAGGGTGCCGACGATGGCGAGGGTGGTGAGGACGCGGTCGCGCGGCGCCTTGCGCTGGCCGATGGCACGCAGGGCCGTGAAGGTGGCCGGATCGATCGGCTGCAACCCATGGCGCGCCGTCGCCTCCGGCGGGAGCCGGTGCGATTCGACGTAGGGCGGTGGCGCCTTGCCTGGGTATTGCACGCGAGCGGGGGTTCCCTAAGGGGCCGTTGAGGGGAAAGCCACACAGCTTAGCGCGGACGGCTGACCGCACCTTAAGCCTGTGCCTACAGACACCGACCCCGGCAGAAGATTCCCACCCCCTTGATTCCCGGACCCAATCGGAGAAGGCTGGGGGGACAGGGGACCGCCATCCTTACGGAGGGTCGCATCGTGTCGCCATCCACGGAACACATCCGCAGCCTGTCACTCGCCGGCCACGCCGGAGCCGGCAAGACCACCTTGTTCGAAGCCATGCTCCACGCCGGCGGCGCGCTCAATAGCATGGGCAGCGTGGAACGAGGCAGTACCGTTTCAGACAACGACCCGATGGAACGCGCGCGGGGGCATTCGATCGATGCCTCCATCGCCTCCATCGAACGCAACGGGTTTCGAATACACCTGGTTGATACCCCGGGATACGCCGACTTTCGCGGCCCCGCCCTGGCGGCGCTCGCCGCCACCGATACCGTCGCCATCGTGGTGAACGCCGCCAACGGCATCGAGCACGGCACCCGCAGCATGATGGCGCACGCGAAGGAACGCGGCCTCGCCCGCCTGATCATCGTCAACCGCATCGACGCGGAAGGCGTGGACCTGCCGGCCCTGGTCGACGATATCCGCGCCGAGTTCGGTAACGAATGCCTGCCGGTGAACCTGCCCGCGGCGCACGGCCATGCCGTGCGTGGCACGTATTTCCAGGACAACGGCGATACGGACTTTTCGTCTACCGGCGAAGCACACCAGCAGCTCATCGACCAGGTGGTGGAAATCGACGACGCGGTGATGGAGCACTACCTCGACGGTGGCGAAGGTTCGCTCAGCGCCGAGGAACTGCATGCCGCCCTGGAGCACTGCCTGCGCGACGGGCACCTCGTTCCCATCGTGTTTACCAGCGCACGTGACGGCGTGGGCGTCAGCGAACTGCTCGAGCTCATCGAGCGAATCCTGCCCTGCCCCAACGAGATCAATCCGCCGCCGTTCCACGACGACAAGGGCATCCACTTCGACGTCAACGCCGATGCCGGCAAGCACGTGGTCGCGGATGTGTTCAAGATCGTCAACGATCCCTTCGTCGGCAAGCTGGGCGTGTTCCGCGTCTGGCAGGGCACCGTGCGCAAGGATTCGCAGCTGCTGGTGGACGACGGGCGCAAGCCGTTCAAGGTGGCGCACCTGTTCCGCCTGAAGGGCAAGGAGCACGTGGAGATCGACGAGGCCTTGCCCGGTGACATCGTCGCGGTCGCCAAGGTCGACGACATCCACTTCGATGCGGTGCTGCACGATGCCGCCGGCGAATCGGGCATCCACCTGCAGCCGTGTCCGTTCCCGTCGCCGATGTTCGGGCTGGCTGTCGAGCCCGCGCACAAGGGCCATGAGCAGAAGCTCGCGCAAGCCCTTGGCCGGCTGGCCGAGGAAGACCCGTGCTTCATCGTGGAACACCACGCCGAAGTGAACCAGACGGTGATCCGCGGCCTTTCCGACCTGCACCTGAAGCTGATGCTGGAACGGATGAAGACGCGCTACGACGTGGACGTGATCACCCACCCGCCGCGCATCGCTTATCGCGAAACCATCGGCGGCAAATCCGAGGGCCATCACCGGCACAAGAAACAGACCGGCGGCGCCGGGCAGTTCGGCGAGGTGTTCCTGCGGGTGGAACCGCTGGACCGTGGCGCCGGCTTCATCTTCTCCGACGACACCAAGGGTGGGGTAATCCCCAACCAGTTCATGCCGGCGATCGAGAAAGGCATCCGCCAGGCGATGGACGCGGGCGCGGTGGCGGGCTATCCCATGCAGGACGTGCGCGTCAGCGTGTACGACGGCAAGCACCATCCGGTGGATTCAAAGGAAGTGGCGTTCATCAGCGCGGGGCGGAAGGCCTTCCTCGACGCCGTCTCCCGGGCCCGGCCGATCGTGCTGGAGCCGGTGGTGGACCTGGAGGTGTCGATCCCCGACCCGTCGGTGGGCGATGTGACCGGCGGCCTCGCCTCGCGGCGCGCGCAGATCATGGGGACGGATTCGCTAAGGGGTGGCGAGACCCTGATCAAGGCCCGCGTCCCGCTGGCGGAACTGGCGGATTTCCCGACCCAGCTGAAAGCCCTCACCGGCGGCCAGGGACGTTACGCGATGGAGTTCAGCCACTACGACAGCGTGTCACCCGCCGTGCAGAAACGCCTCGTCGAGCAGTGGAAACCCAAGGCCGACGACGACTGACCTTTAGGAGCGCACCCTGTGCGCGACGCCGTTCGCGACGCCGCCACAGGGCCCCCGCCAGACGCTCAAGCCGCCTTCGTCTTCACCTTCGGCTTAAGCATCGTCCCCGTGCACTTCGGCGAACCGCAGCGGCAGGCCCAGATCTTCTTCAGGCGTGCGGTGTGCGGCATGTCCAGCGTGATGCCGTAGTCGTAGGTGAGCTCTTCACCCGGGGCGATATCGCGAATGGCCTCGATCATCACCTTGTCTTTCTTCGAATCCTTGCCCGGCTCGTCTTCCACGATGACGGCCTGGCAGTTCGGGTCGCAGCCGTAGTTGATCCAGCGCGCGGTGTTGCCGTGGCTGTTGCCGTCGACGATCCAGGTGTCATTGAGCGTGAACAGGAAGGTGTGGCCGGTTTCGCCACCGTCGCCGTAACGCTTGTCGGCCTGGGCGTGGGTGATCCGGTCGCCCTTGTATTCGACGACGTCTTCACCCGCCTTGATGGGTGCCACGGCGAAAACGCCGTTGCCATGGATGGGGGAGCGGCGCGCAACAATGCGTCGGGTCATGGATAAATAGTCGTCATGGAAGGCAAACCCGGATGATGCCTTGTCGGCCCCCGCTTGGGAACCGCGTTTCAAACGCCGTCTCGCGCAGGTAGCCTGCCGGGCGCTACCATCGAACGCCTGTTTGACGCCTGATCATGCCCAGGGAATGACCTTGATGCGACGCATTCTGTTCGTCCGCGTGGCCGCGCTCGTCGGCCTTGCCCTCCTCGCCGGCTGTGGCCCTGCGAAGAAAAGCGTGTTTCCGCCCACGATCACCTTCCAGGAGGTCACCGCCAAGCCGGGTGGCACGTGGCACGTGACCCTGCGCGTACGCAATAACAGCTACGGCGGTATGTCGTTCGACCGCTTCCAGGGCACCTTGCAGGTGGGCCAGCTGCCTGGCGTGCTGCTCGATGCGAACATCGCCCAGGACATCCCCGCGTTCGCCGCGGACGTGACCCAGGTGGACCTCCTGCCGACACCGGAGATGTCCAGGGCGCTCGCCGAACTGGCCGCCAAGGGCAGCTCGGGCGGCCTCGCCTACGACATCCGCGGGCAGATCACCGCCACCCCGGAAAAAGAAACCAAGCCCAGCACCTACCCGGTGCATGGCAAAAGCTGGCTGTCGCCGGTGCCCGGCATCCCCGACACCTACCGCTCGCCCTGACCCCATCCCCAGCCGCATTCGCCAGGATCCACGATGACCATCTACAAAGCCCCGCTCAACGACATGCGCTTCGCGCTTTACGACGTGCTCGGCGCCGAAGCCGTGCTCGGCCGCCTCGAAGGCGGCGAAGCGCACAGCCGCGACCTGCTCGACGCCGTGCTGGACGAAGCCGCGCGTTTCAACGAACAGGTGCTCGCGCCGCTGAACGCATCGGGCGACGCCGAGGGCTGCCATTACGACAAGGCCACGGCCGCCGTGACCACGCCGAAGGGCTTCAAGGAGGCCTATCACCAGTACGCCGAAGGCGGCTGGGCCGGTCTCACCGCGCACGAGAAGTTCGGCGGCCAGGCGCTGCCCGCCGTGCTTGGCGCGCTGGTCAAGGAAATGATCGACTCGGCCAACCTTGCCTGGGGCATTTACCCGCTGCTCTCGCACGGCGCCACGGACGCGCTGGAACACCACGGAACCGAGTGGCAGCAGGACACCTTCCTGAAGCCGCTGGTGGAAGGCCGCTGGACCGGCACCATGTGCCTGACCGAGCCGCAGGCGGGTTCCGACCTTGGCCTGCTGAAGACCCGCGCCGAACCGAATGAGGACGGCAGCTACCGGATCAACGGCACCAAGATCTTCATCAGCGCCGGCGAACACGACTTCGCCGAGAACATCGTGCATCTCGTCCTGGCACGCCTTCCGGATGCGCCCGCCGGCAGCCGCGGCATCTCGATGCTGGTGGTGCCGAAGTTCAAGGTGAATGCCGACGGCTCGCTGGGCGAGCGCAACGGCGCCGCCGCGGGTGCCATCGAACACAAGATGGGCATCAAGGGCTCGGCCACCTGCGTGATGAATTTCGACGACGCGCAGGGCTGGCTGGTGGGCCCCGCGCACAAGGGCCTGGTGGCGATGTTCACCATGATGAACGCGGCACGCCTGGCCGTGGGCATCCAGGGCCTGGCCGTCTCCGAACGCGCCCTGCAGAACAGCCTGAATTACGCCCGCGAGCGCCTGCAGATGCGCGCCCTTTCGGGTGCCAAGTTGCCGGAAAAGCCTGCTGATCCGCTCACCGTGCACCCGGACGTGCGCCGCATGCTGCTCACCCAGCGCGCCTTCGTCGAAGGTGGCCGCGTGCTCGCCGCCTACGCCGCCCTGCAGAGCGATATCGAGGCACGCGACACGGACCCGCAGGCGCGCAAGCAGGCCGGCGAGCTGCTCTCGTTCCTTATCCCCATCGCCAAGGGCCTGCTCACCGAGGCGGCGCAGGAATGCACCAAGGAAGCGCTGCAGATCTTCGGTGGCCACGGCTTTATCGCCGAGCACGGCATGGAGCAGTTCGTCCGCGATGCCCGCATCATCACCCTGTACGAAGGCACCACGCAGATCCAGGCACTGGACCTGCTGGGCCGCAAGATCATGCAGCTGCAGGGCGCGGGCCTGAAACATTTCCTCGGCGAGGTCGCGGCGTTCTGCCAGGCCAACGCGGGCAACGAGGCAGTGAAGGCGTTCGTCGGCCCGCTGGCGGCCGCGACCAAGGCATGGGGCGAACTGACCCAGGCCATCGCCGCGAAGGCCCAGGCCAACCCCGAGGAGCTGGGTGCGGCCGCCGTGGATTACCTCTACTACTCCGGCTACATCACCCTGGCGTATTTCCTGGCCCGCAGCGTCCTGGCCGCGGAAAGCTCGCAGCTGCTGTCGGCCGATGGCAAGCAGGCCAAGCGTGACACCGCCACGTTCTACTTCGCCCGCATCCTGCCGCGCATCCACCTGCACAAGGCGGCGATCGACGCCGGCGTCGAGACCCTGCCCGAGCTGCTGTGATCGACAGCGAGGGCCGGGACTTTTCCCGGCCCTCGTTCAGGTGTAGAACTGGCCAGACCCGGACTCTCTACGCCAACGACGGTTCCTGACACGATGAGCGACGCACCGTTCCTGATTCGCCTCGCCGAGAGCGACGACGACGACTTCATCCTCGGCCTGGTCCACCGGTTCATCCATTTCCCGCTGCCCAACGGGCGAACCAAGACCGACTGTCTTAAGGGCATCGAGACGGACCTGGTGAAGCACCTCGACGAACAGCCGTCCAACAGCTACATCTTCGTGGCCGAGAACGACGACGGCGAGGCGGTGGGTTTCATCCACCTGCAGAAGACCAAGGATTTCTTCACCCACCGCGACAACTGCCATATCTCGGACATCGCGGTACACGAGGACTACGAAGGCTCCGGCGCGGGCAAGGCCATGCTCGACCACGCCTATCACTGGGCGAAGGAGCACCGCTGCCAGTTCGTCACCCTGGCCGTGTTCCCGGGCAACGAGCACGCCCGCGACCTGTACACGCGCCACGGCTTCGATACGGACCTGGTGCGCATGGCCCGGCCGGTTCGCTAGGCAAAAAAAAAGGCCGCCCATCCAGGCGGCCTTTTCATGAAGCGGTGGCGCTCAGGATCAGACGGCGGCCTTGGCCACGTCTTCCTTCGTCTCGCGGCCGTCCAGGCGGGCAGCCATGCGGTCGATGTTCGCCAGCGACACCAGGTGCGCGTAGATCCAGCCGAAGGCGCCTTCGCGCAGGAACTCACCGGCCACCTTCTCGTCGAGCTTGCGCAGCTTCTCTTCGTTGATCACGAACAGGCCGTTGAGATTGATGCCGCGGCCTTCCTTCTGCAGCGTGATGGTGCGCGGCTCGAGCAGGTCGTGCTCGCGCAGCTTGCCCATGAACCACTGCGTGCGGGCCACGTGGTCCTGGAACTCGCCGAGGAAGTTCACGGCGTTGGTCAGGGCCGGCGCGTCGGTGCCGTCTTCATTGAAGAGGCGCTCGCCCTCGGTCTCGTTGAAGCCTTCGTAGGCCTCGTCGAGGAACACGGTGAAATCGTCGCCCTCGGCGCCGGCCGGCTTTTCAGCCAGCACGAACGGGTAGCGGCGGACGAACGCCGGGATGTACAGGCCCTGCTCCCAGAAGCCGTTCTCGCCGACCAGCAGGTTTTCACCCTGGCGCAGGCCGAGAAGTGCCATCGGGCCCGCTTCCTCGATGCTGTTGCCAGCAAACAGGATGGGGAAGTCACGCGCGGCCGGGGCGAATTCCACGCCGGTGAGCGGCACGGAGTGCGCCTTGGCGGCGAACTGGATGTTATTGACGGCCTTCAGGCGAAGGTCGCGATGGGTCGTACGGTTCAGCGCGACCGGACGCTCGTAGAAAAGCACTTCTGCCACTTTCATTCCCTCTAGGACCCGCCAGGCCTGGGAAGCCACCCCGGCCCCCCTTCCAAACCCTGCGGGCTTTCAATCGAACCCCCACTATATCAGCGGCGAGTGACAGGAAAAGCCCCCGCAAGAAGCGTACCGGACAGTGCTTTTCTGTCGCATTTATGGGCTATGCTCGGGTCAACGCCCCCTGTGGGGCGGGGCCGGCATCACTGGCCCGCACGGAGTTCGGCTTGCTGGAACGCTCTTTCGCGTACGTGAAGGACGAGACTAGATGACGATGGAAGTGCTCCAAGAGGACCTGCCGAGGGTGGCCGCGCTGCATGCGACGCGGGTGCTCTCGCTGGACGCCTCCGGCCGTATCCTCGACTGGATCAGCTGGCAGGACGCGGTTTGCCTCTATGTCCGCGGGGTCGTGGCCTGGACCCTCGGCGACCCCTGCGTCACCGTCCGCGGCGGCACCAGCCGGGCGTCCGGCCTGCGCAGCAGCATGCAGTTGCACCCCATCGTGGCCAGTACCGGCCATTGCCGCGAACACGCCATCGACCCGGCCCCGGCCCTGACCAACACCGCCCTGTTCGCCCGCGACCGGCACATCTGCCTGTATTGCGGCCACCAGTACACCCGCCACGAGCTCACCCGCGACCACGTGGTGCCGCTCTCCAAGCGCGGCGCGGATGAGTGGGAGAACGTCGTAAGTGCCTGTCTGGCCTGTAACCTCCGGAAGAGCAACCGCACCCCGCAGCAGGCCCACATGCCCCTGCTGGCCGTGCCCTACCGGCCCAGCTGGGTGGAGCACCTGATCCTCTCCAACCGCAACATCCTGGCCGACCAGATGGAATTCCTGGTGAGCCACCTGCCGCGGGACCGCCGTCCCGCCTGAACGCCGCCCGGGTTTTGCCCGCAAGGTTTCACACCCGATCCCTTGCCGTGCCCTCGCCTTGGGCGAACAATAGGCGGATGAACGACCTTTCCCATTACCCCTATCTGGCGCAGATCGAGTCGCCGGAGGACCTTCGCCGTTTCCCCGCGGACGAACTGCCGGCCATCGCCGATGAACTGCGCCGCTACCTGATCGAGGCCGTCGCCTCGTCCGGCGGGCATTTCAGCTCGGGCCTGGGTGTACTTGAGCTCACCGTGGCCCTGCACCACGTGTTCGAAACCCCGAAGGACCGCCTGGTCTGGGACGTGGGCCACCAGTGCTATCCGCACAAGATTCTCACCGGCCGCCGCGACCGCATCACCACGATCAAGAAGAAGGACGGCCTGGCCCCCTTCCCGCGTCGTGACGAGAGCGAATACGACACCTTCGGCGTCGGTCACTCGTCCACCTCGATCTCGGCCGCGATGGGCATGGCGATTGCCCTGCAGCGCCGTGGCGACAACCGCAAGGTCGTCGCCGTGATCGGCGATGGCGCCTTCACCGCCGGCATGGCCTTCGAGGCCATGAACCATGGCGGCGACGTCGAGCCGAACATGCTGGTGATCCTCAACGACAACGGCATGTCGATCAGCGAAAACGTCGGCGCCATGACCAAGATGGCCGCGCGCGCGATGTCCAGCCGCACGCTCAACGCGTGGCGCGAGCGGGCCAAGAAGGCCATGCCGCGTGAATCCTTCTTCGGCCGCTTCTTCAAGCGCTGGGAAGAGCACGCCAAGGGCATGTTCGTGCCGTCCACGCTGTTCGAAGAGCTGGGCTTCCACTACACCGGCCCCATCGACGGCCATAACCTGCCGCAGCTGGTCCAGGCGCTGGAAATGGTCAAGGACCTGCCCGGCCCGCAGCTGCTCCACGTGATGACGACCAAGGGCAAGGGCTACGAACCTGCCGAAAAATCACAGATCGATTACCACGCCGTCGGCCCGTTCGATCCGGTGGCCGGCCTGGTGAAGAAGGGTGCGCCGGCCAAGCCGACCTACACCGACATCTTCAGCGACTGGCTCTGCGACCAGGCCGCCGCCGACGAGCGCCTGCTCGGCATCACGCCGGCCATGCGCGAAGGCTCGGGCCTCGTGCGTTTCTCGCGTGAATACCCGCAGCGTTACTTCGACGTGGCGATCGCCGAGCAGCATGCGGTGACGCTGGCGGCCGGCATGGCCGTGGAAGGCGCCAAGCCCGTCGTCGCCATCTACTCCACGTTCCTGCAGCGCGCCTACGACCAGGCCATCCACGACGTGGCCCTGCAGAACCTCGACGTCACCTACGCCATCGACCGCGCCGGCGTCGTCGGCCCGGACGGTGCAACGCATTGCGGCAGCTTCGACATGTCGTTCCTGCGCATCCTGCCGAACATGGTGGTGATGGCGCCGGCGGATGAGAACGAATGCCGGATGATGCTGAGCACCGGCTATGCGTACAACGGCCCGGCCGCGATTCGCTATCCGCGTGGCACGGGTCCGGGCGCAAAGATCGCGGAAGGCCTGGAAACGCTGCCGATCGGCAAGGGCGAAGTGCGTCGTCGTGGCCACCACGGCCTGGCGATCCTTTCCTTCGGCACCATGCTCGCGCCCGCCGCAGTCATCGCCGCCGAAGTGGACGCCACGCTGGTGAACATGCGCTTCGTCAAACCGCTGGATGAAGAACTCATCCTCGAGATGGCGCGCACGCACGAAGCCTTCGTCACCATCGAAGACAACGCGGTGGCCGGTGGTGCCGGTGCCGGTGTCGCCGAGTTCCTGGCCGCGAAGGGCATCACGATTCCGATCTTCCACCTCGGCCTGCCCGATGCCTACCTGGAACACGGTAGCCGCGAGGAAGTGCTGACGATGGCCGGGCTGGACCTGCCGCAGATCCGTACAGCGATTCGCGGGCGCTTCCCGCAGTTCGTGGCGACGCCGGTGGCTAGCGCGGGCTAAGCCGCGCGCCCGTGACACGGTCGCGCTCTTCGAGGTCGACCGTCGTCACCGGATCGCTCCACACCGAGGTGTCGAACAGCGCGCGCGACGGCGCGCCCTGGTTCCAGCCGTGCTCGAAGAGCAGCCAGCCGCCCTCGGTGAGATGAGCGGGCGCCGCATCGATGATGCGGCGGATGTCATCAAGCCCGTCCACGCCGGACGCCAGCGCACTTCGTGGTTCGAAGCGAAGATCGCCCTGCCCGAGGTGCTCGTCGCTTTCCTCGATATACGGCGGATTGCTGACGATCACGTCGTAGCGCTCGCCGCTGACGGGCGTGAACCAGTCGCCGTGGTGAAACGTGACAGGCAGGCCCAGCGTGCGGGCGTTGCGTTGCGCCACCCTGAGCGCGGCTTCGCTGGCATCCACCGCGTGCACCGTCGCATCCGGGCGCTCCTTGGCGATGGCCAGGGCGATGGCGCCACTACCGGTGCCGAGATCGAGCAGGCGGCCGCCTTCCGGCAGGTGGGCCAGTGCCAGTTCCACCAGCAGTTCCGTTTCCGGACGCGGGATGAGCGTGGCGGGTGTCACTTCGAGCGGCAGCGACCAGAAGTCGCGGCGACCGGTGATGTAGGCCACCGGTTCGCCTTTCGCGCGACGGCCGACGAGTTCCTGGAAACGCAGTGCATCGCCCGCCGGCAGCACGTCTTCCGCATGGGCAAAAAACCATGCGCGGTTGACGCCCAGGGCGTGCGCCAGCAGCAGTTCCGCCTCAAGCCGGTCGCCCAGGGCGTGGCCGGCGGTGCGCAGGATCGTGCGAATATCGGTCATGCACGCATTCTAGCGGCTGGCCCTGCCTACAATGCGCCGATGCGCGTTCTCCTCATCGTGGTCGCCCTCTTCTGCCTGACGGCGTGCCGGGCTACCTTCTTCGCAAGCATCAATGCTTCGCAGTCTGGCGAGGGCGTCGTGACGCATCCCGATCTGGTCTATGACCCCGCGCACCAGCTGGCGCTGGACGTATACGCGCCACCGCATGCCGCGCATGCCCCGGTGGTCGTCTACTTCTTCGGCGGTGACTGGCAGGAGGGCAAGCGCCAGTGGGATCGCTGGATGGGCGAAGCGCTCGCACGGCAGGGCGTGGTGGCCGTGGTGCCGGACTACCGGCTCTGGCCTGCTGTCGCCATGGCGGGTTTCCTTACCGACGCCGCCAACGTCGTCCGCTGGGTGCATGAGCATGCGGGCGAGTTCGGCGGCTCGCCCGACAACATCTTCCTGATGGGCCATTCCTCCGGCGGGCACGTGGCCGCCATGCTCGCCACCGACAGCCAGTGGCTGGGCAAGGTGGGCATGCAGCCGCGGGCGCTGTCCGGATGGATCGGCGTCGCCGGTGCCTACGACTTCCTGCCCATCGACGACGACCCGGACTACGTTGGCATGTTCGGCACGACCCCGGAGGAACAGGCGGCCTCGCAGCCGGTGAACTTCGTGGCAAGCGGCGCGCCGCCTGCGCTGCTCCTGCAGGGCGAGGAAGACACCGAGGTGTATCCGTCCGAGGCCCTGTCGATGGCAGCGCGCTACGAGGATGCGGGTGAGCCGGCCGAGCTGCGCCTTTACCCGGGCGTTGGCCATGAAGGCATCCTGCTGGCCTTTGGCCCCATGAAACACCGCGCCAGCGTCCTCGCCGACACCGTGGACTTCATCCGTCGGCATCCCGCCCACTAGGCGATGCATCCATTTTCACGCCCGGCACGTAACTGTGGGGCATGACCCGACTCTTCCTCGCCGCGCTCCTCGCCCTGCTGCTCTCCGGTTGCCAGGCGCCCCTCTTCGCCGTCGTCAACGCCCGCCAGTCCTCTGACGGCGTCGTCGCGCACCATGACATTCCCTTCCACGGCGGGCTTTCGCTCGACGTGTATGCACCGAAGGACGCCAGGAACGCACCGGTGGTGGTGTTCCTCTATGGCGGAAGCTGGAAGAGCGGCAAGCGACAGTGGTATCGCTGGGTGGGCGAGGCGCTGGCGGCTCGCGGCATCGTGACCGTGGTGCCGGATTACCGCACCTGGCCGCGCGCGAAACTCGATGGCTTCATGGAGGACACCTCGCAGGCCGTGGCCTGGGCGCACCGCCACGCCGGTGAATACGGCGGTAACACCTCGCGCCTGTTCGTGATGGGCCATTCCGCCGGCGCGCACCTGGCGCTGCTGCTGGCGACCGACGGACGCTGGCTGCAACAGCTGGGCATGACGCCGCGAGAGCTGTCGGGCGTGATCGGCCTGGCCGGCCCGTACGATTTCCTGCCACTGACCAACGACAGCTTCATCGACATGTTCGGGCATACGCCGCAGGAACAGGCGCGATCGCAGCCGGTGAACTTCGTCGATGGCGACGAACCGCCTGCGTTGCTGTTGCAGGGCGAGACGGATACGACGGTGAAGCCGCAGAACGCGTTGTCACTGGCAAAGCGCTACGAGGCGCAGGGCGAGCCCGTCGTCGTGAAGCTGTATCCGGACACCGGGCACATGCGCATCCTGTTTGCCCTGGGTCCGTCGAAGGACAAGGTGCCCGTGCTCGACGACATCGTCCGCTTCGTCGAAGCGACGCCGAGGCGTCAGTAACGCTTGCGTCCTTCGGCATTGCCGCCACGCGCGGCATCCAGCACTTCCGGGTACGGATAGTTGAGGCCGAGCAGCTGGCGGATATCGGGGCTTGCCTGTTTTACGAAGGCCTCCGGTAGCGCGGCCGGCAGGTCTTCCATCGGCTTGATGAACTTCGGCAGGTACTGGGTGATGATCGCCGAGCGGTCGATGCTGCTCCGGTTGGGCATGGCGCAATGCCAGACGGCACCAAAGAACACGACGGTGTCGCCGGGTTCGCCGAGCATGCGTTCACAGCGGTCGAAGGAGCCGTCTTTCTCGTCGGGGTAGCGCAGTTCGCGCTGGCTGCCGGGGACATACGCCGTCGCGCCGGTGTCCTCGGTGAACGGATCGAGCATGATCGTCACCTGCCCGTTCAACGGGAAGCTGGCGTTGATCCGCGTCGGATGCGTTTCCGGCGAATGGAAATCCCAGTACGGGTAATCGATGTGCGGCTCCTGCCCCGGGCCACCCGGGAGGATCCGGTTCGCCGCGATCGAGCCCATGATGAACTCCGAGCCAAGGAACACCCGCATCACCTGCATGATCGTCGGGTGCGCGGCCATGCGCGAGAAAATGTCGCCCTTGGCGAGCAGGTTCCACACGCGGCGCTGCAGGTTGATCCGCCCTGCCCGCTCGGCATCGCCCTGGAAATGGGTGACCTTGGCCCCGCGGTCGTCCCCGTTGGATTCGCGCATGACGATGTCGCGCGCCTCGGCAATTTCCGCCTCGGAGAACAACCCGCGCAGGGTCACCGCACCGACGCCTTCGAGCAGCTCGCGCACGATGGCGTCGGTGTCGAGGGTAGCTTCGGTGAACACGGGCGGTACGACGGCGGGCTGGCGAACGGCGTTCATGGCGGAGGCTCCGGGCGTTGTCAGGGCTTACGCTATGCCGTTTTGCAAGCGCTTGCAAATTGCACTGCAACATCGCCAGTATCGGGACGGCGGCCCCACACCACACGGGATATCCAGGATGAAAGAGCTTCGTATCGGCCTGATTGGCGCCGGTTACATGGGCAAGGCACACACCATTGCCCTGCAGTCGGTAGGCGCCATCTTTGAGACCGGCCTGCGCCCGCGCTGCGAGATGATCGCCACCTCCACGGCGGCGGGCGCGGCGGACCATGCGGCGCGCTGGGGCTGGCATCGGTCAACCGGGGACTGGCGCACGCTGGTCGATAACCCTGGCATCGATGCGGTCATCATTGCCACCCCGCCACGCACGCACCTGGACATGGTGCTCGCCTGCGTCTCGGCGAAAAAGCCGGTGCTCTGCGAGAAGCCGCTGGGATGCGATGCCGCGGAATCGCTGCGGATGGTGGAGGCGATGGAGGGCGCCGGCCTCGCCAACATGGTCGGCTTCAACTACATCCGCACGCCCGCCAGCCAGCTGGCAAAGCAGATCATCGCGTCGGGCGAGATCGGCGAGGTCATCCAGGTGACCGTCGAGCATGTGGAGGATTACCTGCACGACCCGGCCCTTCCCGCGTCCTGGCGTACGCGCGTGAGCACGGGCACCGCCGCGGGTGCGCTGGCGGATGTCGCCCCGCACATCATCAACGCCTGCCTGCGTCTGGTTGGGCCCATCGCCAGCCTCGTGGCGGATACGCAGGTCATCCATACCACGCGCCCGGGGCCGCACGGCCCGGAGGCCATCGAGAACGACGACCAGGGCCAGATGCTGCTGCGCTTCGCCAACGGCGCCAGCGGCAGCCTCAGCTTCAGCCGCGTCGCGGCGGGGCGGAAGATGGGCTACACCTATCGCATCACCGGCACGCGTGGCGCGCTGTACTTCGATCAGGAGGACCAGAATGCGCTGTGGCTATACGACGCCGCGCGCGACCCCTCGCGACGGGGGTTCCAGAAAATCCTGATGGGGCCGGCGCACCCGGACTACCTCGCGTTTAGCCAGGGCGTCGGCCACGGCACCGGCTACAACGACCAGATCGTGATCGAGCTACGCGATTTCCTGCGCGGGGTGGAAACCGGCGACGCCGTGTGGCCGACCTTCCGCGATGGCTATGAGGTGGACAAGGTGGTGGAAGCCGCCCTCGCCTCCGCGCGCGACAGGCGCTGGGTCGACCTCTAGCGGAGGCTGTTGCGGATGATGAGTTCGCAGGGGAAGAGCTTGCTGCGCGGGACGGCATCCGCGTTGTCCACCCACGCGGCGATGCGTTCGATCGCGTGCAGGATCATCGCCCGGATCGGCTGGCGCACCGTGGTCAGCGAGTAGGCGGACCACGCCGCCAGCGGCATGTCGTCGAAGCCCACGATGCTGATCTGGCCAGGCACGTCGATATCGCGTTCGCGGCAGGCATCCATCGCGCCCATGGCGAGCACATCGTCGCCGCAGAACACGCCATCCACCGTGGCATCGTCGTCCAGCAGCGCCAGCATGGCGTCACGGCCGTGGTCGTGCGTGTAGTTGCCGGCGAACACCGTGCGCCTCAGCGCTTTTCCCGCCGCCTCGGCGAAGCCATTGGCGCGGTCGATGGATGACGCATCGTGCGACGAGCCACCGAGGAACACGAGCTTTTTCAGACCGCGCTTGCGCATCGCTTCACCGACCAGCCGGCCCCCAGCGACGTTATCCACCGTCGCCACCGGTACCGGTGAGCCACGCCCTGCCCTCCCGAACACATGAATCACCGGCATGCCTGCGGCGCGGCACGACGCGGCGAAGCCCGCAGGCGGTGCGGAGGTGGCGATCAGCACGGCATCCACGCTGTACTGGCGCATCATGTCCAGCGCCTGGCTCCCGTCCTCATCCTCGCCCAGGTTCGCCAGCAGGGGCCGCAACCCACGCGCCTGCAGCTCCCGGGTGAACAGGTCGAACACCTCCATGAAGGTGGGGTTCGCAAAGTGATTGGAGACCAGGCCGATCAGCGCCGTGCGCCCGGTCATCAGGCTGCGGGCCAGCTGGTTCGGCCGGTATCCCAGAGATTCCGCCGCCGCCAGCACGCGCGCCTTCGTCTTCGCCGAGACACTCGCGCCCGCGGTAAACGTGCGCGACACGGCGGAGATCGAAACTCCGGCAAGTTCGGCAACATCACGGGCGGTGGTCGTGCGGGTATGCATGGGTTTAGCGTAACCCATGACCGGGGCCGTGGCCGCTAGACCTCCGCAGACAGCCGGATGGACTGGGCTTCCAGGGTAGCCAGGCGGTCGATCAGGCCGGCGTACCAGCTGGCGAGGCCGCTCTTCGTGTCCAGGTGGAACTCCATCGTGCCCTGGAGGCCGGCGCGCAGGTTGAACGGGGTATCCATCTGAACGTGGGGTCCCGCGTCCGATAGCGTCACAGGGACCTGATTGAGGAGAGCGTCGCCTTCATCCCGGCTCAGTACGCCCAGCCGCTCTTGCTCGACGACGTACTCGCTCAGCTGACGCGGGGTGATGTGTGAGAAGTCGATGCGCTTATCAAGCGCAAATGGCTCGGCGTCACGAGCGGGCGCCGTGGCGGTTTGCGCTCGCGTTGACGGCACGAGTTGCGAGGCGGGCACGGCTGAGTTGATGGAAACCTGCATGTTTGGACCTCCTGGCCTTGGCGCAGCCATCAGACCACGCACCCTTTGCGACAGACGCCCTTGGGACAGGTGCCGAGACAAACGCTGACGTGAATTGGCGTACGCCGCCTACAGGTCAGTCATCCGTCTTCGCCATTCCTAGTCAACGAGGCAGCGGCCTACGCGTAAACGAGGGTGCCATCTACTCGGTAATCCAAGTGCGGCACACGACCATGGTTTCCGGCAATAAGGCCGACAAAGGGACACGATCATGAAACGAATGTGCTTCGCCTTTCTCGCAGTAGCCTCGACGCTTCCGTCATATGCGAGCTCTCTAACAGGCGCCTATGTCTTCCGCGTCCAATCCGCAGCCGGGGGAAACGAGTACGTTGAAGGAAAAAGCACGACCGTAAACGACCACGGCGGCGCGTGGATGCAGATCACTACCGACGACATCGGCTACGGCAAAGCCGCCCAGGCGAAATTACTCAGCAATGCGCTTCGTGAGATCAAGACGGAACCGTTGTGCAAGAACGGAAACGCCGTTGGGCCATGCCGTCGTGGCGAAACCATCATTGGCTATCGCCGCACGTGGGACGCAAATGGCCACCAGGGTGGCAACTTCGAGTATGCGGTCTATCCAGCCACTAGCGGAAAAGAGCAGCGCGTGACATTCCAGGTGCGCTGATCGCGGCTGCTTTTGCGACATGTAACGAGGCGTGTGGACTCGGGGGCGGGCAGGCCCTTGGGGCCGACATAAGCGGAGGGCCGCGTGGCGCGGCGATTCTCGCGACGAGGAAGCTACGGCCCGGTCCGAAGGTCCGCGTCTGGCGGCCCCAAGGGCCTGCCCGCCCCCGACCGCGACACCCCACCCGCCCGTAATCGCGGCACAAAAAGGCCGGGCAGCGAACTGCCCGGCCTTGGTCTGCTTTAACGTCGACGATTACTTGATCGTCTTCGCGTCCTGCTTGTCCTTCAGTGCGGAGCACAGGAGGATCGACTCGCTGGTCTGCGCGAGGCCGCGTTCGGCACCGCTCACCTGGCCGAGGCGGGGCTTGAAGAACTCGCTGAGGCGGTCAGCCTCGGCCTTCGAGCAACCACCCTGCGCGGCGAGCGACGGCAGCTTGCCGCCGGCGAAGCTACCCGTGCGGGCGATGATCTTGTCGTAGTTCGTGGTGAACCACTGCCACAGCTCATCACGCGACTTCTCGTTGTCGCGGCCACCCATCAGCACCATCGCCATCTCGCCGACCTTCACGTCCTTGCCCAGGGCAAAGTCGCGGGCCTTGTTGGCGAGTGCGGCGTTCGGCGCATCGCCGAGTGCCGCAAGCATCGCGTTGCGCTTGGCCGGGTCCGAAGTCTTCGGGATTTCGGCGATCAGCGCATCGACGGCCGGGGCACCACGTTCCTGCACGGCCACGCCGAGGGCGGTGGCGAGCAGGTCCGGGTCGGCGGCGTCGAGGTCGAGGTGGCCGTCCTTCGTCTTCAGCGCGGCGTCGCCCTGCGCGAGCATTTCGGCACGCACATCCTTATCGGCGATGTCCTTGTCGGCAAGGAAGCCCACGAGCACGTTGCGGGTCAGGGTGTCGTTGTCCTTCTCACCGGCCTTCTTGCGGAAGCCCAGCGAGGCCAGCTTCGGCTTGTAGGCATCGATGGCCCACTTGCGCAGCACGGCGCGCTGGGCGTCCGTGGTGGCGACGTGGTCGACGATCCAGGTGAACGTACCCATCGGCGCGGTGAACACTTCGCGGGTGTTCGACGCGGTGACCGGCTTCAGCGCGGCCAGCGTGTCACCGGCGTTGATGTCGCCATGCTGGAAGCCCGCGCGCACGGCATCGGCGTAAGCCAGCTGCTCGGCGTCGCTCAGCCTGGAGACCACCTTGGCGAGGTTGGCGAGGTCCGCCTTGCTCTGCGCGAAGCGGTAGTAACCGCGGCCGCTGGCATTCGGCATCACCCAGGTGTTCTTCGCGGCGCCGTCGAGGACGATGCTGCCCTCGGCCGCGCTGAAGATTTCGCACTTCACCTTGTCGCCGCCGGCCACGCCGTAGCGCACGCACATCGGCACGCCCCACACGCGGTTCGCGTCACCGGTGCTGCCCAGCGGCAGGTAACGGCTCTGCTTCACGTGCAGCACGGTCTTGCCGTCTTCGGTCTTCACTTCGGTGGTGACGTACGGCACGCCGGACTGGTCGAGGAAGCTGTTGAACGCCTTCTTGAACTGCTCGCCCTGGCCCGCGGCTTCGGCGATCGAATCGACGAGGTCGTCAGCGGTGGCGTTGGCGAACTTGTGCTTCTGGATGTACGCGCGCATGCCCTTCTGGAACACCGGCTCGGACACGTAGCCTTCGAACATGCCCAGCACCGCGGCACCCTTCTGGTAGGTGATGCCGTCGAACGCGGTTTCGATGTCGCCGTTGCCGGTGATTTCCTGGCGGATCTTGCGGGCGCTGACCAGGCTGTCGTTATTCATCGCACCCTGGGCACCGCGGACGCGGTCCAGGTCGGCGCGGTATTCCGGATGCACCTTCTGGGTGACCTTCTGCTGCATCCACGTCGCGAAGGCTTCGTTGAGCCACAGGTCGTTCCACCACGCCATGGTGACGGTGTCGCCGGTCCACTGGTGGGCCAGCTCATGCGCATTGACGTTGAACGAGCCACGCACGTAGTTGGCGGCCGAATCCGGATCGATCAGCAGCAGCCAGTCGCGGAAGGTGACCAGGCCCGCGTTTTCCATGGCGCCCGCGCTGAAGTCCGGCGCGGCCAGCAGGTCGAGCTTGTCGAACGGATAGCCGAAACCGTAGTACTCCTCGAGCGTGTGGATGATCGAGTTGGTTTCGCCCAGCACGTGCTGCATGCGGTGGCCTTCGCCCTTGGCGGCGATGCCGCGCAGCGGGGTGGCCGTGGTGCGGAATTCGGTCGGGCTGATGTCCGGGCCCTTCACCACGTCCCACGGGCCGACGGCGAACGCGACCAGGTAGGTCGGCAGCGGCTTGGTCGTGGAGAAGGTCAGGGTCTTCCAGCCAGCGCCGGCCTTCTCTTCCTTCACCTGCGCGGTGTTGGCCACGCCCTGGTCGTCGGCCGGGATGGTGAGGCTCAGGTCGTAGGTGGTCTTGAAGCGCGGCTCGTCGAAGCCCGGGAACGCGTAGCGGGCCGACACCGGCTCCATCTGCGTCATGGCGTACGGGACGCCTTCGTGCGAGACCTTGTACAGGCCCTGCAGCTGCTTGTTCAGCGGCGCGGCGAAGTCGATGGCGACGGTGATCTCGCCCTCGAGCTTCGCGCCGAGGTCGAGGCGGGCGACGCCTTCCTTCTCGGCGGCAACGGTGTACTTACCGGTGTGCTTCTTGCCGGCGGCGTCGGTGACGACCACCTTGGAGACCTTCAGCTCCTTGCCGTGGATCCAGACAAAGTCGGACGGCTGGGTGAGCTTGATCTTGATGGACGCCGAGCCGGTGTAGTCCTCCTGCTTGGGGTCGACCTTGAAGGCCAGCTTGTAGCTTTCCGGCTGGGCCCAGTCCGGGAGGTGGCCGAGCGGCGGCGCGGCGTCCGTGCCGGCGGCGAGCGCGACGCCACAGCAGGCGGCGAGCGCGGTGAGAACAAGGGGACGGACGAGACGACGCATGTGGGTGGGACTCCCTGTGGATAATCCCGCCCATCCTGAGGAGAGGGGTGACTTCCGACCCAGTGCCAGAAGGCACCCCGTCCTCGCTGCGCCGCGTCACGCCTCGACGATGGGCTTGAAGCCGCCCCAGAACATCCGCTTGCCGTCGAAGGGCATGTTCTTCGCGTCCATGTACTTCGCAAGTCGCGGATCTTCCATCACTTTGTTCATGATGCGGTCGCGCTCGCGGCGGTTTTTGTAGACGATCCAGGAGAACACCACGACTTCGCCCGGCTTGAGCTTCACGGCCTGCGGGAACGAGGTGACCTTGCCTGGCTTGACGTCATCGGCCACGCACTCGGTGTAGGCGAGTGCCCCGTGGTCCATCCAGACTTTCGCCCCCACCCGGGCCATTTTTTTGTAGTCGCCCAGGCGGGCTTCGGGAACCGGCATGACGAAACCATCGACATAGCTCATGGCACACCCTCCGCGTGTTGGTGGGCGGAGGATGTGCCAACGGTCCGAAAGACCGCGTTAAGCGATTGACGCGCTACGAAAAATCTCAGCCCGCAGCATCAGCCTGTTCGAGCACGACGGCCACGGCGTGGATCACCGAGGCAATGCGCACCGCGCTCTGGATGCCCTGCACGCTGACACCGCCGTCGCGCAGCACCTTGTCGTGCGAGTCGATGCACATGCCGCAACCGTTCACCGCGGACACCGCGAGCGAGACGAGCTCGAAGTCGTTCTTGGCATCGCCCTTGTAGGCGCCGATGACGTTCATGCGCAGCTTCGCCGGCATGGTTTCGTACTCGGGGTGCGACACCAGGTGCTGGAAGCGGTAATAGATGTTGTTCATGCCCATGATCGCGGCCGAACCCTTGGCGGCGGTCAGCTGTTCGGCCGTGGCGTGCTCGGCGGCGAACGCGGCAACGGCCTCGGTCAGCGGCTTGTAGCGGGCGGACACGGCGGAACCCAGCGCGATCATGGCGATCTGCGCCTTGTTGAGGCCCGGCGCACCGGCTTCGCTCAGCACGGAGTCGAGGTTGAGCTTCAGGTCCTTGGCGTACTCGGGAAGCTGGCTGCGAAGATCGGCGAGGCTCATCGGTGACTCCTGGTCAAAGGTAAGAGGCGTGGGAATAAGGCGCGGAATGGCTCGGCGCAGGGGCGCCGGTTCACGCGGGGAGTGCCGGACGGCACCCCGGGAGAGGTATCGATGCAGGGTGCCCGCGCCGCGCGGGGAGGGAGCGTTTGCGGCGCGGGACTTTTGACTGCTTGAAGCTTAGGCGACCTTGAGGGTCTCTTCGCCGGCCTTCCAGTTGCAGGCGCACAGCTCGTCGGTCTGCAGGGCGTCGAGGACGCGCAGCACTTCGTCCGGGTTACGGCCCACCGAACCGGCGGTGACGTAGGCGAACTGGATTTCGCCGTTCGGATCGACCAGGAAGGTGGCGCGCTGGGCGACGCCGTCGTTGGTCAGGATGCCGAGAGCCGTGGTCAGCTCCTTCTTGATGTCCGCGAGCATCGGGAACTTGAGGTCCTTCAGGTCGGCGTGGTCCATGCGCCACGCGCGGTGGACGAACTCGCTGTCGGTCGAGGCGGCCAGGATCTGGCAGTCACGATCGGCGAACTGCTCGTTCAGGTCGCTGAAACCCTTGATCTCGGTCGGGCACACGAAGGTGAAGTCCTTCGGGTAGAAAAACACGAGCTTCCACTTACCCTCGTACGACTTGTCGGAGATCGTGGTGAACGCGTCTTCGATCTTGTTGGCCAGCGGGCCGCCGTCGACGGCCAGGAGGTTGAATTCGGGGAACTTATCGCCAATGGTCAGCATGGATCGACTCTCCAGAGTGAGGGTTGGGTGTACAGGGGTTGCCCGCCTGGGGAAGCGAGCGATGGGAGAAGACTACAGGGGGGTCGGGTATATCTCAAATCGATTGTAGACATGGATGTGATAGCCTAGAACTATCGAAATGCCTCTCGAGCCGTCCCATGAACCTTCGAGATCTCTCCTATCTGGTCGCCCTGGCGGAGCACCGCCACTTCGGGCGCGCCGCCGAGGCCAGCTTCGTCAGCCAGCCCACCCTCTCCACCCAGATCCGCAAGCTCGAAGACGAGCTCGGCGTGGCCCTGGTGGAGCGCACCCCGCGCAAGGTGCTGCTGACCGAAACCGGCCGCGAGATCGCCCGCCGTGCCCGCGGGGTGCTTTCGCAGGTGGATGAAATCAAGGCCATCGCCCAACGCACCCGCGATCCGGAGTCGGGCACGATCCGCCTGGGCATCTTCCCCACCCTCGGCCCGTACCTGCTGCCCCACGTGATTCCCGCCCTGCGCGAGCGCTTCCCCCGGCTGGAGCTGCTGCTGCGCGAAGAGAAGACCGAGCAGATCCTGCACATGCTGCGCGAGGGCACGCTCGACGCCGGCATCCTCGCCCTGCCCGTCCACGACGATTCCCTGCACACCGAGTTCCTGTTCGAGGAGCCGTTCGTGCTGGCCGTGCCCAGTGGCCACCCGCTCGCCCACCATGGCCGCCTGCGCATGGAAGACCTGGCCGAACAGAACCTGCTCCTGCTCGAAGACGGCCACTGCCTGCGCGACCAGGCGCTGGAGGTCTGCCACATGGCCGGCGCCGGGGAGAAGTCCGGATTCCGGGCCACCAGCCTGGAGACCCTGCGCCAGATGGTCTCGGCCAACGTGGGCATCACCCTGCTGCCCACGCTGGCGGTGAAGCCGCCCGTGGCCCAGTCGGGCAATGTCCACCTGATCGAGTTCGAGGAACCGGCGCCGAGCCGCCGCATCGCCATGCTCTGGCGGAAAAGCTCCGCGATGACCCCCTTCTTCGAGGCCCTCGCTTCGGTGATGCGCGACGTGCCGGCGGAACTTTTCAGCGCCCGCGGCTGCGCCACCGGTCAACCGGGCAGGCCCTCGGACGTTGCCCTCACCACCCCCTGACGGTTTTTCCTGATGCGTTCATGGCTTGTCGTCCTGCTGCTCGTCCTGTGCAGCCTGGGTGGCTACAACTGGTGGCGGCACAGGCCGGTGCACGATGCGCCGGGCATTGTCGCGGGCGACGTGCCCGACCAGGTGGACATCCGCGGCGGCACCGAGCTGGCCCGCGGCCACTTCAAGCTGGAGCCCCGGGCGAAGTTCTCGATGAGCGGCCGGGTGCTGTCGCGCGAGGACTACCAGCTGGATGACCTGGCCCCGATCGCACCGACCGACCTGGCCATGGGCTGGGGCCGGATGTCCGATTCCGCGGTGCTGGACAAGATCCGTATCTCGCAGTCGAACCGCTTCTACTTCTGGTACACCGAGAAATTCCCGATCCCGCGCCACGAGATCGAGGATTCCAGCGCCAACATGCACATGATCCCGGCCAACGACACCGCGGCGCGCCAGCTGCGCGACGTGCGCCAGGGCGAGGTGGTCCACTTCGAGGGCTTCCTCGTCGACGTGAAGCGCGACGACGGCTGGCACTGGGACACCTCACTCACCCGCGAAGACACCGGCGCAGGTGGTTGCGAGATCGTGCTGGTCGAAAGTATTTCCGAAGAGAAACCGGTCGCTGCTCAGTAGCTGACCAGCGCGTGCAGCGGGGCGTCGCTGACCCAGCGCGCCCGCCCGTCCAGGCCACGCAGCTCGATGGCCACGCTGGCACCGACCACCTCGGCACCCAGCCGCTCGACCAGGCGGCGGCCGGCATCCAGCGTACCGCCCGTGGCCAGCACGTCGTCGACGATGAGCACGCGCTCGCCCGGCTTCAGCGCCTCGGTGCCGATTTCCAGGCGATCCAGCCCGTACTCCAGGCCGTAGTCCATGCCCACCACCGGCGGCGGCAGCTTGCCGGCCTTGCGCAGGGGCACGAAGCCCGCGTTGAGCGACTGCGCCATGGCGGCGCCGAAGATGAAGCCGCGTGATTCGATGCCGCACACGGCACCTATGCCCTTGCCGCGCCACGGGTCGCACAGCGCCCGGATGCATTCGGCGAAGGCGTTGGCATCCGCCAGCAGCGGCGTGATGTCCTTGAACATGATGCCCGGGCGCGGGAAGTCCGGCACGTCGCGGACGAGGTCGTAAATGGCCTGCATGGGTTTTCCTGGTGCAATACCGGCGGTCAGGCCGGCAGGATTCCGGCGTCGAAATCACCCTCGGTGGCGGCCGCGCGGGCCTCGGCCAGCCGGGCGTCCACGGCGCGCACGATACCCTCGGCGGCGTCCACCGCGGCATCGGGCACCATCACCGAGACGATGCCCATGGCCGGCAGCTCGCCGATGGCGCCGATGAGGTATTCGCCGGAAACGAAAGCGGGGATCTCGGCCTGTTCCAGCGCATCACGCACGAGGTGGGCGTCGATAAGGCTCTGGGCGTGGTAGACGATCCGCATGCTGGCAAGCTACCCGGCCCACGGCTCCACGGCAAGCATCGGGCGCGCAGGGGAGGTAAACTTCGACGTTTGCGCCGCACCCACAGCCGAGCCGCCCCCGATGTCGACCGAAACGCCCCTCCTGCAGCAGCACTTCATCCGCCAGATCGTCCGTGACGACCTGGCCTCCGGCAAGCACACGGTGATCCATACGCGCTTCCCGCCGGAGCCGAACGGCTACCTGCACCTGGGGCATGCCAAGTCCATCTGCCTGAACTTCGGCCTGGCCAGTGAGTTCGCGGGCACCTGCAACCTGCGCTTCGACGACACCAACCCGTCGAAGGAAGACGTCGAGTACGTCGACGCGATCCAGCGCGACGTGAAGTGGCTGGGCTTCGAGTGGGCCGAACTGCGCCACGCCTCGGATTACTTCGAGGTGTTCTACCAGGCAGCGCTGAAGCTGATCCGCCTGGGCGTGGCCTACGTGGACGACCTCTCGGCCGACGAAGTGCGCGAGTACCGCGGTACGCTGACCGAGCCGGGCCGCAACTCGCCGTACCGCGACCGTTCCGTGGAAGAAAACCTGGATCTCTTCCAGCGCATGCGCGCCGGTGAATTCGCCGACGGCAGCAAGACCGTGCGCGCGAAGATGGACATGGCCTCGGGCAACATCAACCTGCGCGACCCGGCGCTGTACCGCATCCGCAAGGTGCACCACCAGAACACCGGTGACGCGTGGCCGATCTACCCGATGTACGACTTCGCGCATTCGCTGTCGGACGCGGTCGAAGGCATCACGCATTCGCTGTGCACGCTGGAATTCGAAGACCACCGCCCGTTGTACGACTGGTGCGTGGACCAGGTGGACCTCGTCAACGACCCGGCGCTGTGGCAGTCGCTGGTCGCCGCCGGCCTGCCGACGGCGCCGAGCAAGCCGCGCCAGATCGAGTTCTCGCGAGGCAACCTCAACTACACGGTGATGAGCAAGCGCAAGCTGATCACGCTGGTGTCGGAAAACCTGGTGGACGGCTGGGATGATCCGCGCATGCCGACCATCGCCGGCGTGCGCCGCCGCGGCTTTACCCCGGCCGGCATCCGCCTGTTCTGGGAGCGCATCGGCGTCAGCAAGCAGAACAGCACCATCGACATGAGCGTGCTCGAAGGCTGCGTGCGCGAAGACCTGGACGCGAAGGCGCCGCGTCGCCTGGCGGTGATCGACCCGGTCAAGCTGGTGATCACCAACCTGCCGGCGGACCACGCGGAAACGCTCACCTTCCCGAACCATCCGAAGGACGAGAGCTTCGGCTCGCGCAGCGTGCCGTTCTCGCCCGCCCTGTGGATCGAGCGCGAGGATTTCGCCGAGGTGCCGCCGAAGGGCTTCCACCGCCTGAAGCCGGAAGGCGAAGTGCGCCTGCGCGGCGTGGGCATCGTCCGTTGCGACGAGGTGGTGAAGAACGACGCCGGCGATGTCGTCGAACTGCGCTGCACGCTCGACCTCGAGTCGCGCAGCGGCATGCCCGGTGCGGACCGCAAGGTGAAGGGCACCATCCACTGGGTGAGCGCGCGTGACGCCGTGCCGGCCGTGGTGCGCCTGTACGACCGCCTGTTCGACGTGACCGACCCGGACGACGATACCGACGGCAAGACGTACAAGGATCACATCAACCCGGACTCGCGCCGCGTGGTGCACGGTTTCGTGGAGCCGGCCGCTGCCGGTGCCGCGCGCGAAGACCGCGTGCAGTTCGAGCGCCTCGGATTCTTCGTGGCCGACATGCACGACCACACGCACGACGCACCGGTGTTCAACCGCGTGGTGACGCTGCGTGATTCGTGGGCGAAGCAGGCCTGATGTTGTACGCACAGGTCCATCTCACCCTGCCCGCCTGGGTGCACGACTTTGTCGACACCGCGGCGTCGTACGAAAGCGACGAGGCGAAGGTCGGCCTCGCGATCCGCCTGTCCGGGCATAACGTCGACAGCGCCACCGGCGGCCCGTTCGGCGCCGTGGTGTTCGACGGTGGCCATCGCATCGTCGCCGTCGGCGTGAACCGCGTGGTACCGCACAGCTGCTCGGTCGCGCACGCCGAAATGATGGCGTACATGCTGGCCCAGCAGCGCACGCAGCGTTTCCGCCTGAACGAAGACGGCAGCCACATCACGCTGGCGACGAGTTCGCAGCCGTGCTGCCAGTGTTATGGCGCCACCGTGTGGGCCGGCGTGGACACGCTGCTGATTGGCGCCCGCTCCAGCGACGTGGAAGAACTCACCGCGTTCGACGAAGGCCCGCTGCCCGCCGACTGGATGGGTGAACTGGAGCGGCGCGGCATCGCCGTGCGTCGTGACATCCTGCGCGATGATGCGCGCGTTGTACTGCGCCGTTATGGCGAAAGCGGCGCCACCTACTGAGGTGCCCGCCCGCGGCCGGCGCGCGTGGCGCGCCGTGCTGCCGCTCGTGTTGATGGTCGCCCTGGGCGTGGCCGCCGTGGGCAGCGGCGTTCTCGACACCGTCGATGCCTCGCACCTGGTCAGGGGCGAGGGCTCGCTCGACGCCTTCATCGGCGCCCACCCCCTCCTTTCACGGCTTGCCTTCACGGGCCTGCTCGCCGTGGCCATTGCAACGGGGGTGCCGGGCACCATCATGCTCGTGCTGGCCGGTGGCCTGCTGTTTGGCACGGTGGAAAGCACCCTGCTCGGTCCGGTCGCGCTCGTGGCCGGCTCGCTGGCCCTGTATGCGGCCAGCCGGCGGGCCTTCTCGGCCGGCACGCGCCAGCCACCTGCCTTCGCCGCCCGGCTCCGCGAGCGCTACCTGCGCCACCCTGTCCGGCACACCTTCGCCCTGCGCTTCGTCCCCGTCGTGCCGCTCGGCGCCATGACCATCGCCCTGGCCTGGCTGCGCTGCCCGCTGTGGCTGTTCGTCGCCGCCACATGGGTGGGCGGTACCGTGTCCATCGCCGTGGAGAGCGCGATCGGGGCAGGCCTGGGCGACACCCTTGGCCGTGGGCCCATGACCGCGGCCAGCCTGGCCAACGCCCGGCTGCTGGTGCCACTGGCCCTGTTCCTGGTGATCGCCGCCGCGCCACCGCTGCTGAAGGCATGGCGTGAACGCCGTGGCGGCTGACGCCCGTCCGCTGAATCTGCGCTAGGCTAATGGCTCGCGCCGGCCTGGGGGCCGGCCGCGCCAGGGGACAGGCATGCGCGACGGTTCGGCTTCATGGCTCGAAAAGGTGTGGCGCCGCACGTCACTCGTGCAGCGACTCACCTGCGTGGCCCTGGCGCCCACCGCGATCAGCGCGGTGCTGCTGGTGACCCTGCTCACCCGCCACCAGATGGACACCCTGCACGAGATGGGCCGCTCCACGGCGGACGCCATCGCCCAACAGGCCGCCACCGTTTCCGGCGACGCCCTGCGCAGCGAGCAGCGCCGTGAGCTGGGCCGCATCGCGCAATCCATCGTGCAGCTGCCCCAGGTATCGCGCGTGCGCATTTCAGACCGCGATGGCGAGATCCTCGCCGACCGGGTGAACGGCGCCGTGGAAGACGACGACAACCTCACCGTGTCGCGCGACG
Source organism: Luteibacter pinisoli (assembly GCF_006385595.1). Lineage (NCBI taxonomy): Bacteria > Pseudomonadati > Pseudomonadota > Gammaproteobacteria > Lysobacterales > Rhodanobacteraceae > Luteibacter > Luteibacter pinisoli. The sequence goes on from NZ_CP041046.1 coordinate 3,708,798, forward strand.
TGCTCGACCCGGTCAGCCGGCGCGTCGTCGGCTCGGTCACCGTGGACGTGAGCGTCGAAGACGCCATGGCCGCCCAGCGCGCCAGCATGCACAACGCCTTTATCTGGCTTGCCCTGAGCCTGTTCATCGCCATCATGATCGGCTGGTCCGCCGCACGCTGGATGAGCGCACCCCTGCGCAACCTGGCCATCGCCGTGCGCCAGCTCGGCCTGGGTGATCGCACCGTCGTGGTCCCGGTCACGGACGACACGGAAATCGGCGACCTGCAGCGTGGCTTCAACGGCGCGGCGTCGAAGCTCCTTCATGCGCAGATCGGCATGGAGCGCGAGATCGCGACGGCCACCGATGAACTGGCTCGCAAGAATGCCGCCCTCGAGGCGGCCAGCGTCGCCAAGGCCCGCTTCCTGGCAGCCGCCTCGCACGACCTGCGCCAGCCGCTCTATGCGCTGACGCTGTTCTCCTCGGGCCTGGCCGTGGACGAGTTCGACCCGGTACGGCTGAACCGCATCGCGCACATCCAGGAATGCGTTGAATCGCTGGATCACCTGTTCAGCGAACTGCTGGATCTGTCGCGACTGGATACGGGCGGCATGAAACCCGCCCCGCGCGACATCGCCATGGACGACGTGTTCGAGGAAGTGAGCGTGAACTTCCGCATGGTGGCCGAGCAGCACGACCTGCGCCTGGTGGTCCGCACCACCGGCGTCTGGGTGCGCACCGACCGCACCATGCTGGCGCGCATCCTCAACAACCTCGTCAGCAACGCCCTGCGCTATACCCGCTGCGGCGGCGTCCTGGTGGGTGCGCGGCGCTGCGGCGACGGCAACGTGCGCATCGACGTATGGGATACCGGCCTGGGCATCGCCCGCGAGCACGTGCCGCACATCTTCGATGAGTTCTACCGGGTGGAAAGCGGCCCGGAAGCCGGGCGGCCGGAAGGCACCCGCCGCGGCCTCGGCCTCGGCCTGTCCACGGTCCAGCGCCTGGCCGTCCTGCTCGGCACCAAGGCCACCGTCACCTCGAAACCCGGCAAGGGCAGCGTCTTTTCCATCGTCCTGCCGGAGGTCCAGCCCAATCCTGTGCCCGAGGCGCTCCCGGCACCCACGCCCGACGCGGGCATCCCCCGCGACGTGGCGGGCATGCGCGTGCTGGTGATCGACGACGAGCCCAGCATCCTCGCCGGCATCAGCTACCTGCTGGGCAGCTGGGGCTGCGAGGTGATGACGGCCGAGGACGCCCAGCAGGCCATGGAAGCGGTGCACCTGTGGATGCAGCCGCCCGACCTGGTCATCTCGGACCTGCGACTGCGCGAAGGCACGGGCCTGGACGTCCTGGCCCTGCTCGACCGCTACTACCGGCGTCGCCCGGGCGACCCGCCGCCGTTCGCCCGCGTATTGATCACCGGGGAAACCCGCAGCGACTACCTTTCCAGCGTGGATACGGCCACCACGCAGGTCCTGTACAAGCCGGTATCCCCCGAACGCCTCCACGATGTAATGGTTTCTGCGTGGTCTGTCCATCATGCACCCGTCTGAGGCGAATGGCCTGCTTGCCGCCGGGTGCCGGGAGGGCTATGGTCCTTGGAACGGGGAAGCTCGCGGCAGTGCGGGCGGAGGAGTGGCATGCGAGTTCTGATCGCGGACGATCATCGTCTGATCATCGAGGGCGTGAAGCTGAAGCTTCGCGAGCTTGGCGACCACGTCGAGTTCGTTGAAGCTGAAACGGTGGCGCAGTTGCGCCATCAACTGCTGCAAAAGCCGCTTCCGGATGTGGCCCTCATCGATATGGCCATGCCCGGCGCCGATGGTGTCGAGCACATCAAGGACGCCGTTGCCGCGCTGAAGGATTCCACCCGTGACGAGGCGATCGACGGCCAGGAGTTCGTCGACCGCGCCCGTCCCGTCATCGTGCTTTCCGGCACCGAGGACCCCACGGCCATCCGGCACGTGCTGGACCTGGGCGTACAGGGCTATATCCCGAAATCCTCGCCACCCGACGTCATCCTCAATGCGGTGCGCCTGGTCGTTGGCGGCGGCATTTATGTGCCGCCGGAAGCCATGAAAGCGGCATCGGCCACCACGCTGACGCCGGCCTTCGCCATGGCGGGCAGTGGTGACGGGCTCAGCACGAAGGAGCGGCTGGCGACGGTGCTCACCGACCGCCAGATCGACGTGCTCAAGCTGCTGGCCAAGGGCCGGCCGAACAAGCTGATCGCCCGCGAACTGGGCATCAGCGAGGGGACGGTAAAGATCCACCTGGCGGCGATCTTCCGCGCGTTGCATGTACGCAACCGCCTGGAAGCCCTCGTCGCCGCGCAGCACCTCGGGGACTGACACAGGACACAGTTTTGGCCTGGCGGCGGCGTAAGCTGGCGCCGGGCAGGCAGGGAGCGCCGGGGGACGATTCGTCACACGACGCGAAGGCGGCCGCATGCAGGCAGGCAGGGCAGGCACGACCCGGGTGCGCCACCGTGGCTGGCTCCTTGGCGGGCTGCTGGCACTGGCTGGCCTCATCCCCTCCATGGCCGGCGCCGCCGGCACCGACATCGACCCGAACGCCCCGCTCACCTTCGGCATCCTGCCGATCGGCGGCCCCGCGGAATCCCTCGAAGCCTGGCGGCCCATGCTGGACGACCTGCATGCGGCGCTGGGGCGCCCCGTGCGGGCGGTCTCCGTCGCCACCTACGAGGGCATTGCCCAGGCGATCAGTGAGCAGCGCGTCGATATCGCCTTCCTGTCGGGCCGACTCGCCCTGGACGCGGTGGTCGGCCAGAACATGCAGGTGATCGGCCAGCTCACCCGGGGCGACGGCTCGCGCGGCTATTACGCCGTCGTCCTCACCGCCACGGATTCCAAGATCACCAGCCTCAACCAGATGTTCAGCCGTCCCGGCCAGTGGCGCTTCGCGCGCGGCGAAGCGCTTTCCGTGTCCGGCTACCTGGTACCGGAGACCCAGCTGTTCGCCGCCCGGGGCGTGGATTCGGACACGTTCTTCGCCAAGGTGCACGTCGACAACCACCAGAACAACGCGCTGGCGGTTGCCAACGGCGAGGCGGACGTGGCCACCAACAACACGGCCGACCTGGAGCGTTTCCAGCAGCATTTCCCGGAGCAGTACGCCCGCCTGCGCGTGCTGTGGAAGTCGTCGCTTATCCCGCACGCGGTGATCGTCATCCGCAATGACCTCCCCGCCCCGCTGAGGGACAAGGTCGCGGCGTTCATCACCGGGTATGGCAAGGGCAAGGATGGCGCCCGCGAGGAAGCCAACCTGAAGCTGATCCACGATATCAGCGGCTTCGCACCGGCCACGAATGCCTGCCTGGTACCCTTCGCGGATATCGAGTACTCGCTGGAGAAACGCCGCGCCACGACGGCGCAATGGGTGAGCGAAAACGCGCGCGAAGCACGCTTCAAGAAGATCGAGGCCGACCACGACACCTTGCTGGCGCGCCTGCGCGGTAAATAAGGCATAGGCCATAAGGCCTAAGCCGCCGGGCTTAGCTCCCCTTGTCTATCGCGCAAAAGGCGGTGGTTTCATAGATTCGTCATGAGATTAGCCCAAGGCCTGTCCATGATCGCGTCGTATTCCACGCAAGGCCGGTCGCCAGCGAGCGAGCGCCAGGTCCGCAAGGGCCTGTTGCCGATGGTGGCGGTTGCGCTGGCGCTGGCAGGCACCCTGGGCGTCATGCACCTGCGCGGCATCACCGAGGAGGCACGCGGGGTAGCGCGCATCCAGGCCGTGCGGCTGTCAGGTTCGATCGCGGCGAATGCAGGAGATGATGCGATTCGTGATGCGCTTTCGCGCACGCTATCGCGTAGCTCGCCAACCGACCGCGTCATCCTCCATCGCAACGAGGGTACCGACCTCGTGGTCGACAGCGGGCGACCGACGCCTGCGGGCCACCTTATCCATGTGCGTGTCGCCACGCCGCTGGGTGAGCTCGAAACCATTTCGGATACCTCCGCTTTGCGCGAGCGCCGGGTCGCCGCGGCCCTGATGACGCTGCTGCTCGGCGCGGGTATTCTTGCGGTGTACCTCGCCAGCAAACGCCTCATGGCGCGCGAGCTCATCGATGCCGTCGACACGGTAAAGACACGTATTGATACGGAGCTGCGCGCGCGCACGGATCGCGGGCTGGGCGACACCGAATCACTCGAGCTGGCGGTGGGCCGCCTGCTCGGCGAGTTGCGCGATCTTCGCGGACGCCACGATGCCGCGCTGGCCGATGCGTTCCGCCAGCGCATGCAGGAAATGGCCCGGCAAACGCGGTTCATCGAACAGCTTGGCGACCACTTCCGCCAGCCGTTGCAGGCGCTGTCACTCTTTGTCGGCGGCATGCAGCCCGGCGACGACCTGCGCCAGCGTGCCGTGCAGGGGCAGATGCGTACCAACGTCACCCGGCTCAACGAACTCCTCGATGGCCTGCTCGATCTGGCCCGCTTCGACGCCGGCGCCATTGAACCGGTAAGCAACGAATTGATCGCGGCCGACCTGTTCGTTCGCGAGCGTGATGCCATCGCCAACGACGCGGACCGGCTCAGCGTGACTATCCACTGGCGCGGCGGCCGCCTGCCCGTGCGCAGCGACCCCGGGTTGCTGTCGGAGCTCATCCATCGCCTGGTGGCCAATGCAGTGATCAGCACCCCGCACGGCCGCGTCCTCGTGGCCATGCGCCGGCGCGGCAGCGCCGTACGGCTGGAGGTGCGCGACAACGGCATGGGGCTGGAACCCCGACAGCAGGAACGCCTCTTCGATGACTTCACCCGCCTGCCCGGACACCCCGGCTACGGCCTGGGGCTGGCCGTGGCCCGGCGCATTGCGGACCTGCTGGGCGGCAGCATCGGCGTGCGCTCGAGCCCCGGGCGGGGCACCCTTTTCTGGGTGCAGCTCGAGGGCGCGGCAGTGAGCCCGGCACCCCGCGTCGCCAGCCTGCTCAGTCACCCTACGGCCATCTAAAAACGAGGGCTGGGCCCCTGTCCGCGGCGCGGCGACAGGCGTACGATTGCGCCACTGAAAAAGTGCATCCGAGGGTATGGTCGTGGCGAGCGTCAACTGGTCGGACACCGCGCCCGTGGTGGCATTTCTTGGCGTGTTCGCCGGCGCCATGGGGCTACCCGTCCCGGCCATGCCCACGCTAATCGTGGTCGGCAGCACGCTGGTGGTGGCGCGCGACCCCGTGCTGATCATGGTGACCTTCCTCAGCGCGCTGGCCGGCGCCTTCGCCGGCGATACCGCCTGGTTCCTCACCGGGCGCCGTTACGGCTATCGCGTGCTGGACGGGCTCTGTCGCATTTCCCTCTCGCCGGACACCTGCGTGCGCCGGGCCAGCGGCTTTTTCGAGAAGCGTGGCGTGAAGCTGCTGCTGGTGTCGCGCTTCATCCCTGGCCTTTCCCTGGTCGCCATCCCCATTGCCGGCGCGGGTGACACGCGCTTCAGCCGCTTCACGGTTTACGACCTGGCCGGCGCGGCCTTGTGGATCGCGGTGGGCCTGTCGGCGGGTATGTTGTTCTACCGGCAGATCGACGACGTGCTGTCCTTCCTGCGGCAGTTCGGACTGGGCCTGGCCACGCTGGCCGCGATCGCCCTGGTTCTCTGGATCACCTTCCGCTACATCCGCCGCACCCTGCTGATCGCCCGCCTGCGCAAGAGCCGCATCTCGGTGGATGAACTGGCGGTGCTGCTGGCGAACGACCCGGGCGCGCTGATCGTCGACGTCCGCAGCGTCTCCAACCGCCGCGACGACCCTTACGTCATCCCGGGGTCGCGACTGTTCGACCTGACCTCGGCGAGCGACGACCTGTCGACCCTGCCTCGTGATACCGCCGTCATCATCTATTGCTCGTGCCCCAACGAAGTGTCGGCCGCCAAGGTGGCGGAGCGCCTGACCAAGCTGGGTTTCGCCAACGTCCACCCACTCACCGGCGGTATCTCGGCCTGGCGCGACGCCGGCCGGGACGTCGAAGCCATCGTCTTCGCCACCTGAATGGCGCGGCGTTTGGGTTGTGCCGCCCCCGCCCGGGCACTAAACTAGGCGGCTACGTGCGCATGGGTCGTTAGCTCAGTTGGTAGAGCAGCGGACTTTTAATCCGTAGGTCGCCGGTTCGAATCCGGCACGACCCACCATCGCGCCGTCTTCCTTCCGGTTCTCCTACGCTACGCATCGGCTTTCGCTGATACGGATTGAGCGCAAATCTCAATTCGCGAACGCAGGCACCCCGCTAGAGTGACCTTCCCGCACCGGAGGTCAACATGCATCCCGTAGAACCCCTCTACCTCGCGCGCCAGCAAGGCGTATCGCCGTCGCTCGAAGCCATCCTCGCGAAGCTCGCAACGCGCGACGAACTGCAGGCGCTCTCGACCAAAGTCGACACCAGGATGGCGCGGCTCGATGAGCGCATGGACCGGTTCGATGAGCGGATGGATCGGTTCGAGGAACGCATGGACCGTTTCGAAGAACGCATGGACCGTTTCGAAGGGCGGTTTACCCGCCTCGAAGAATCCATCGTGGAACTCACGCGCACGGTCACGCGTCTTGACGAACGCGTGCAGCATAGCGCTCCGCGCACGTGGATTCTTGGCGGCGTCGTTAGCGTGTTGCTGTCCGTGCTGGGCGCCGTGTGCTGGCTCGCCCAGCCTTACGTTACGACGCTGATGCGTCTCGCGGCTGCTTCGGGCGTGTAACCAGGAAGGGGCTCGCGCGACGTCCTCAGACGTAGTGCGTCGGATCCGGCACGCCTGCTTTCGCGAAGCCTTCCGCACGCAGGCGGCAGGCATCGCAATGGCCACAGGCGCGGCCCTGCGCATCGGCCTGGTAGCAGCTGACGGTTTCGCTGAAATCGACGCCGAGACGCATGCCTTCACGGACGATGTCGCCCTTCCCCATCGCCATGAGCGGCGCGTGGATGCGAATGCCGGCACCTTCGACGCCCGCCTTGGTCGCGACGTTCGCGAGTGCCTGGAAGGCGTCGATGAAGGCGGGGCGGCAATCCGGATACCCCGAGTAGTCCACGGCGTTGACGCCGCAGAAAATATCCGTGGAGCCGAGTACTTCGGCCCAGCCCAGGGCAATGGACAGCATGATGGTGTTGCGCGCCGGCACGTAGGTCACCGGGATGCCTTCGCCGCCGTCTTCCGGCACGTCGATGTCCGCGGTGAGCGCCGAGCCGCCGATGCTGCGCAGGTCGACGACGACAGTCTTGTGCTCGACGGCGCCCAGCAGCTTCGAGACGCGCTCGGAGGCTTCGAGTTCGGAGCTGTGGCGCTGGCCATAGGCCACGCTGAGCGCATGCACGTCGAAGCCCTGCTCACGGGCCATCGCGATCGTCACGGCGGAATCCATGCCGCCCGATACGAGGATGACGGCCTTGCGGGAGGGGGTCGAAGCGTTCATGCGGTTACCTTGGAAAATTAATGGCCGACGGCGTCGTTCCACAGCAGCTTGTGCAGCTGCAGCTGGAAGCGCACCGGCAGGCGGTCAGCGAGGATCCATTCGGCGAGCTCGCGCGGCTCGACGTTGCCCCACACCGGGGAGAACAGCACCATCGCCTTGCTGTCGATCGCGTGCTCGCGCACCGCGTCGCGCGACCATTCGAAGTCGCCCCGGCTGGCGATGACGAACTTCACCTGGTCGTGCGGCAGGAGGTGGTCGAGGTTGGACCAGAGGTTGCGCGCGCTCTCGCCTGAATCGGGTGCCTTGAGGTCCATGACCTTGCGCACGCGGGGGTCGACGTTCGACACATCGAGCGCGCCAGAGGTCTCGAGTGACACCTCAAATCCCGCGTCGCACAGCTTGCGCAGGAGAATCAGGCAGCGCTTCTGCGCCAGCGGCTCGCCGCCGGTGACGCAGACATGCCTGGCGCCATAGCTGGCCACCTGCTCGACGATGGCGTCGATGTCGTGCCACTGGCCACCGTGGAACGAGTACTCCGTGTCGCACCAGACGCAGCGCAACGGGCAGCCGGTAAGGCGCACGAACACGGTGGGCCAGCCGATGGCGTCGGCCTCACCCTGGACGGAGTGGAAGATTTCGGTGAGCCGCAGGCGCTCCCGGACGGGCGCGGCCGGCGGAACATCCGCCGGAATTGCGGTGCTACCGTTCATGGCTTAGTTGGCCGTCTGGCGCTGCAGGCGGCGCAGGCGTTCCTGTGCGAGGCCTGCGGCCTTCGTGCCCGGATACTTCGTCATCACCTGCTTCAGCGTGGCGATGGCGGCGTCCTGCTGCTTCAGCTCAATCTGGCAATAACCCACCTTGAGCAGGCCATCGGAGACCTTGTCGCTCTGCGGGTAGTTCTTCACCAGGCGCTGGAAGGCCTCGATGGCCACCGGGTAATTCATGGTCACGTAGTACGACTCGCCCAGCCAGTAATAGGCATTGGGGGCGAGCGGGCTTTCCGGGTACTTCACGAGGAAGTCGCGGAAGCCGCGCGAGGCGGTGACGTAGTCGCCGGCGCGCAGCGATTTGAACGCGGCGTCGTACGCGGCCTGCTCGGCCGGTGAGGCGGCGCCCGGGTTGTTGCCACCCGTGCTGGCGGCCGGTGCCGGGCCAGCGTTTTGCGGCGGCGCACCAGCGGCGGCGGGCGCCTGCGGGGGCGGCGTCGGGTTGGCGGCAACGGCCGGCTGGCCGGCGGGCGCGCCACCCTTTTCAAGACGGCTCAGGCGCGAATCCATATCCGCGTACTGGGCCTTCTGGGAATCCTGGAGTTGCTGGTTCTGGTGCTGCAGCTCTTCAATCTGCCCCTGGAGCTGGGCGAGCTGCTGCTGCAGGTCGTTGACCTGGTTCACCAGCGAGGTGTTGCCGGCGCTCGCCTGGTTCTGCTGCTCGAGCCGCGACACACGGTCGGCAAGGCTGAGGCGGTCCTGGGCGGGGGCCATGGAAGCAAAAAGCGTGGCGGACGCAATTGCGCCCGCCACGCCAAGCCTGGCCGTAAAACGTTTAGCCAGAGCCTTCTTCATTACTTCGCGGTGTAGACGATCTCAACGCGACGGTTCTTGGCCCAGCAGTCTTCGTTGTGCTCTTTGCACACCGGCTTTTCCTTGCCGTACGAGGTCACGTTGACCTGGCCAGCCGAACCACCAGCCGCCTGGAGGGCGCTGGAGACGGCATTGCCGCGGCGCTCGCCGAGGCCCAGGTTGTACTCGCGGGTGCCGCGCTCGTCGGTGTTGCCCTCAAGGGACATGGCCGACTGCGGACGATCCTGCAGGTACTTGGCGTGGCAAGCGATGATCTGCTGGAATTCCGGCTTCACGTCGTTCTTGTCGAAATCGAAGTACACGACGCGCTGACGGAGGCAGGCATCGGTATCGAGGTCAGACGGCTGGTACTTGCCATCGTTGGTCGGGGCCGGGGCCGAAGCGACCGGCTGCTGTTCCGGCATCGGAGCCGGCTTGGTGTTCTTCTTCGAGCACGCGGCTGCACCCACGCAGAGCAGGGCAGCCAGGGTGACGGTAACGGTCTTATTCATGGGACGTTCCTTCAACAGTTGAGTTCCGACAGTCGATTTACGGTTTCGGGACAGACACCGCCGGTTGTCCGGCTGTTTTTCTACTTGCTTCCACGTTGACGGGGCGCTGTCCCGCACCCTACGCCTTCGCTCCGTCGGCCACTTGTGAGCGGCCGCCGGGTTTTCCTTTAATCTGTCGCCCGCAGGAAAGGCGCGGTACTAAGCCGCGCCCTCCCGGGACGTTGCCGATGTCGCGACCCTTTCGGGCGCGCCATCAACGCTGTCGGTACGGACCCCAGGACGGCTCGCGCACGTCGCCATCCGAAAGGACGAGACGCTGGCGCACTAGGCCGTCCGCCGAAACTGCATACAGGACGCCGCGCGTACCCTGCGATGCCGCATAGAGCAGCATGCTGGCGTTGGGCGCGAAGCTGGGCGAATCGTCCACGTTACCCGGGGAGACGAAGCGCACCTGCCCGCCCAGACTGCGGTCCATGATGGCGATACGATACACGTTCCCGTTGCCCTGCACCATCGCAATCTGCTTGCCGTCGAAGCTGACCGACGCGCTGGCGTTGAAGCCGCCCTGGAAGGTGAGGCGCTGGGCGTTGCCGCCGGAGATCGAGCTCTGGTAGAGCTGCGGCTTGCCGGAGCGGTCCGAGGTGAAGATCAGGCTCTGGCCGTCCGGGGTGAAGGTCGGCTCGGTGTCGATCGCGAAGTTGTTGGTGACGCGGGTTTCGCTGTGGCTGGCGACGTCGATGATGAAGATCTCCGGGTTGCCCACGTAGGACAGGCTCACCGCGAGCTTGCTGCCGTCCGGCGACCAGGCCGGGGCGGAGTTGATGCCCTTGGGGTGCGAGGCAACAAGGCTACGGGAGCCGGTGGAGATGTTCTGCACATACACGGCCGAATTGCCGCTTTCGAACGAGACGTAGGCCAGCTTGCTGCCGTCCGGCGACCACGCCGGCGACAGCAGCGACTCGCGGGAGCGGGCCACGACCTGCGGGTTGAAGCCGTCTGAATCGGCGACGATCAGCGAATAAGTGGAGTTGTTGCCGGTGCCCACCGCCGTGACATAGGCGATGCGGGTCCAGAACGCGCCACGGACGCCGGTGATCTTTTCGTAGATCTGGTCGGCGATCTGGTGGGCCACGCCACGCAGGTCGCCGGCCGGGGCCGTGAACGACTGGGCCAGCAGGCTCTGCTGGCGGTTCACGTCCCACAGCTCGTAGTCGACCTTGACCATGCCGCCACCGGCATCGCTCATGCGGCCGATGGTCAGGTAATCCTGCTTGAGCAGGCGCCAGGTCGCGAACTTGATGTCCGAACCCTGCGACGGGGTCTCGACGATGTCGGCCTTGTCCAGTGAGCGGAACTTGCCCGAGCGGTTGAAATCGGCGCGGATGACGTCGGCGACGTCGGTCGGCAGGGGCGCCCCGCCCGCCTGGGCAAACGGCACCACCGCGATCGGCGTCGCCGTGGCTACGCCCTTGGCGATTTCCACGTTGAGAGACTGGGCGGCGACAGGGCCGGCCACGAGGGCGGCCAGCGCCACGAGGGCGGCGGCGAATCGGAATATCGTCTTGCGCATGGGCTGATTCATTGCGACCTGAAAGGGGAAGTAGCGCCCCGGATGGTAAGGGGGCGCGGGTGAACCTGAATGACCTGAGTCTAAACGCCCTCGCGGCTATCCCACGTCGCGAGGGCACGTTCCATCATTAAGGCCTGAACGTGAAGGTGAGGTCTCGCTTGAATACGTCCTCAAAGCCTTGATACGGCAGGGGCTGGGCTCGCAACACCGCATTCTCCAGCGAGGCGCGGCCCGGGCCGTCGAACGGACAGCTCGAATCGACCTTCGCGCTAAGCACCTGGCCGCCCGGGATCTGGACGACGTGGACGATGCAGGCTCCCGTGCCGATATTTTCCGGACGCAACCAGTTCTGGGTCACGGCGTTCTGGATGGCGGCGATGTAGGCGGCCTGCTTGCTGTCGTCCTTGCCGTTCTGGCCCGTCTGCCGCTGGGCGGCCGGGGGCAGGTCAGGCAGGCCATCGTCCTTGGCGTTGGCCAGGTCCTTGAGCTGCTGTTCCTTCTGCTTCTTGCTGGTGTCGGCCTTCTGCGTCTGCGCCTTGGCGGCATCGAGCTGCTTGAAGATGTCATCGATCTTCTTCTGCTGCTCTTTCTTCTTTTCTTCCTGCTGGGCGTCCAGCTCGGCCTGGCGCTGCCGCTGCTTCTCTTCCTGCAGTTTCTTCTCGTCGTCGGCCTTCTGCAGCGCGTCGTCGACGATCTTCTGCTGGTCCTTGACGTCAGGCTGCTTCGGCGGCGGCGGCAGCGTCGGCACGGGCACCTTTTCCTGCGGCGGCGTGGGTGCAGGGGTGACCGGCGGCGGAGGCGTCGTGTCGGGCGTCGGCTTGACCTTGGTGGCCTTGGGCGGCGGCGAGCCGGTCGGGCCAATGATGGACGCCTCGATGATCTGCCCGGGCAGCTGGATGGGCGCCGGGCACTTCATCGGGTTCCACTCGGCGGGCAAGCCGATGGCATCGGCCCACTTTTCGTAGTCCGTGCAGGGGATCACCGCGATGGCCAGGAAGGCCACGATGCCCAGATGCAGGAGCGCGGCCAGGACGACCGCGCGAGGCGTACCGTTACGGTTTTCCATTCGGCGCGAACTGCGGCTGGCTCATGAGGCCAATTTTGGAAACGCCAGCTGCCTGGAGGATCGGGAGGATCTGGTAGACCTTGCCGTAGCCCACGCGCGCATCGCCGGCCAGCAGCACCTGCAGCTCCGGGTTGGCGTCGTGGAACGCGGTGATCTTCTTGGTGAACTCATCCACGCTCACCGGCTCGCGCTTGGTGCCGTTGGCGGTGAGGTAGATCTGGCCCTGCTCGTCCACGGAGACGACGACCGGGTCTTTCTTGTCCTGCAGGGACTTGGCGTTGGTCTGCGGCAGCTGGATGTCCACGCCGAGATTCATCATGGGCGTGGTGACCATGAAGATGATCAGCAGGACGAGCATCACGTCGATGTACGGCACGACGTTGATCTCGGACTTCAGCTTCCGCTTGTGGCGGCGATGGACGTTACGCGTGGCCATGGCGTGGGCTCAGGCGACGTCGTCGGCGTGGATCTGGCGCTGCAGCACCGACGAGAATTCTTCCTGGAATACCTCGTAGCGCGACGCCACGCGCTCCACCTTGGTGGCGAAGCGGTTGTACGCCCACACGGCCGGGATAGCGGCGAACAGGCCCATGGCCGTGGCGATCAGGGCTTCGGAGATGTGCGGGGCGACCACGGAAATGGTCACGTCCTTCATTTCGCCCAGGCCCTGGAAGGCGCCCATGATGCCCCAGACGGTGCCGAACAGGCCGATGTACGGGCTGATCGAGCCGACGTTGGCCAGGAATTCGAGGTTCTGCTCGAGCTTGCCGATCTCGCGGGTGCCGGCCACGCGCATGGCGCGCTCGGCGCCTTCCATGATGCGGTCGGTGTCGGTGACGCGGCGCTGGCGCTGGCGGGCGAACTCGCGGAAGCCGGCCTCGAAGACGTTCTCGATGCCGTGCTGGCCATCGCGGTTGCCCACTTCGCGGAACAGGGCGGCCAGGTCGGCGCCGGACCAGAAGCGGTCTTCGAAGGTTTCAGCGTTGCTGTGGGCTTCTTTCAGCTGGCTGTACTTGCGGATGATGATCACCCACGACAGGAACGAAAAGACCAGCAGGAGCAGCATCACGAGCTGCACGGGCAGGCTGGCTTCCGAAACCAGCTTGAAAATGTTGAGTCCACCGTTCATCGCTTGAAGCTCTCCGCCGCGTATCTGGCTTAGGTATTAGGGAATGCTGTGGGGAACAGATCCGGGGGGATCTGGACGGGACGCATCGAATCGAGGTCGACGCATGCGACGCGCACCGTGGCGCGCACCAGCGTCGTGTCCCCGCGCACGATCTCCTGACCGAACAGCATACTTGCTGAACGACGTTCTTTGACGGCCAGGGTCACCAGTAGTTCATCATCCAGACGGGCCGGGCGATGGAAATCCAGCTCCATCCCGCGCACCACGAAGCCCAGGCCGGTGGTCTCGCGCAGGCGGATCTGGTCGATGCCCTGGGCGCGCAACCACTCGCTGCGGGCCCGCTCCATGAAGCGGACGTAGTTGGCGTGGTAGACCACCCCGCCTGCGTCCGTGTCTTCCCAGTAGATCCGGACCGGCCACGAAAACGAGCTCACAGGGCCTCCGGGAACAGGTCCGGCTCCACGCCCTGGCGGGGCGGCGGCGACAGGCCCAGGTGGCGCCAGGCCTTGGCCGAGGCCATCCGGCCACGGGCCGTGCGGATCAGGTAGCCCTGCTGGATCAGGTAGGGCTCGACCACGTCCTCGAGGGTGCCACGGTCCTCGCTGAGGGCCGCGGCCAGCGATTCGACGCCCACCGGGCCGCCATCGAAGTTCTCGATGATGATCCGCAGCAGGCGGCGGTCGAGGTCGTCAAAGCCCTGCGCGTCGACCTTGAGCATATCGGTGGCCGCACGGGCCAGGTCGTGGGTGATCTTGCCGTCGCCACGCACCTCGGCGTAGTCACGCACCCGGCGCAGGAGCCGGTTGGCGATACGCGGCGTGCCGCGCGAGCGGCGGGCGATCTCCACGGCCCCTTCGAGGTCGCACTCGATCCCGAAGATCCGGGCGGCGCGGCGGACGATGGCCGTCAGCTCGTCCACGCTGTAGAACTCCAGCCGCTGGATGATGCCGAAGCGGTCGCGCAGCGGGCCGGTGAGCAGGCCGGCGCGGGTGGTGGCGCCAATCAGGGTGAACGGTGGCAGGTCCAGCTTGATCGAACGGGCCGCGGGGCCCTCGCCGATCATGATGTCGATCTGGAAATCTTCCATCGCCGGGTAGAGCACTTCCTCCACCACGGGCGACAGGCGGTGGATCTCGTCCACGAAGAGCACGTCGTTCGCTTCGAGGTTGGTCAGCAGCGCGGCCAGGTCGCCGGCGCGCTCGAGCACCGGGCCCGAGGTGGAACGGACGTTCACGCCCAGCTCGTTGGCGATGACGTGCGAGAGCGTGGTCTTGCCCAGGCCGGGCGGCCCGAAGATCAGCACGTGGTCCAGCGCACCCTGCCGGCGGCGCGCCGCCTCGATATAGATGGCCATCTGCTCGCGCACCGTCTGCTGGCCGAGGTACTCGGCAAGGCGCTTGGGACGGATGCTGGCTTCCAGCGCCTCGTCATCCATGGCGGCGGCGGCGGAAATGATGCGGTGCTCGGACATGCCCGCATTATGGCATGCCCGGTCAGATCTCTACTTGCGCACCCAGCTCGATCAGGCGGTTGCCCGGGATCTGGAAAAACGCCGTGGCGGGCAGCGCATTGCGGGCGAGGAAGGCGAACAGCTTGTCGCGCCACAGGGCCATGCCGGGGCGGCGTGCGTCGGCCACGATGGTTTCGCGGGACAGGAAGAACGTCGTGTCCATCATGTCGAAGTCGAGGCCCAGCGCACTGGCCCGGGTGAGCGAGTTCGGGATGTTCGGGTCTTCGGCAAAGCCATAGCGCAGCTGCAGGCCGAAGAAGCCGTTGCCGTACTCCAGCACCTCCATGCGCTCGTCGTGCTCGGCCACCGGCGTCTCGAGCATTTCCACGGTAAGCAGCACGTTGCGCTCGTGCAGCACCTTGTTGTGCTTGAGATTGTGCAGCATCGCGTGCGGCACCGAGTTCTGGTTGGCGGTGAGGAACACCGCCGTACCCGGCACGATCAGCGGCGGGTGGTCGGCGATGTTGGCCACGAAGGGCTCCAGCGCCAGGCCGGACTGCTTGATCTCGCGGACCACCAGGTCCCTGCCCCGCCGCCAGGTGGTCATCATGGTGAAGATCACCACGCCCAGCACCAGCGGGAACCAGCCACCGTGGGCGATCTTCAGCGCGTTGGCGCCGAAGAAGGACAGATCGGTGATGAGGAAGATGACGCCGACGGCGATGACCGCCGACCAGTGCCAGTTCCAGCGGCGCTTGGCCACCACCAGCGCCAGCAGCGTGGTCATGGTCATGGTGCCGGTCACGGCGATACCGTAGGCCGCGCCCAGGTTGTTCGACGAACGGAAGCCCAGCACGGCCAGGATCACCAGCACGAACAGAAGGCGATTGATCCACGGCACGAAGATCTGCCCGGACATCTCGCGCGAGGTATGCACGACCGCCATGCGCGGCGAATAGCCCAGCGACATGGCCTCCCGGGTCATCGAGAAGGCACCGGAGATCACGGCCTGCGACGCGATGACGGCGGCCGCCGTGGCCAGCGCGATCATGGGATAGAGCAGGTCTTCCGGCACCATCTTGTAGAACGGGTTCTCGATCGCGGTCTGGTCGTGCAGCAGCAGCGCGCCCTGGCCGAAGTAGTTGATCAGCAGGGCCGGCAGCACGAAGAAGAACCACGCCAGGCGGATCGGCTTCTTGCCGAAGTGGCCCATGTCGGCATACAGCGCCTCACCACCGGTGAGCGCCAGCACCACGCCGCCGAGGGCGATGAACGCCTGGCGGCCGTGCTCCATGAAGAACTTGACCGCATACGCCGGGTTCACCGCCCAGAGCACCTGCGGATGCGCGACGATCTGGCGCAGGCCCAGCCAGGCCAGCACGAGGAACCACACGCACATCACCGGCGCGAATGCCTTGCCCACCAGGTCCGTGCCGTGGCGCTGGATGGCGAACAGGACGAACAGGATCACCAGGCAGATGGGTAGCACGTAGGTATCGAGGGTCGGCGCCGCCACTTCGAGGCCTTCGACCGCCGAGAGCACCGACATCGCCGGCGTGATCACGCCATCGCCGTAGAACAGCGAGGCACCGAAGATACCGATGGCCGCGAGCACCCAGCGGGTGCGCGGCGAGCCCGCGACGCTGCGCTGGGCCAGGGCCATGAGCGCCATGATGCCGCCCTCGCCCTTGTTGTCCGCGCGCATCACGAAGGTGACGTATTTCAGCGAGATCACCATCAACAGCGACCAGAAGATGAGCGAGAGCACGCCCAGCACCGCGGTGGGCTGCGGCGTCATGCCGTGCGTGCCCAGCGTTTCCTTCATGGTGTACAGCGGGCTCGTACCGATGTCGCCGAACACGATGCCGATGGCACCCAGCGCCAGTGTCGCGAGTTTCTTGCCGTGCGCGTTGCGCAGTTCGTCAGCGTGGCTCATGCCCATGGTCAGCTTCCCAGCGCGGCGCGCAGCGCCTTGCGGATGATGGCCTCGGCGGTATCGCCTTCCGCGGCCACCTTGGTGACGAGACGCGATGCCTCGGGCGGTTTGTAACCGAGCTGCTGCAGGGCCACGGTGGCTTCGCTGACCGGGTCGACCGGTGCGGCGACGCCGCCACTCGTGGCGGGCAGGCGCACGCCGGTGGCGTCCACGCGGTCGCGCAGTTCCACCACCATGCGCTCGGCGGTTTTCTTGCCGATGCCGGGGATCTTGGTCAGCGCGACGACATCGCCCGCATGCACCAGCCGGGAGAGTTCATCCGTCGCCACGCCGGAGAGCACGGCCAGCGCGATCTTCGCGCCAATGCCGCTCACCTTGATGAGGTGCCGGAACATCGCCCGCTCGGCCTCGCGCAGGAAGCCGTACAGCGCCACGCCGTCTTCCTTCACCGCGTGGTGGGTGAGCAGGGTCACTTCCTGGCCGGTGGCCGGCAGGTCGTAGATGGTCGACATCGGGGCGTCGACTTCATAGCCGACACCGCCCACGTCCACGAGGAGCGACGGGGGCTGTTTACTGACAAGGGTGCCACGCAGGCGGCCGATCATCGGCGACGTCTCCAAGCCGTGCGGGGAATACCCACGCGCTCAATACTGGATCGGGTGTGGGCATGGGCGATGGCGATCGCCAGGGCGTCGGCCGCGTCCGCCTGCAGCGGACCCTTCAGGCCGAGGATCATCCCGATCATGTGCTGGACCTGGGTCTTGTCGGCGCGGCCGGTACCGACCACCGCCTGCTTGACCTCGGTCGCTGCGTACTCGTGCACGACAATTCCCTGGCTGACCACGGCACACACGGCGGCGCCGCGCGCCTGGCCCAGCTTCAGGGCCGAGTCGGCGTTGCGCGCCATGAACACGCGCTCGATCGCGGCTTCGGCCGGACCGTGCGCGCCAATGATGGCGCAGAGTTCGTCAAAGATGCGTTTCAGGCGCAGCGGGAAGGTCGCTTCGCCACCCACCACGAGCGCGCCATGCCATACATGGACCAGCGCGCCGTTGTCGGCCACGTCGATCACCCCGACACCCGTGCGCTGGCTGCCCGGGTCGATACCGAGGATGCGTGTCATGGCGGCGCTGTGCTTCGTGTGCGGGGCGGGTAAGGCCGGGGGGCCTTACGCGTGGTCCGCTTCCTGCGGAAGGATGGCGTTGTGGTACACCTCGTCGACATCGTCGAGGCTACCCAGGCGGTCGAGTAGCTTAAGGAAGTGCTCAAGCGCCTCACCGGTCGGGGTGACCAGCGGCCCGTTCGGGCGCATCACCACGTCGGAGCCATCGACATCGAAGCCGGCGGCGACGAGCGCCTTGCGCATGGCTTCCACGGCGATCGGGTCCGCGGCAAGCAGGACGGTGCCCACGCCGTTTTCGATCACGATGTCTTCGGCGTTGTTCTCGATCGCCGCTTCTTCCAGCTTCGCTTCCACGTCAGCGTCGCCGCCGGTGTGAATGACCACCTGGCCCACGCGGGTGAACTGGAACGCGACCGAATTGGTGGTGCCCAGGTTGCCGCCGAGCTTGGTCAGCGCCGCGCGCACGTCGGCGACGGTGCGGGTCTGGTTGTCGGTGACGCAGTCGATGATCAGCGCGGTACCCGCGGGGCCGTAGCCCTCGTAGCGGATCTCGTGCATGTCCGCGCCGCCCTCGGCACCCGAGCCGCGCTTGATCGCGCGGTCGATGGTGTCCTTGGTCATGTTGGCGCCCAGCGCCTTGTCCACGGCCGCGCGCAGGCGCGGGTTGCCGTTGGGGTCGGGCACGCCGCCACGGGTGGCGATGGTGATTTCCCGGATCAGCTTGGTGAACACCTTGGCGCGCTTGGCGTCTTCAGCGTTCTTGCGACCTTCGATGGACGGGCCTCTACCCATGAGCGTTTCCTGACGATACCGGACGGACAGGGGCGGGATTCTAGCGGAACTGGGACAAGAGCTACACCAGCGGGGTATCGAAGTGCCCTTCGCGGAGGAAAAAAGCCGCCTGGCGGGCCACGTCGGCCGAGACCAGCATGCCGGTGTGGCTGGTTTCCAGGATGCAGTGGTCGGCCAGCCCCGGCAGGCGGGTTTCCTCCACGCCGACCGAGCCGTCGTGCTCCAGGCCGACATCACCGATGAGCGAGCCAAGGCCCACCTGCTGGCGGCCGGCGATCATCCCGACCTCGCGCGGGCCGTCCCAGTGGTCCAGCCCATGGGCCAGCAGTTCGCGAGAACGGCCAAGCAGGACATCCCCACCCCAGTGGTGGGTGAGCCCGCGCGCCGCGCCGCTGCCATTGAGCGGCGAGCCCAGGCAGACGATGCGGCCGCCCGGCTCGTCCATCTCACGGCAGGCCAGCAGGGCAAGGATGCCGCCCAGGCTGTGCCCGACGATATGGACCGGACCCGGCGCCAGCGCGCGGATACGCCGGCGCAGGCGCTCGATCGCCTGCTCCGGGGGCGCCGCCACGCTCATGTACTCGAACTGATGGACGCGAAAGCCTTCCTCGCGCAGCCGCCGGTGCAGCATGGCCATGGCAAAGCCGCGCATCCATAGCCCATGGAGCAGGATGACGTCGGGCGGCGAGGCATTCATCAGCTGGGCGTCGGCGATCAGGCCTTCAGCGCGTCCGCGGCATCCACGCGCACGTGGAGTTCCTTCAGCTGCGGGGCCGAGACCAGCGACGGGGCGTCGGTCATCAGGTCCTGCGCGCTGGTGGTCTTCGGGAACGCGATGACATCACGGATGGACTCGGTACCGGCCATCAGCGCGGCGATGCGGTCGATGCCGAACGCCAGGCCGCCGTGGGGCGGCGCGCCCATGCGCAGGGCCTTGAGCAGGAAGCCGAACTTGGCCTCCGCCTCGGCCGTGCCGATGCCGAGCAGCTCGAACACGGCGCTCTGCATCTCCGGGCGATGGATACGGATGGAACCGCCACCGATCTCGTTGCCGTTGAGCACCATGTCGTAGCCACGGCTCAGGGCCACGGCGGCGTTGGCGCGCAGGTCGGCGATGTCGTCGATGTTGGGCGCGGTGAACGGGTGATGCAGCGCCACGAAGCGCTTCTCTTCCTCGTCCCACTCGAACATCGGGAAATCGGTGACCCACAGTGGCTTCCAGCTGTCTTCCACCAGGCCACGATCGCGGCCCAGCTTGATGCGCAGCGCGCCCATGAAGTCGGTGACGACCTTCCAGCGGCCCGCGCCGAAGAACACGATGTCGCCATTGGCCGCGCCGGTGAGCTCGAGCACCTTGTTGAGCGCGGCGTCGTCGAGGAACTTGGCCACCGGCGAGTTGATGCCGTCGCGGCCCTTGGCCAGGTCGTCCACCTTCAGCCAGGCCAGGCCCTTGGCGCCGTAGCGGCCGGCGTATTCGGTCAGGACGTCGATGTCCTTGCGCGACAGATCGGCCGCGCCGGGGACACGCAACGCGGCCACGCGGCCGGCCGGATCGTTGGCCGGGTCGGCGAAGACCTTGAACTCGACGTGCTTCACCGCCTCGGCGATGTCGGTCAGTTCCAGGGCAATGCGCAGGTCGGGCTTATCCGAGCCGAAGCGGCGCATGGCCTCTTCGTAGGTCATGCGCGGGAAGGTGGCAGCCAGCTCCACGCCGCGCACTTCGCGGAACACGTGGCGGATCAGGTTCTCGACGAAGTCCTGCACGTCGCGTTCTTCGACGAAGGCGAACTCCAGGTCGAGCTGGGTGAATTCCGGCTGGCGGTCGGCGCGCAGGTCTTCGTCGCGGAAGCAGCGGGCGATCTGGTAGTAGCGGTCGAAGCCCGCCATCATCAGGATCTGCTTGAACAGCTGCGGCGACTGCGGCAGCGCGTAGAACTGGCCCGGGTGCACGCGGCTGGGCACCAGGTAGTCGCGCGCGCCTTCCGGCGTGGCCTTGGTCAGGATCGGGGTTTCGATGTCCTGGAAGCCGGCGGTATCCAGGTAGCGGCGCAGCTCGCGGACCAGCGCGGTGCGCGTGCGCATCATCTTCTGCATGTCGGGGCGGCGCAGGTCGAGGTAGCGGTAGGTCATCCGCATGTCCTCGTTGGGATTCTCGTGCAGCGCGAACGGCAGGTCGCGCGCGGCATTGAGGATCTCGACCCTGTCGGCCAGCAGCTCGACCGTGCCGGTCTTCAGCTTGTCGTTCACCGACAGGCGCTTGCGCACCTGGCCGGTCACCTTGATGACGTACTCGTAGCCGAGCTCGCCGGCCACGGCGAACGCCTCGGCGTTCTCGCGCTCAACCACCACCTGGGCGATGCCCTCATGGTCGCGCAGGTCGATGAAGGCCACGTGGCTCTGCAGGCGCAGGGTGTTGACCCAGCCGCAAAGGGTGACTTCCTGGCCGACCAGGGACTCGTCGATGAGGCCGCAAAAATGGGTGCGCATGCGCTTGGGGCTCCGCGGTGCAATGCAAAAGAAAAGACCCCGGATCGTACCACGAGCCGGGGTCTCCCTAGCGGTGCGCGGGCGCCTTAGCGGCCGATATCGAAGCGGCCGCGGCAGCCCCGGTCGGCCCAGATACCGTCACGGGTGAAGCCATAGCTGTAGCCCTCGCGGCAATCGCTCTTCGAGGTCTGCTCCACCAGGCGGGCGCCACGGCCCACCGGCCAGCGGCAGAACACGCGCTTGTTGTCGGTGCTGTCGCAGCTGACGATCTGGCCGCCACCACCATAGCCCGGGCGGCCACCGCCGCCGTAACCCGGCCGGCCGTCATCCCAGCCGGGACGACCACCGCCCCAGCCACCGGCGTCCTGGAAGATGCCGCGGCAGCCATCGTCCACCCACAGGCCGCCGCGATCCATGTCCCAGGTGCGGCCACGGATGCACGCGGTCTTCGAGTCCTGGCGGATCAGGCGGGCGTCACGCCACGGCACGCGGCAGTACGAGCGCTTGCCGTTGTCGCTGTAGCAGTTGACGGTGTCGCCGCCACGCTGGGCGTGGGCGGCATGCGGGGCCATGAACAGGCCCGCGCCAAGCGCGAGCATTGCAACCATTCCAAGCAGGCGTTTCATGGCAACCGGTACGTCCTTTTCGATGAGGTGTCGCAAAAACTATCGGAAAGATCCGCAATGGTGTTTAAACGAATCGCAGGAAATCGTTGCCGTCGTGATCAGTCGGACGATTTGGCCGCCGGCGCAGGCGACGCGGCCGGTGCGGGCGAGGCGGCGGGCGCCGGCGCGGCCGCCGGGGCACCGGACGAGCCTTCGGTGAGGTTGCGCTTCTTGTCGCCGTCCTTCTTGAAGTCGGTCTCGTACCAGCCACCGCCGGCCAGGCGGAACTGGGGCGCGCTCAGCTGGCGGCTGACCCGCGGCTCGCCGCAGCTCGGGCAGGTTTCCGGATCGGGGTCGGCCATCTTCTGCAGGCGGTCGAAACGGTGGCCACAGGCCTGGCACTGGAACTCATAAATGGGCATTAGCGGGTTTCGTGGCGATCCAGCCGGGGATTATCGGGGAGTACGGCCCGTTTTCAATGCCGCCCAAGTTCGATCGGCGTGCCTCCGGCAACGCCACGCCGCCCTCTGATTTTGCATTGCACCAAACTGGCGAACCTAGCCAGTTTCGTGCCACCGCCTATTTTAAAGGGCTCGATGGCATGGCATATCCCCTTAATAGCGCAAAAGAAACTGTCGCATTGACGCACCGCAATAAGGCTGCCTAGCGTCGTTACCAACGCGGCCACCGGCCGCGTCGTGGGGCGTGCCGCGCCCCACGCGCCAAAACGCTCGCCCTGGGGACCCATCGATGACGACAGGCATGACCCTCCGACGCAAGCCCGCGAGCCGCTGGCTCCCGGCCCTTGGCCTCATGATCGTAACGCCGGGTTACGCGCAGGATGCGACGGCCCCGCCGGATGCCCGGGAGGCCAGGCAGCTGGACCAGGTGGTGGTGACCGGTACGCGCTCCACCACGCGCACGGAAGCCAGCTCGCTTTCCCCGATCGACGTGCTGACCCCGAAAGACCTGACCTCCACCGGCAGCACCGAACTGGCCACCGCACTGGGCCGCCTCCTGCCCTCGCTGGACTTCCCCCGCCCCGCCATCAACGACGGCAACGATGCGATCCGCCCGGCCAGCCGGCGCGGCCTCTCGCCGGATGCCACGCTGGTGCTGGTGGACGGCAAGCGGTATCACACGTCCGCGCTGGTGAACTACAACCCGTCGGTGGGCCGCGGCTCCGCACCAGCCGACCTCAACTCCATCCCCATCTCGGCCATCGACCACATCGAAGTGCTGCGCGACGGCGCCGCGGCGCAGTACGGCTCGGACGCCATCGCCGGCGTGATCAACATCGTGCTGAAACACGGTGCGGCCGCGGGAGGCAACAGCATCTCCGTCAACGGCGGGATCATGGACAAGGGCGACGGCGCCACCAACGGCATCGACGGCTCGCTTGGCGTGGACCTGGGCGGCAAAGGGGCGGATGCGAAGGGCTGGCTGCGCGTTGCGTGGAATTACCAGAACTCGATGAATACGAATCGCGCCTCGCCGGTGAGCCTGTTCACCCCGGACGAAGCAGCGGACGGTAATGTCGCGCACCAGCGCTACGGCGATCCGGCGGTGAAGACCTACCAGGTACTGACCAACTTCCAGTACGCCGTGGCGCACAACGTGGACGTGTACGGCATGCTCAGCCTGAGCCGCCGCGACGTCACCTCGAACGGTTACTACCGCGGCGCCACCAACGCGCGCAACGTGCCGGAGATCTATCCCGACGGCTTCCTGCCGCAAATCATCAACCACACCAACGACAGCACCGGCGTCCTCGGCGTCAAGGGCGTAACCGACAGTGGCTGGCGCTGGGATGCCTCCGGCAACTACGGGATCAACTCGCTGGTGTTCGATGTCGGCAACAGCATCAACACCAACCTGTACCACACCACCGGCGCTTCGCCGACCTACTTCAACGCGGGCACCTTCAAGAACTCGCAGGCGCTGGCCAACATCGATATCGGCAAGGACCTCAGCGTGGGCTGGCTGCCCAATCCGCTGACGCTCGCCTTCGGTGCCGAATACCGCAAGGAGAAATACCAGATCGACGCGGGCGATCCGGATTCGTACTTCTTCGACCAGACCACGCTGATCCCCGGCACCGACACGCCGTATGCCGGCGGCGCGCAGGTGTTCCCGGGCCTCTCGCCGTCCGCTGCCGGAAGCTTCACGCGGCGCAGCGAAGCGGCCTATGTCGACCTGGAAACGGACGTGACGGACAAGTTCTCGGCCGGTGTCGCCGGGCGTTACGAGCACTACAGCGATTCGGGGTCGACGCGGTCGGGCAAGCTGTCCGCGCGCTACCAGTTCACGCCCACGTTCGCCCTGCGCGGCACCGTGTCCAACGGCTTCCGCGCCCCGTCGCTGGCGCAGCAGAATTACCAGTCCGTGGTGACGATCATCGATCCGAGCACCGGCCAGCTGGCGCAGACCGGCACTTACCGTACCTCCGATCCGGCCGCGATCGCCCTGGGTGCGAAAGCACTGAAGCCTGAGAAATCGGCGAACTATGGTGTGGGCGCCGTGTGGGAACCGATCGCCGACTTCAGCGCCACGCTGGACGTGTACCAGATCCGCATCTGGCACCAGATCCTCTACTCCGACACCATCAGCCTCACCGACCCGGTGCTCGCGGCGTATTTCAACAGCGTCGTGCCCGGCCAGCAGGTGACAGCCGTGCAGTACTTTGCCAACGCGGCCACCACGCGCACGCGCGGTGCGGACCTGGTGCTGAACTACCGCATCCCCACCACGGATGCCGGGCAGTTCAACCTCATGGCCAGCGGCAACTACAACAAGGTGAAGATCCTGGATGTCGCGGCCACGCCGGATATCCTGCAGGCCAACGTGTCCTCACCCATCGAGCTGTTCGGCCGTGCCAGCCAGGGCCTGCTGACGAAGGCCACGCCGCGCACGAAGCTGGTGTTCGGCGGCGACTGGTCGCTGGATGGGTTCAATGCGCATGCCGACCTGACGCGCTACGGGTCGGTGACGCGCGTCACCACGGACGCGTCGACGGACCAGACGTTTTCCGCACGGTGGCTGCTGAACACCTCGGTGGGATACACGCTGGATCAGTGGAACCTGACCGTCGGCGTCGACAACGTCACCAACCAGTACCCGACGCGCGTGAGCCCGACGGATAGCGGTGAGGACTACTTCAGCGGCCTGCAGTATTCGGCGTTGTCGCCGTTTGGGTTTAATGGGCGGTATTACTACGCGAAGCTTGGGTTTCGGTTCTGACCCGAGGGTGTCGCGAAAGATGTCGCACCCTGAAGGGCGTAAACGCACAGGGTGCGCTCCTACAACGGCGCGTCGTCACGCCGCTCTTTAGGAGCCCACCCTGTGGGCGACATGTTTCGCGACTACGCCGCAGAAAACCGCAGATGATTCCCATCCGAATCCACCCGGATGGTCTGCCCCGGCGCGAACTCGCCACGCAGGATCCCCTGCGCCAGCGGGTTCTCCAGCTGCACCTGGATGGCCCGCTTCAGCGGACGCGCGCCGTATACCGGATCGAAGCCCGCGCTGCCCAGCAGGTCCAGCGCGGCATCGGTGAGGTCCAGCCCCAGCTGGCGCTCGCCAAGCCGCTTCGCCAGGTAATTCAGCTGGATCCGCGCGATGGAACGGATCTGCTTCTTGTCCAGCGGGCGGAACACGACCAGGTCATCCAGGCGGTTGATGAACTCCGGACGGAAGTGCGCCTGCACCACGCCGAGCACGGAGGCCTTCATCTGCAGGTAGTCGGCTTCGCTGTCGCCGGCCTGCTCCTGGATCAGGTTGGAGCCGAGGTTCGACGTCATCACGATCACGGTGTTGCGGAAATCCACCGTGCGTCCCTGGCCAT
The DNA here is from genome assembly GCF_006385595.1 of Luteibacter pinisoli. Classification (NCBI taxonomy): domain Bacteria; kingdom Pseudomonadati; phylum Pseudomonadota; class Gammaproteobacteria; order Lysobacterales; family Rhodanobacteraceae; genus Luteibacter; species Luteibacter pinisoli. The sequence goes on from NZ_CP041046.1 coordinate 3,734,261, forward strand.
CCGTGAGGCGGCCATCGTCGAGCACCTGCAGCAGGATGTTGAACACATCCGGATGCGCCTTCTCCACCTCGTCCAGCAGGATCACGCTGTACGGGCGGCGACGCACCGCCTCGGTGAGATAGCCGCCTTCTTCGTAACCCACGTAGCCCGGAGGCGCGCCGACCAGTCGGCTCACGGAGTGCTTCTCCATGAACTCGCTCATGTCGATGCGCACCATGGCGTCCTGCGTATCGAACAGGAAATCGGCCAGGGCCTTGCACAGCTCCGTCTTGCCCACGCCCGTGGGACCGAGGAACAGGAAAGAACCGTACGGACGATTTGGATCAGAAAGGCCAGCACGCGCACGGCGGATGGCGTCGGACACCGCACGCACGGCTTCGTCCTGGCCCACCACGCGGCCATGCAGCGCCTCTTCCATGTGCAGCAGCTTCTCGCGCTCGCCTTCCAGCATCTTCGCCACCGGGATACCGGTCCAGCGGGCGACGACTTCGGCGATTTCCTCGGCGGTGACGCGGTCCTGCAGCAGGGTGAAATCCTGGCGCTCCACTTTCTGCGCATCCGCCAGCTGCTGTTCCAGCGCGGGCAGCCGGCCGTACTGGATCTCGCTCATCTTCGCGAAATCCTGGCGGCGCTGCGCGGCTTCCAGCTCCACGCGAGCGGCTTCGATCTGCTCCTTGACCTTGGTCGCGCCCTGCAGCGTGGCTTTTTCCGACTTCCAGACTTCGTTGAGGTCGGAGAACTCGCGGTCCAGCTTTTCGATGTCGGCTTCGAGCGTGGCCAGGCGCTGCTTCGATTCGTCGTCGTGCTCTTTCTTCAGCATCTCGCGCTGGATCTTGAGCTGGATCAGGCGGCGCTCCAGGCGATCGAGTTCTTCCGGCTTGGAATCGATTTCCATGCGGATACGCGACGCGGCTTCGTCCATCAGGTCGATGGCCTTGTCGGGCAGCTGGCGGTCCGGGATATAACGCGAGGAAAGCGTGGCCGCGGCGACGATCGCCGGGTCGGTGATTTCCACGCCGTGGTGCACGGCGTAGCGCTCTTTCAGGCCACGCAGGATGGCGATGGTGTCCTCGACGCTGGGCTCGCCCACGAACACCTTCTGGAAGCGACGCTCCAGCGCGGCGTCTTTTTCCACGTACTTGCGGTACTCGTCGAGCGTGGTGGCACCGATGCAATGCAGCTCGCCGCGGGCCAGCGCCGGCTTGAGCATGTTGCCGGCATCCATGGCGCCGTCTGCCTTGCCGGCGCCGACCATGGTGTGCAGCTCGTCGATGAACAGGATGACCCGGCCTTCCTGCTTGGAAAGATCGCTGAGCACGGCTTTCAGGCGCTCCTCGAACTCGCCGCGGAACTTGGCGCCCGCGATCAGGGCGCCCATGTCCAGCGAGAGCACGCGCTTGTCGCGCAGGCCTTCGGGCACTTCGCCGTTGATGATGCGCTGGGCCAGGCCTTCGACGATCGCCGTCTTGCCCACGCCCGGCTCGCCGATCAGCACCGGGTTGTTCTTCGTGCGCCGCTGCAGCACCTGGATGGTGCGGCGGATTTCTTCGTCACGGCCGATGACCGGATCAAGCTTGCCGCTCTCGGCACGCTCGGTCAGGTCGATGGTGTACTTCTCCAGCGCCTGGCGCTGCTCCTCGGCGTTTTCGGACTGCACCTTCTCGCCGCCGCGCAGCTTGTCGATCGCCGCATCAAGGCGCTCCTTCGTCGCACCGGCGCCCTTCAGCAGGCTGCCGAGTTCGCCGCGATCTTCCAGCGCCGCGAGCAGGAACAGCTCGCTGGCGATGAACTGGTCGCCGCGCTGCTGGGCCAGCTTGTCGGTGAGGTTGAGCACGCGGTTGAGGTCGTTGCCCAGACTGATGTTGCCTTCCTGCCCGCTCGATCGCGGCAGGCGGTCCACCGCTTCGGCCACGCGCTGGCGCAGCGTGGGCACGTTGACCTGGGCCTGGGTGAGCAGCGGGCCGGTCGAGCCGCCCTGCTGGTCGAGCAGCGCCAGCATGACGTGCACCGGCTCCAGGATGTTGTTGTCGCGGCCCACGGCCAGCGACTGGGCGTCGGCCAGCGCCTGCTGGAAACGCGAGGTGAGTTTGTCCATGCGCATCGATGGTGTCTCCCAAAGGTTTTGGCGTGCCCCGGGCCCTCCCCGCAGCCGCCTCTGGTGTCACAGATGCGGGTGAGATCCTGCGCCTTCAACGGTGGAGGACAGGTATTCGCCTCCGGATTTTTCACGGGGCTGCGGGCATCCTCAACGGCCAGAACGCCTCATGGAGCTGCCGTGATCGATCGAGCCACCTTGCTGCCCCCGCCGCCGGCGACCGCCGTCACCACGGGGTCGGCCCTGTTCCTGGATGCCGACGGCACCCTGCTGGCCTTTGCCGACGACCCGGAAGGCGTCGTCCTGCCGGCGGGCCTCCTGGCCACCCTCGATGCCCTGCATACCGCCCTCGGCGGGGCGATGGCGCTCGTCAGCGGAAGGCCGATCGACGGGCTGGATCGCCTCTTCGGCCGCCCGGCCTGGGCCGCGGCGGGCCAGCACGGCCTGGAACGGCGGGCCGCCGACGGCACGGTGACCACCGTCCCCGTGGACCGCGATGAGCTCGCCCGCCTGCGCGACTCCGTGCACACCGCGGCGCGCGGCCTGCCCGGCCTGCGCGTGGAAGACAAGAGCTGGTCGGTGGCCCTGCACTGGCGCGAGCACCCCGAACTGGGCCCGGAGGTCGCACAGCGCGCCCCGGCCATCGCCGACGCGTTCCCGGGCTTTGAACTGCAACCGGGCAACCATGTGTGCGAGTTCAAGCCGCGCGGCATGGACAAGGGCGTCGCGGTAGCGAAATTTCTTGATGAAGCGCCTTTTCGCGGGCGCAAACCGGTATACCTGGGCGACGACCTCACGGATGAACATGCCTTCGTGGTCGTCAACGCATTGGGCGGCATGTCAGTTCGTGTAGGTGCAAGAACGCCGTCACATGCCGCGTTCACATTGTCTAGCCCGGCCGATGTCCATGCTTGGCTGGATAGCGTGAAATCCGCCTTGACATAGAGAGCCGCAAGCCAACGATGAGCCGACTGGTCGTCATTTCTAATCGCGTGGCCCTGCCGAAACAAACGCAGACCGGTGGCCTTGCGTCAGCCATGAATGCGGCGCTGCAGGAGATGGGGGGATTGTGGTTTGGGTGGAGCGGCAACATCGCCGCCGAAACCGGCAAGGAACTGCACGAGGTGGAAGACGGGCATATCGCCTACGCCACCATCGACATGTCCAAGGCCGACCACGACGACTACTACAGCGGCTTTGCCAACCGCGCGTTGTGGCCACTGTTCCACTACCGCGCCGACCTGGTCGACTACCGCCGCGACCACCTCGAAGGCTACCTGCGGGTGAACCGGATCTTCGCCAAGCGCGTGGCGAAGCTGCTGAAGAAAGACGACGTGGTCTGGGTGCACGATTACCACCTGATCCCGCTGGCGGCGATGCTGCGCGAACTGGGCGTGGAGAACCGCATCGGTTTCTTCCTGCACACGCCGCTGCCGGCGGCCGGCCTGCTGATCACCCTGCCCCGCCACCGCGAACTGCTCGAACCGCTGGCCTCGTACGACCTGGTCGGCCTGCACACCCAGCGCGACCTGCGCGCGCTCGAAGACTATTTCCTGCATGAACTGGGCGCCGCCATGCGTACTGGCGGCCGCATCCGCGCCGCCAATGGGCGCATCTTCCGCGCGGGCGTGTTCCCCATCAGCATCGACACGGCCGAGGCCGTGGAACTGGCCCACCGTGCCGAAGACAGCGGCGCCGTCGGCAAGCTCAAGGCCTCGATCGACGACCGCGCCCTGATCATCGGCGTGGACCGGCTGGACTACTCGAAGGGCCTGCCGGAGCGTTTCGACGGCTTTGCCCGCCTGCTGCGCGACCACAAGGACCTGCGCGGCCGGGTCTCCCTGCTGCAGATCGCCCCACCGTCGCGTTCGGATGTGCCGGAGTACCGCTCACTGCGCCGGGAGCTGGAGCGCAGCGCGGGCCACATCAATGGCCAATACGCCGAGCCCGACTGGGTGCCGATCCGCTACGTCAACAAATCCTTCGGCCACAAGGTGCTCGCCGGCTACTTCCGCGTGGCCAAGGTCGGCCTGGTGACGCCCCTGCGCGACGGCATGAACCTGGTGGCCAAGGAATACGTGGCCTGCCAGGATCCGCAGGATCCGGGCGTGCTCGTGCTTTCGCGCTTCGCGGGCGCGGCGCAGGAGCTGGATGCGGCCCTGCTGGTGAACCCGTCCGACCTGGACGAAGTGTCCGAGGCGCTGAAACGCGCCCTGGAAATGCCGCTGAAGGAACGGCGGATGCGCTGGCAGTCGATGATGGACGTGCTGGAACGCAACGACATCACCTACTGGCGGAACAACTTCCTCCACGCGCTGATGGAGCCGCCGAAGGTGAAGCCGGAAATCTACGTCCAGACCCCGATGACCGCACCCTGACGCGAGGCGCCAGGGTTAGCGGGTCCAGATCAGGCTGGCGAACCGGCCGCTCTGCGCACCGTCACGGCGATAGGAAAACAGGCGCTCGTCGGTAAAGGTGTCGAAACCCCCGCCGCTGACCTGGGTGATGCCTGCCGCCGCCAGGCGCCGACGGGCCAGGACGTACAGGTCACAGAGCCAATGCCCGGGGCGGGTGGCCTCGAACGCCTCGGCCGCGCCGGGGTCATGGGCGACGAAGGCGTCGCGCACCTCCTCCCCCACTTCATACGATCGGCCGCCAATCGCCGGCCCGAGCCAGGCCTGGATGCCTTCGGCGTCCATCATCTTCAACGTGTTCTCGAGGACCCCGGCCGCCAGCCCACGCCAGCCGGCATGGGCCGCACCGATCACCTGGCCATCGGCCGAGGCGAACAGCACCGGCAGGCAGTCCGCCGTGAGGATGGCCAGCACCTGGCCGGGGCCACGGGCGACGGCCGCGTCGGCCTCGGATTCCGGGACGGCAGCCACCGAGGCGTCCGCGACATCCGTCCCGTGCACCTGCTTCAGCCACAGCGGCGCCGCCGGCAGGCCCAGTGCGGTGACCACGCTGGCGCGGTTAGCCGCCACGGCGCCGAGGTCGTCCCCTGAGCGCAGCCCGAGATTCAGCCGTCCGTAGGGCCCGAGCGAGACGCCCGGCCCCTGACGGGTGGACACCGCGGTCTCGACACCCTCGGGTGCCGGCCACTCCGGGCGGATCCAGGCGTCGACCACGGTCAGTCCTCGATCGGGTGGATGGCCGTGTCGGCGCGCAGGGCCTCGATCAGGGCTTCCTGGTCCGCCGGGCGCGGCGAGGTGAAGGCAAGCGCCTCCCCGGTGATCGGGTGGGTGAAGGCCAGGTGCTCGGCGTGCAGGGCCTGGCGCTTGAACCCACGCAGGGCGTCGATCAGGTCCTGGCTGGCGCCGCGCGGCAGGCGCAGGCCGCTGCCATAAAGCTGGTCGCCCACCAGCGGGTGGCCGATATGGGCCATGTGCACGCGAATCTGGTGCGTGCGGCCCGTTTCCAGGTTGCACTGCAGGACGGTATGGGCGCGGAAGCGGTCGCGGACCCGGTAATGGGTGACCGCCCGCTTGCCGCCCTGCTCCTCGTCACGGATGCCCTGCTTCAGGCGATCGTGCTGGTGGCGGCCCAGGGGCTCGTCCACCGTGCCGCCGGCCACCATGGTGCCCAGGACGATGGCCTCGTACTGGCGGTGGACGTCGTGCTCGGAGAGCATCTTCACCAGGGCGGTCTGGGCGGCGATGGTCTTGGCGACCACCATCAGGCCCGAGGTGTCCTTGTCCAGGCGATGGACGATACCCGCGCGCGGCACTTCGGCCAGCGACGGCACCCGGTGCAGCAGGGCATTGAGCATCGTCCCGGCGGGATTGCCCGCCCCGGGGTGCACCACCAGGCCCACCGGCTTGTCGACCACCATCAGGTCGTCGTCCTCGTAGACGACGTCCAGGGCGATGTCCTCGGGCTGGGCATTGCCCACTTCCACGGCCAGTTCGGCCTCCAGGACCACCGACTCGCCCCCGTGCAGGAGCTGGCGCGGCGCCGCCGGGGCGCCGTTCAGCAGGACTTTGCCGTCCTTGATCCACGCCGTGAGGCGCGATCGTGAGTATTCCGGGAACATCTCGGCCAAAGACTGGTCGAAACGCCGTCCCGCGGCCGTTAGTGGCACTTCGGCCTCATGTCGTACCGTCGTCATACCGCCCCGCCCGGCCGAAGGCCGGTTTCGGCTATCATGCCCATTCGCTTAAGCATCCGAACCCTCTCAATGCGTGCAACTAAGATCACCATTCTGCTCGTCCTCGCCTTGTCGATGAGCGCCTGCTCGATGTTTCGCAGCAAGAAGGAGACGATCGACACCATGCCGATCGACCGCCTTTATGCGAACGCGCACGATTCGCTGGAGCACGCCGACTATGCTGCGGCGGAAAAGGCCTACCAGCGGCTTATCGCGCGTTTTCCGTCTGGCGATGTGAACGAGCAATCGCAGATCGAACTGGCTTACGCGCAGTACAAAGACAACAAGCCGGATGACGCGTACTCGACGATTAACCGCTTCATCAAGACGTTCCCGACCCATAAGCATGCAGATTATGCCTATTACCTGCGCGGTCTGATCAATTTTGATCGCACCGGCGGCATTCTGGAGCGTTACCTGCAGCGTGGCGATGATACCGGCGCGACCCGTCGCGACCAGGGTTTCAACCTGACCGCGTTCGACGATTTCAGCCAGCTGACCCGTCGTTACCCCAACAGCGCGTACGCCACGGACGCCCGCCAGCGCATGATTTACCTGCGTAACCAGCTGGCCCGCTTCGAAATCCACGTGGCGGAGTACTACCTGCGCACGAAGTCGTACATCGCCTCGGCCGACCGCGCCCAGTACGTGGTGGAGCATTACCAGCAGTCCCCGGAAACGGCGGACGCCCTGGCGATCCTCACCCGCAGCTACCTGGCCCTCGACCGCCAGCCGCTGGCCGACCAGAGCCGCAAGGTGCTGGCCCTGAACTACCCGGACCACCCGTACCTCACGGACCCGAACTGGCCGCACCACCCCTCGATCTGGCGCAAGGCCATCCCGTTCTCGGGACACCACTAAAAGAAGAAGCCGGCGAAAGCCGGCTTTTTTTTGCTCAGCGCCAGCCCGAGGTGATGGGGTAGCGGCGTTCGCGGCCGAAGGCCTTGGTGGTGACGCGGGGGCCGGGGGCTGCCTGGCGGCGCTTGAACTCGTTGATGAAGACCATGCGGATCACCCGGCGCACCGTGGCGTCGTCGTGGCCAGCGGCGATGATGTCTTCCGCGGAGGCCTCGCCTTCGATGAAGTGCTCGAGGATCGCGTCGAGTTCGTCGTACGGCGGCAGCGAATCCTCGTCCTTCTGCTCGTGGCGCAACTCCGCCGACGGCGGGCGCTCGATCACCGCCATGGGGATGGCGCCATCGACGCCGGCACGCCAGCGCGACAGGGCGAACACCACCGTCTTGTACACGTCCTTCAGCGGCGCGTACGCACCACACATGTCGCCGTAGAGGGTGGCGTAGCCCACCGCCATCTCGCTCTTGTTGCCCGTGGAGAGCAGCAGGCGGCCGGTCTTGTTCGACATGGCCATCAGCAGCACGCCGCGCGCACGCGACTGCAGGTTTTCCTCGGTGATATCCGGGGCACGCCCGGCAAACACCGGCGCCAGCGCGCCGGTGAAGGCCTCATAGATGCCTTCGATCGGCAGCACGTGGTACTCGACGCCCAGGTGCTCGGCCTGCGCCTTGGCTTCGCGTAGCGAAAGGTCCGAGGTGAACTGGGTCGGCATCATCACCGCGGTGACCTTGTCCTTGCCCAGGGCGTCCACGGCCAGGGCGAGGGTCAGGGCGGAGTCGATACCGCCGGAAAGCCCCAGCAACACGCCGCCGAAGTGATTCTTGCCTACGTAATCGCGGATGCCGCGGACGATGCCGGCATACATCACCTCGTGGGCGCTGCGCGTATCCGCGGCCGGCCAGTCGATCGGGGTCAGCTGCTTCGTGCTGCTGTCGTACTCCACGCCCAGCAGCAGGTCTTCGAAGAACGGCGCGCGGGCGGCGATAGTGCCGTCCGGCTGCACCAGCAGCGAGTGGCCGTCGAACAGGAGATCGTCCTGGCCGCCGACGAGGTTGACGTAGGCGATGGCCACGCCGTTCTCGGTGGCGCGTCGGCGCAGCAGCTCTTCACGCGTGGCGGCCTGGCGCTGGTCGTAAGGCGAGGCGTTGATCACCAGGATCAGCTCGGCCCCCGCCTGCGCGGCATGGGCGGCCGGCTCGGCCTCCCAGATGTCCTCGCACACCAGCATGCCCACGCGGACACCTTCGATGGTGAACACATGGGTCTCTTCGCCGGCACGGAAGTACCGCTTCTCGTCGAACACCGTGTAATTCGGCAGTGCCTGCTTGTGGTACGTCCACTCCACCTTGCCCTCGCGGATCAGCGAGGCCGCGTTGAACACTTCGCCGCGGGTATCCGGGTAGCCGACGATGGCCGCGATCCCCGTGAGGTCCGGCGCCAAGGCGGCCAGTTCACGGCCGCAGGCTTCGAGGAAGCTGGGACGCTGGAGCAGGTCTTCCGGCGGGTAGCCGGAGATCGTCAGTTCGGGGAAGGCGATAAGCGAGGCACCGAGGCGGTCACGCGCCTCGGCCGCCAGGGCCCTCACCCGCTGCGCGTTGTCAGCGGTGGCACCGACCGGAAAGTCGTGCTGGGCCAGGGCGAAGCGAAAGGTGGACATGGGGGATCCGTGGGGTTCGCGGGGATCCCCCATGATACCGCTTGTGCCGGACGCCTACTCCACGGGGACGTCGTAGATGAAGGGAGGCACGGCGGACGGCAAGGTGAAATGCCACCACTCCTGCGGGTAATTACTGAAGCCTTCCGCCGCCATCGCCTTGAGCAGCCGTTCGCGGCTGGCCTTCTGCGCGGGCGTGATCCGCGGATCGGCGGTGTGCGCGAGCGGATCGAAGAAGTCGAAGTTCGTGCCCATGTCCAGCGGCTCGCAACGAGCACCATCGCAGTGCATCAGCGTGAGGTCCACCGTCGCACCGCGGCTATGACCGGAGACCGGCGCGATGTATTCGCCGAGCAGCTTGTCCTTGCCCAGGTTCGGGTAGTGCCCCGCCTTCGTCGAGGTGTCGGAGAGATCGCCGGCCCAGCGGACAAACGCCGTGACCGCACGTGCCGGGCGGTAGCAGTCCCACACGCGCAACCCGTATCCCTCGTGGCGCAGCCGGGCCTCGACGCGTGCCAGCGCCTTTGCCGCATCCGTGCGCAGAAAGCATTTCGCGGACTTGTACCCGTCCACGGGGGCACCGGTGAAGTTGTCCGAGCCGGCGTATTTCACGTCCTCATCGAGGCGGGGCGACAGCGTCCGGACATCGACCATGCCTGCTTCAGCCATGGAATGCGCGGGCGACAGGGGTGGCGGCGCATCGGCCGCCACGGCTTCAAGGGCAAGCGCGCACGCGAGTAAAAGCGAGGTCTTCAAAATCGTTGCTGAAATCGGCATCGGGATCGACCTTGGTCAGACGTAGCTGGTCCGGGGCGGAGAGGTCGAGCCATGGCTCGGCGTCCATCCGCTTGCCATCCCACTGTACGAGGTATCGCTGTCCCACGCGCTCGAGCGTGCCCTTCATCACCGGGGAGCGAGCCGCCGTGAAACGTATACCGCCCTTGCCGGGGCACACGCTCACCTCACCGAACCAGGGGTCGTGCCATACGCCCGTGAAGCCGGCAGCCTCCTTCGCCGTGGCGACGACACGCCCCGACGTATCCGGTGCACGCGACGCGTCCGGCGCGGCGGACGTCGCGGCGGCGATGCGGTCCGCGTACTCACCCACCGTATGCGCTTCGGCGGGCGCGGTGAACCGCTTCAGCATCGTTTCGGCCAGGGTGTCGCGCGCATCCTCGCTACCGCCGCTCATGAGGATGACGAAGCCACTACGGCGCTCGGGCAACAGGCTTACCGTGGAGTAATAGCCGGACAACGTGCCCGTGTGCGACACGCTCCACTGCCCGTCGACATCGGCCAGGCGCCAGCCATACCCGTAGCCATACAGGTGCGTGTCGTTCCAGGCGCTGCGGCGCTCACCGACCGCCATGGGGTTCTGGATCGCCCACAGGGGCGCACGCTGCGCCGTGTCGAGCCAGCGCAGCTGTGCCTCGTCGGGTGACAGCCAGTTGCCGGCCCAGCGCAGCATGTCGCCGAGGTTGCAGCGAATGCCGCCAGCCGCGGCCGACGTGATATCGAGCACCTCGCAACTCGCCAGGCCAAGCGGCGCGAACACCTCGCGGTGCATGAGCGTGTCGTACGAGGCGCCACCCGCGGCGGCCGCCACCTCGCCGGCCACGACGTACATGAGGTTGTCGTAGGCATAGGTCGAACGAAAGCTGTGCGCCGGCTTGAGGTAGGCCAGGCCGGCCAGGATGTCCTTGCGGGTGAACGTATTGGGTTCCGGCCACAGCATCAGGTCACCGGCCCCTTCGCGTAGCCCGGTGTTGTGGATCAGCAGGTCACGCACCTGCATCTGCTGCGTCACCCATGGGTCGTTCATGCGGAAATCGGGAAGATACTTCGTCACCGGGTCGTCCCAGCGCAGCTTCCCCTGCGCCACCAGGCGGGCCAGCAGGGCGGTGGTCATGGCCTTGCTGTTCGATGCGATCTTGAATCGGGTCGTCGCATCCACGTCCTTGCCCGCGAAGCGGGTGAACGCCACCTTGCCTTCGTCGATCACGCCGATGGCTACGCCGGAGACCTTGTAACGCGCGACGGCTTCGTCGACCAGCTCGTCGTTGGAGGCGACCGCGGGTTTCGCCGTGGCGGCCTGGATATCCGCGCTCCACACCCGCAGCAGGTTACCGCCCCATAGCTTCGCGATGTCGGCGTCGGAGAAGCCGCGGCGTTTCAGGCCAGCGGTGACGTTGCGGGTTTCCGAGGCATCCATCCAGCCGGTGATCTCGCCACCGCCATCGAAATCCGAGGCGATGCCGACATGGTCGATACCGGCGACCTGGACCATGTGCTGGATATGGTTGAGGAAATCGTCGAGCGTGGCCAGGGGATGCTCACGCTGGATGGCCTGCATGCCTTCCGCGTACGCCGGCAGGTAGTCGTGCTTTTCGCTGTCGTAGGCAGTGTCGCCGGCACTTTTCGCGACGCGTGCCTGCAGGGCCCTCTCGGCCGCTTCCCGTGCCGGGTCCTTCTTCAGGAACTCCTTGTAGGCGACGGCCTGCACCACGCCACCCTTTGCCGCCACGGCGCGCAGGAGATCGTCGGGCAGGTTGCGTGGGTGGTCGGTGAGCGCCCGCGATGACGAGTGCGACGCGATGATCGGTGCCTTCGACAGCGCGAGCACGTCACGTACGCAGGCATCCGACGCATGCGAGATGTCCACCATCATGCCCAGTGCATTCGCGCGTGCCACCACCTGGCGCCCGAACGGCGTGATCCCGAGGTTGCTGTCGGGCTTGTCGCCAAGGTCCTTGTCCGGCAGGGAGCTGCCGCACAGGTCGTTGTTGCCCACGTGCGCCAGCCCGATGTAGCGGGCCCCGCGCGAGAAGGCGGTGTCCAGTCGGCGTATATCGTGTCCCAGCGAATAGCCGTTCTCGATACCGATCATCGCGGAGAGCACGCCTGCAGCCTTGTTCGCGCGCACGGCGTCCGGGGTGCGTGCCGCACGGATCTGCCCCGGATAGGTCTTCAGCATCCGGTCGATCGCGTCGTACTTGCGCGTCGCCTGCGCCACGGCCTTCGCATAGCCCGCCTCGGTTAACGGCCCCTGCGCGACGTAGATCACGAAGAACGCGGCATCCAGGCCGCCCCGGCGCATCTTCGGAAGGTCCACCTTCAGTGGGCCGTCCTTGCCCGGGTCGAACTTCGGATCCGCCATATACGACAGCGGGATATCCACGTGCGTATCGAGGGTGAGCGGGTGGTCCTGCGCCGCCGCGGCCGAAGCCGCGACGAGCAGGGCGAGACAGGTCAGGCGTGTCGTCGGCCGCATGGCGTCAGAAATCGATCGAGACGGTGAGCTGGCCAAAGCGGGGCGACTGGAAGCGCTGCGGCTGGAGGAAGGTGGGGTTGAGGCCACCGACACTGGTCTGCAGGTCCTGGTCGACGCCGAGCGTGCGCTGCTGGTTCAGCACGTTGTACAGGGCGAACTTCACGCGCAGGTTGTTCTTCTCGTCGATCGGCAGCAGGTAGGTGATGCTGGCGTTGAGGTTGAAGGTCCACGGCGTGCGGCGCTCACCCCGCGGCGAGCGCTCGTACACACGGTTCTCGGAAACCGGGTCCGCACAGTTGGAGACGCAGATGAAATAGCTGTGGTACACGGTGCCGTCGTACGGATTGCCCACGCCGTAGCCGGTGATCGGGCTACCCGACAGCGCCGTGACATCCGCACCCACCTGCCACTGCTTGCTGATCGCGTAGGTGCCGCGCAGCTTGAACTGGTGGCGATGGTCGTTCGGCAGGTAACCGCCGTTGAGGTTCACCCAGGGATCGTCGAAGTTCTCGGTGCGGCCGGTGTCGTCGAAGTTGGTATCTGAATTCACCGGCCCTTCGGCATTGCCCCGGCTCCACGAGAGCACGTACGAGGCGTTGAACATCCACTTCTCGTCCCACGCGCGGTCCAGCTGGAATTCCAGCGAACCGAAGGTGCGGCGCGGCTTCTTCCAGCCTCGCTGGCCAAGGTAATTGCCCTCGGCGTCATACATCGCCCAGCCCTGCTTCGACGTGTCGATGGTGATATAGCCGTCGGGCGTGCCGTCGCAGTTGGTGTCGCCGTAGACGGTGGTCTTGCGGCCGGGGTTGCCCATCACATAGCCGATGTAGCCATCGCCACCGCACTGCGGCGTGGCGCTGATTTCCATGTCATCGATGGCGTTGTGCAATTTACGGTAGGTGCCGCTCACGCCCCACGACCACTTCTCGTCCAGCGCCTGCTGGAAGCCGAGGATCGCCTCGTCCTGGTAGACCGAGTCCATGTGCTTGTCGACTTCGGCACGCAGGTCGCCCACGGTACCGTTGCCCTGCGAATCGTCCACCGGGCCGATCTGCGGCCCGAGGATGGGCACGGCGTACTGGCCACCGTTGCGATCGAGGATCTGGTAGCCATCGAAACCGTAATACGTGCGCTGGTCCAGGAGGCCGCCCGCCTGTTTGATGTTGATCACGTTGGCCACGGGGAGGTAGTAACGGCCCAGGTTGCCGAAGATCTTGGTGGTGCCGTCGCCCTTCATGTCCCACGAGAAGCCCAGGCGCGGGGCAATCATGTTGTCCATCTTGATGTAGCTCTTGCCCTCGCCCGTCTTGTTGTCGAACGCATCGCGGCGCAGGCCGGCGTTGAGCAGGAAGTCCGGGGTGATGTTCCAGTTATCTTCGATGTAGTACGCGTTGTTGTCGGTTTCGAAGGTGCCTTCGATCTCGTAGCGGCGCGCCCGCACGTAGGCCGTGTAGCCGTCCGGCACCACGCCACCGTTCTCGATCGTGGCGCCCGGCGTCGTCGTGTAGATGTTGTAGTAGTACGCGCCCGGGCCCGGGTAGTGTCGCGAATAGTCCGAGGTGTCCACTTCGTGGTCGTAACCGAAGCGGAGGACGTGGTCGCCAAGGGTCCACTCGAAGTCGGCGCGGCCCTGCTTGCGGGTGTCGTTGCGCTTCTCCACCGCGGTGCTGGTGCTGCAGCCCAGCGGCACGCCCGGCGACGGCACGGCGCTGACGCGGGCCACAGGATTGCATTCGGCATCCGACAGGCCGCGGGTGAAGTCCTCGCGGTTGTTCTTGCCGTACATCAGCTTCATCGACAGGTCGTCGACGAGGTAGCTGGTGTAGGTGGCATTCCAGTTCTTGCCGCCGGTGTCGCTGTAGATCTCGTCCTGCTTCACGCCCTTGGTATGGCTGTCGTAGTCGTAGCTGTAGACCGAACCAACGTTGCTGTCCTTGTCCGAGAAGGCCATGAACTCGAGCAGGTTTTTGTCATTGATGTGCCAGTCGACCTTCGCACCCCAGAAGCCGGAGTTGGTGTCGTTCTGCGTGAGCACGGTGCCGTCGTTGTCCGTGTTCTGCGGGGTGTAGCCGCGCGCCTCGTACATGGCGAAGAAGAACAGTTTGTCCTTCACGATCGGGCCGGAGGCATACACGTTCATCTTGGTGCGCGTGTAATGGTCCTCGGACGAGGTGATGTAGCGCTCGCCGTCCCAGTAGCGGTTCTTCGTGGTGGACTGCCAGTCGCTGGGCTCGAAGGTCATCTCCGCGCCAGCCTTGAACTCGTTGGTGCCCGAGCGCGTCACGGCGTTGACCACGCCACCGGTGGTGCGGCCGAACTCAACGGAGTAGCCGCCGGTCTTGACCTGGAACTCCTGGTAGAACGCGAACGGTGCTTCGGAGAAGCCGTTGCGGTTGTAGAAGTCGGTGACGTTCAGGCCGTTCACGTAGAACGAGTTCTCGGCCACGGACGAACCGCCAAACGAAATGCCGCCGAAGCCGGCATTGCCCTTGTTCACGCCCGGGGCAAGCAAGGCCACGGACTGCACGTTCTGGTCCACCGGCAGGCGGCGGATCTCTTCACGGCTCACGTTGGTGGCGGTTTCGGTCGAGCTGATGTCCACCGCGGAGATCACCACCGGCGCGCTCACCTGCACGCCTTCCAGGTCGGTCGGGCCTTGCTGGCGCTCAACCAGGTTCACCGTGGTCGCGTTGCCAAGGCTGACGTTCACCTCGGCCGTCTGCCCGACCGGCTTGCCGTCGAGGCTGCTGTCCAGCTGGTAGTGGCCCACCGGCAGGAACGGGAAGCGGTAACTGCCGTCCTTGTCCGCCGTCACCGTGCGGGTGAGCCCCGTGGAGGGGTCACGCACCGTCACGCTGGCGCCGGGGCGCGTGCGGCCGGTGATCGAACCATCGGTGTTCGCGGCGTGCGCTCCCGGCGTTGCACACAGGCCAAGGCCTATCGCAAGGCACAGGGCGCCGTGGCGCAGCATGCGCCGGTTCGTCTTGGTATACCCCATCTCCCCACTCCCATAAGATGATGTTTCGGGTTGTCGGCCAGGCTATCGGCGCGCCGAAGCGTCCCCTCGCGACGGGTCGACGCGATGCCAGCTGAAGTCGTAGTCCCACTGGTCGAAGTACAGGTTGCCGCCCTTCCACTCGACCTCGCCGCGCTGCGAGTCCACCGTTTCGGAACGGAAGAACTGCTTCGCACGGGGCTGGAAGGGCTGTGAGAAATCGTCGTTGAAGGCGACGCGGTAGGCGTCCAGCCCGCCGAGGTAGAAGTACTCGAGCTTTGCGTCGCCGTTTAGGCGGCCAAACGTCACATCCATCGGCACCCAGCCATACGGCGCGAGGTACACCTGGCCCCAGTCGTGGATGTTGTTGTACTTGCCGTCGGAGAACATCCAGCCGGACTGCCAGCGCGCCGGGATGCCGTTGTAGCGCAGCAGCGTGATCAGCAGCAGCGTCTGCTCCCCGCAATCGCCGTGGCCGGCATGCAACGTGTAATCGCTGATGTTGGAAATCGTCGAGTATTCGCGGGCGCCGGCCCAGGGGATGGTGTCCACGGCGGCGAAGAGCTTCTGCGCGATGCGATAGGGGTTGGTCTCGTTGCCCACCACCTTCTTCGAGTACGCCTTCAGCGCATCGGTGTAGACGATGTGCGGGGCGCGCTCCTGCACGAAGGGCTTCAGCTCGGGCGTGATCGGACTCGCGACGACCTTTGCCGGATCGATGTTGAAATCACGCGCGTACAGCGTGGCTTCCCAGGTGATCGAAAACACCGTGGGCTTGCCGGCCACGGCCTTCTGTTCGAGGTAGACGGTCCGCTGCAGTACGTCGGTACCCGACACGGTGGCGTCGCCGGCGGAGTGACCGACCAGCCTCACCCCTTCCTGCTGGCCCGTGATCTCGCGGGGAAACGGCAGCCATGCCCGCAGGGTCTCGCCGGCGGGCACGGCATCGGCGTGCACCGTCACCGTCTGCGTCACCTGCTCGCGCATCGGCAGCACGCTGCTGCTTCCCGTGCGGATGGCCGCGGCGCGGATCGCACGGTGGTGGTCGTTGAGTACTTCGTTGGGGCCATCGTCGAACGGCACCGGATCCTTGCGGCGGGCACGGGCCTCGGCGCTGATGCGAAACAGGTTGCCGGGCGCGCGGTTGAAGTACAGCGTGCGGCCGTCGATCACCTGCTTTTCAAGCAATCCCTGCGCATCCCAGACTGCGAACTCCGCGTCGGAGAGGTCCGGGATCTGCTTGCGCAGGCGCGCTTTCACGGCGTCGGCGTCGAGCTTGAAGTCGAGCAGGATGCGGCGCATGCGCTCGCGCTGGAACAGCAGGGCCTCTTTCTGGGCGGCGTCCGTCGCCGGGTTCGCAAGGGCTTCCGTGATCGTCGCCTCCGCCTGGGCAAAGTGCCCGGCATCGATCTGGGTGATGCTGGTGGCGGTGGCATCGGCCGCCCGGGACGGCGTCGCGGCGAAGGCCAGCGATGCCAGGAGGCACGCCGCGAGCGCGTGGCGAAGTAAGGCTGGTCGAGTGGCCGCTTGCACCGTTCGGTATCCCCGTTGCACCGTGGTGGGTGGGTCGTGCGTCAGGGCTGTGTAACATGCTTGCAAACGCTGGTCAATAATTTATGCTGCTAACCATATCGTCAGGAATACATATTCCTCGACGCCGTGAGGCACCACCCTTGGGAGGGGACGCGTGATCCAGTCGGTTTGGCCTTACCTGGCCGTGATGCTGCTTGCCGCCGGCTTCTGGCCGGCCATTGAGAGGCGCTTCGGCTGGAAGGTGTTCGAGGTGCTGCCGCCCATCGTGCTCACCTACCTCACCGTCACCGCCCTGTCCGTGGCCGGGCTCTGGTCCGCCTCGCCGGAGATCCACGCGGCGCAGGACATGCTGGTGAAGCGAATGGTGCCGGCGCTGCTCTTCCTGCTGATGATCAACTGCGACCTGCGCGCCATCTTCGCCCTGGGGCCCCGCGTGCTCGGCGTGTTCGCCTGCACGTCGATCAGCCTGTTCGCCGCCTTCGTCCTGGGCTACCTGATCTACCGGCACTGGATGCCGGGCAACGGGTGGATGCCGCTGGCCTCGCTATCGGGCAGCTGGGTGGGCGGTACCGCCAACATGATCGCGGTGAAGCAGGCCATCGGCATGTCCGATACCTCGCTGGCCACCACCCTGCTCACCGATGCGCTCTGCTACTCCATGTGGGTGGTGGTGCTGTTCGCCGTCGCCCCGCTGGCCCCGGCCTTCAACCGGTGGACGAAGGCGCGCTCCAGCGCCGACATGGCCGTCGCGGAATCGGCCGTGCGGGCACCGGCCACCGGCGACAGCGTGCTGTTGTGGCTCGGCCTTGCGCTGGGCGTGGCGGCGCTGGCCACCGCCCTCGGCGAGCGCCTGCCCGTCGGCAGCATGATCACCTCCACCACCTGGACCATCCTGCTCGCCACCGCCGCCGGCCTCATCGCCGCGCATACCCCGCTGGCCCGCCTGCCGGGGGCGCAGGCGGTGTCGAGTGCGATGCTGATCTCGGTGGTGGCCGTGCTGGCCTCGCAGAGCAGCTTCGCCGGCATCGCGGCCGCGCCGATCTACCTGCTGTGCGGCGTCACCGTCATCGCCCTGCACGCCGTGTTCCTGTGCGGTTTCGCGCGGCTGTTCCACTTCGACCTGTACCTGTGTGGCATTTCCTCGCTCGCCCATATCGGCGGCGTAGCGGCTACGCCGGTGCTGGCCGCCACCTATTCGCGCTCGCTGGTGCCCGTGGGCATCCTGCTTGCGCTGCTCGGATATATCCTCGGTACGGGCTTCGGCCTCGTCGTTGCTTCCGTGCTTTCCGCGCTGGCTGCCTGACATGGACCTTGCCATGAACACCCTTCGCCACACCCTGCTCGCGGCCTTCGTCGCCGTTGCCCTGGGCGCCACCGTCGCCCGGGCAGCCGACGTGCCCACGCCGCCACCCTCCGGCGTGCTCGGTATCAGCGATGCCCAGCTTGATCCGTCGTTCTGGGTCGCGCGCCAGCCCGAGACGGACAAGGTGGTGCTGGATACGAAGGCGATCGCCGCGATCAACGACAAGGTAATGCGGCTGGATCCCTCCATGCATGACATCCGCCACCTCGGCCCGACGCTGCCGCGCGAGCAGGTGAAAGGCTGGATCGCGAAGCTCACCAGCAAGCCCGCGAAAACCCTCTACGACGTGGACGGCAAGGCCGTGCCCGCCGCCACGATCGACGCCGTGATGGCCAACGCCGGCCTCGACGCGATCCCCGCCAACGTCACCCCGCGCTACGGCATGGCGGTGCGCCGTGCGGCGCTGCGTGGCTACCCCAGCGACCTGCGCGTGTTCAGCCACGCGGACGACACCGACATCGACCGCTTCCAGGAAAGCACGCTGTTCCCGGGCGATCCGCTGGTGGTGGTGCAGATGAGCCGTGACGGCCAGTGGGCCTTCGTGGTGAGCCCGCGCTACGCGGCATGGATGCATGCTGCGGACGTCGCTTACGGTGAGGCGGCCGCGATCTTTGCCCATGTGGATGCCACGCCGTATCGGGTGATCACCGGTGCGACGCCGCAGACGGTGTACACGCCGGAGCTGCCGGCCCTGTCGGAACTGCAGCTGGACATGGGCACGCGCGTGCCGCTGGATACGTCGGTCGCGCCGGACCAGCCGGTGAACGGTCAGACCGCGTACACGTCGTGGACGCTCAGCCTGCCCGTGCGTGACGCGAAGGGTGCCTTGTCTTTCCACCCCGCCCTGCTCCAGCGCAACCACGATTCCGCGGCGGATTACCTGCCGCTGACCCGCGCGAACCTCATCCGCCAGTCGTTCAAGTTCCTTGGCGAGCGCTACGGCTGGGGCCATGCTTACAACGGCCGCGATTGCAGTGGCTTCGTCTCCGACGTGTACCGCAGCATGGGTGTGCAGATGCCGCGCAATACGCGCGACCAGAGCATCAGCCCCGGACTCGAGCACACGGTATACACCGACAAGGACAGCCACGACGCGCGCGTCAAGGCCGCGCTGGCGCTTGAAGTGGGTGACCTCGTCTATATCCCGGGCCACGTGATGATGGTGATCGGCAAGATCGACGGCCAGCCCTACGTGATCCACGACGTCGGTGGCATGAGTTACCGGCAGGCCGACGGCAGCATGCGCCGGATCAAGCTCAACGCCGTGTCCGTCACGCCCCTGCTCCCCCTGATGTTCAACGACACGCAGACCTTCGTCGACCGCATGACCAGCATCGTGCGCATCCGCTAACCGCCGGACGACAACGCCCCATGAAAATTACCGATATCCGCTTCGGCATGCTGCGCGTGCCACTGAAAACCGCGTTCAAGACGGCGCTGCGTACCGTCGAAAGCGTGGAAGACATCGTCGTGATGGTGCACACCGACGAGGGCCGCATCGGCTACGGCGAAGCCCCGGCCACCGCCGTGATCACCGGTGACACGCATGGCTCCATCGTCGATGCCATACGCCACTACATCGCCCCGCGCCTGATCGGCCAGGACATCGCCGACCTCAACCACATCACCCGGCTGATCCAGGGCGCCATGGAGCGCAACAGCAGCGCCAAGGCCGCCGTGGAAATCGCCGTGTACGACCTGTGGGGCCAGCTGTATGGCGCCCCGCTGTACAAGCTGCTCGGCGGCGGCGACCCGGTGATTACCACGGACATCACCATCAGCGTCGATTACATCGACAAGATGGTGGCCGACTCGGTCTCCGCCGTGGAGCGTGGCTTTGAATCCCTGAAGATCAAGGTCGGCAAGGACATCGGCTTGGACATCGAGCGCGTGCGTGCCATCCACGCCGCCGTCGAAGGCCGCGCCCTGCTCCGCCTGGACGCCAACCAGGGCTGGACGGCGAAGGAAGCCGTTTACGCATTGCATGCGCTGGAAGATGCCGGCGTGCGCCTGGAACTGGTCGAACAGCCGGTGAAGGCCCGCGACCTCGAAGGCATGCGCTACGTCACCGAGCGCGTGCACACCCCGGTGATGGCCGATGAGAGCGTGTTCGGGCCGATGGAGGTGATGGAGCTGATCCGCATGCGCGCCGCGGACATCATCAACATCAAGCTGATGAAGACCGGCGGCATCTCCAACGCCATCCGCATCGCGGATATCGCCGGCATGTACGGCATCGAATGCATGATCGGCTGCATGCTCGAAACCAGCATCAGCGTGGCCGCCGCGGTGCACGTAGCCGTGGCCAAGTCCGACGTGATCACGAAGGTGGACCTCGACGGCCCCTCGCTGTGCGCCTACGATCCGGTCGACGGCGGGGTCACGTTCAACGAATCGGAAATCTCGATCACGGACGCCCCCGGCCTCGGTATCCGCGAAATCCGCGGCCTGGAACCGCTGTAAAGGACGCTGGCATGTCGCCCCTGGTGAAAATCCGCTCCGAACGCGACCGCATGAGCGCGGTGGAGCGGCGCATCGCCGATTTCATCCTGGAGAACGCGCAGCTGCTGCGCGACTACTCCTCGCAACAGCTTGCGAACGCGCTGGGCATCAGCCAGTCCAGCGTGGTGAAGTTCACCCAGAAGCTCGGCTTCCGCGGCTACCCGGACCTGAAGTACTCCGTGGGCGAAGCCATCGGCCGTACGGACGAGGAGCTGCCGGCCGCCGGGCGCTCCCCCGGCGATACGGTCAGCGCTGAACTGTGGGTGCGCAAGACACGGGCCGAGGAGGCCACGCGCGCCCTCAACGAAGCGGACACGATGACCGCCGTGGTCACGGCGCTGGGCCGGGCGGACAAGGTGTTCGTGGCCGGCCCCGGCGAGGACGACCATCACGCGCGCGCCTTTGCCGCCAGGCTCGCGTTATTGGGCATCACCGCGATCTGCCACGCCGACCTGGGCCGCATGGCGACGGACGTGGCGACGTCGCGGCCCGGCGATGTCCTCATCCTCTTTTCCGAGCACGGCCGCCACCCGGCGTTCGCCAAGCTCGCCCGCTACATGCGCGAGCGCCGCGGCCGCGTCATCACTGTGTCGCGGCACACCGCGAACCCCCTGCGCTCGATGGCCGACCTCGCGCTGGTCGTCGCCGCGCATGACGACGCGTCGCACGTCCAGGCCCTGGTCTACCAGTCCACCCTGCAGCACCTGATGGACATCGTCTTCGTGCACCTGTGCGAAGGCGACGAAACCCGCCACCAGCGCCTGGTGGAAAACCTCGACCGCATCCAGCACCTGCTGGAACCCTAGCCTTCGGAGCCACCATGGCCTTCCTGCCCCGCCTCGCCGGCCTGCTCGCCCTGTCGCTCACCGTATCGGCCAGCGCCTTCCAGGCCCCGGTGGCGTGGTCCGTGTCACGGCAGATGATCGTCGTCGTCACCGACGGATGGGATGCGAAGCAAGGCACCCTGCGCACCTACGCACGCGATGGCGGCGCCTGGAAGCCCGTCGGCGCGGCCGCGCCCGTCGTGATCGGCAAGGACGGCAGCGCCTGGGGAGTCGGCCTCTCGCCGCCACAAACGTCAGGCCCGCAGAAACACGAAGGCGACGGCCGCAGCCCGGCGGGTGTCTTCCGCGTCGGCACGGCGTTTGGCTACGCGGAGACGAACAGCACCGCCCTGCCCTATAAAGGCCTGACGGCATCCGATTACTGCGTCGACGTGGACGGCTCGCCCTACTACAACCAGCTCGTCGACGAGCAGAAGGTGGGCGAGAAAGCCGTGGCCGGCGCCACCGAACCCATGCGCCGCGACCTCCACTTCCAGGGCGACCACGCCTACCGCATCGGCTTCGTCATCGAGCACAACCCCGACGGCAGGAAGGGCGCGGGCAGCTGCATCTTCGCCCACCTGTGGAAGACCCCGACGTCGGGCACCGCCGGCTGCACCGCGATGGCTGACGACGTGATGGAGCGCCTGCTGGCCTGGCTGGATCCTTCGAAGAAGCCCGTGTTCGTGCTGCTGCCGAAGGCCGAGTACGCGCGCCTGCACGATGCCTGGAACCTGCCTGCCCCATGAGTGCCCACGACGTCCTCATCATCGGCGGCGGCATCGCCGGCGCGTCGGTGGCATGGTTTCTCGCACCGCATGCGCGCGTGCACCTGATCGAGCGCGAAATCTTCGCCGGCATGCACACCACCGGTCGTTCGGCCGCGCACTTCAGCGAGACCTACGGCTCGGCCCAGGTGCGCGCACTGTCGCGTGCCACGCGGCCGTTCCTCGAACATCCGCCGGAAGGCTTCGCGCATCATCCGCTCCTACATGCGCGTGGCTCGCTGGTCGTCGCCCGCGCCGCGCAGGAAGACACGCTGCGCGCCGACTACGAGCTGATGCGCAGCAGCACCCCGAGCCTCGGCTGGATGGACAGCGACGCCATCCAGGCGGCCGTGCCCGTGCTTCGTCGCGAGGCAGCCCACGCTGGGCTCTGGGAGCCGGACGCGGCGGACATCGACGTCAACGAACTGCACCAAGCCTTCCTGCGCGGTGCGAAAGCCCGCGGCGCCACCGTGCAGCTGGATACCGACGTACGCAGCATCACCCGCGAGGGCGGCGGCTGGTGCGTCAACGGCGGCCTGCACGCGCCCATCCTGGTCAACGCCGCCGGCGCGTGGGCCGACGTCATCGCCAGCCTCGCCAGTGTCGCACCCATCGGCCTGGAACCGCGGCGCCGATCGGCCTTCCTGTTCGAGCCACCGGAAGGTACCTCGACACAGGACTGGCCTTTCGTCGTCGACCTGGACGAATCGTTCTACTTCAAACCCGACGCCGGCCTGCTGCTCGGCTCCGCCGCCAACGCCGACCCCACGCACCCGCACGACGTACAGCCCGAGGAGTTCGACATCGCCCTCGGCATCCACCGCATCGAAGAAGCCACCACGATGAGCATCCGCCGGCCCACGCGCACCTGGGCCGGCCTCCGCTCGTTCGTTCCCGATGGCGACCTCGTCGGTGGCTTCGCGCCCGACGCGCCCGGCTTCTTCTGGCTGGCCGCCCAGGGCGGCTACGGCATCCAGACCTGCGCCGCCATGGCCGAAGCCTGCGCATCGATCATCCTTGGGCACGCGATGCCCGCGCATCTCGCCGACGAAGGCATCAGCGAAGCCATGCTGGCACCGCGCTGATCACCGCATAACCAGCACAACGCAAGTCGTTGTCGCAGCTTATGAGACACGACTTATCCACACTGTTATGCAGTTGATACCCACATGGGCTGTGGATATCCAACACTGCGCGCAGGCGCGCTCCGACAGATTCGTCTCACTTGGCAGTGGCCCATCTGTTGGAGCGCGCTTGAGCGCCATCCCGTTGTGCGACGTGGTCACGCAATGACCACGATGACGCAAGTCGTTGTTGCAGCTTCCGGGATCGGACTTATCCACACTGTTATGCAGGTGATACCCACACCGCCTGTGGATATCGACGGACACGCTGGCACGGTGGTGGGCAGGGATTGACCAGGGTGACGCAAGTGGTTGTTGGTGTTGGGGCGTCCGGGGTTATCCACACCGTTATGCAGGGGGTATCCACATTTGCTGTGGATGAATTTGGTGCGATGTCGCGAAAGGCGTCGCGCACAGGGTGAGCTCCTACAGTAGGCCGCTCGGACGCACGTACTGAGCAAAGCTTGTGCAGGGTGACGCAAGTAGCTGTCGACGAAGGGCGTACTGAAGTTATGCACAACCTTATGCAGGGACTATCCACACAGGCTGTGGATGAATGTCGTGGGCTGGCGAAAGTTTAAGCAGCGCAAGCCAAGTGGTTGTTGCTTAAGGCCGTGTCCGACTTATGCACATGCTTATGCAGCGAGTATCCACACTGGCTGTGGATATCGCGACGGCAGGCGAAAAAAAACCCCGCTCGGCTGAGCGGGGTTTTTTCGTTTCGCCGAAGCGAAGCGGGTATTACTTCATCAGACCGGCGAGGGTCTTGCCGAGGTCAGCCGGCGACTTCACCGTGGTGACGCCTGCCTTCTCGAGCGCCGCGAACTTCGCTTCCGCCGTGCCCTTGCCGCCCGAGATGATCGCACCGGCGTGGCCCATGCGCTTGCCCGGAGGAGCCGACGCGCCAGCGATGAACGACACGACCGGCTTCTTGACGTACTGGCTGATGAACTCAGCCGCGTCTTCCTCGGCGCTGCCGCCGATTTCGCCGACCATGATGATACCTTCGGTCTGCGGATCGTCCTGGAACAGCTTCAGGCAGTCGATGAAGTTCAGGCCGTTGATCGGATCGCCACCGATACCGATGCAGGTGGACTGGCCGAGGCCTTCGTTCGTGGTCTGGAACACCGCTTCATACGTCAGGGTGCCCGAACGCGAAACGATACCGACCTTGCCCGGCTTGTGGATGTGGCCCGGCATGATGCCGATCTTGCACTCACCCGGGGTGATGACACCCGGGCAGTTCGGACCGACCAGGACGACGTCCGGGTGCGACTTCAGCACGTTCTTCACGCGCATCATGTCGAGCACCGGGATGCCTTCGGTGATGGCCACGATGACCTTGATGCCACCAGCGATGGCTTCGAGGATCGAATCGGCAGCGAACGGAGGCGGCACGAAGATGACCGAGGCATCCGCCTTGGTCTGGTCAACGGCATCGCGCACGGTGTTGAACACCGGCAGGCCGATGTGCTCGGAACCGCCCTTGCCCGGGGTCACGCCACCGACGACCTGGGTGCCGTAATCAAGAGCCTGCTGGGCGTGGAACGTGCCCTGCTGGCCGGTAAAGCCCTGCACGAGGACCTTGGTGTTTTTGTTGATCAGGACGCTCATTTAAATTCGCTCCTCAGGCCGCTGCGGCCACGGCCTTGCGGGCCGCATCGTTGAGATCATCGGCCGGCGTGATCGCCAGGCCCGAGTTGGCCAGCAGTTCGCGACCCTTCTCGACGTTGGTGCCCTGCAGGCGCACGATCACCGGGATCTGCAGGCCCACTTCCTTCACCGCGGCAATGATGCCCTCGGCGATCAGGTCGCAGCGCACGATACCGCCGAAGATGTTGACCAGGATGGCCTTCACCTTGTCGGACGAGAGGATCAGCTTGAACGCCTCGGAGACGCGCTCCTTGGTGGCGCCGCCGCCGACGTCGAGGAAGTTGGCCGGCTCGCCGCCTGCCAGCTTGATCACGTCCATCGTGGCCATCGCCAGGCCCGCACCGTTGACCATGCAGCCAATCGTGCCGTCCATCGTGACGTAGTTGAGGTTGTGCTGCACGGCAGCCGCCTCGGCCGCGTCTTCCTGGGTCAGGTCGCGCATGGCGGCCAGGTCCGGGTGACGGAATTCGGCGTTGTCGTCGGAGTTGACCTTGCCATCGAGGGCGGCGAGGTTGCCGTCTTCGAGGATGGCGAGCGGGTTCAGCTCGACCAGGGCCAGGTCCTTCTCGTTGAACAGCTTGTACAGGCCAAGCATGATCTTGACGAGCTGGCCGACCTGCTTCGGATTCAGGTCCATCTTGAACCCGAGGTCACGGCACTGGTACGGCTGCAGGCCTTCGACGAAATCGACCTGGAAGGTGTGGATGTCTTCCGGGGTTTCGGCGGCCACCTGCTCGATGTCCACGCCGCCGTGCTTGGAGGCGATGAACGAGATCGACTTGGTGTCACGATCGGTGAGGATCGACAGGTACAGTTCCTTCGCGATGTCGGTCGCGTCGGTGACCAGGACCAGGTTCACCGGCAGCGCACGGCCGGCGGACTGGTAGGTTTCCATGTTCGTGCCGAGCATGCCCTTGGCGGCATCGCGCACGGCATCGAGGCTGCGGCAGAACTTGACGCCACCGGCCTTGCCGCGACCGCCGGCATGGATCTGGGCCTTGACCATCCACTGGGTACCACCAAGGTGCTTGGCGGCATCGACAGCGGCGTCGGGAGAGTTGGCAACCTTGCCCGGGGGTACGGCGATGCCGTACTTCGCGAACAGTTCTTTAGCCTGGTACTCGTGGAAATTCATTCGATACCTCGAGCGAACGGAGAAAAGCGAGTGAGCACGGCCGGGCCGCTGGCGGTCCGGTCGGGGATGGGGGTGTAACACGCGAACTACGCAAAAACCGCGCAATACGGCCAAGTATTTTCGACGATGGCGGCGGCAAAGGAAAGGGGCGGGCCCTATACTGGGCCTCATCCCAGGCCCCCATGGCCGCCCGGCGGAGAGCCAAAGACGTGTCCACGCCCGCGCAGACGATGACCGCCACAGCCCGCGCCAACCAGGCCACAGCCCGCCACGAACTCTTCTTTTTCAATTACTTCCGGCTGGGCCAGGCCGCCGTCTACACGGCCCTGGCGTTCCGCCCGGAACACATGGCGTGGCCCACCCTGCCGGACCCCCTGCTGGCCCGGGTGATGTCCCTGGCCTACCTGTTCGCGGCCCTGGTGATGGTGGCCCGTACCCGGCACATGCTGCACCGCCCCGTGCTGGTGGTCTCCATCGGCCTGACCCTGGACATCGCCGCCGCGGTGCTGGCCCTTCTGCTCATGCACGACGTCCGGATGGGCGTGGCCATGATGCTGGCGGTGAACATCGCCACCGGCGCCCTGCTGCTGCCCTTGCGGCTTTCCATGTTCTTTGCCGCCCTGGCCACCCTGGGCATGCTCGGGCACACCGTGTTCGACGTGGCCGAGCCCGGGGCCTCGGACCGGGAAGTGGTGGAATACGGCCTGTTCGGCGCGGCCTACTTCGCCTGCGCCTCCCTCTGTTATGTGCTGGGCCGCAACATCCGGGCTTCCGAGGCCCTGGCCGAGCAGCGCGGCATCGACCTGGCCAACCTCTCCCAGGTGAACGAGCTGATCATCCGCCGCATGAAGACCGGCGTGCTGCTGGTGGACGAGGGCAACCGGATCCACCAGCTCAACGAATCGGCCTGGATGCTGATGGGCAACCCCTCGGCCGAGCAGCGCGACCTGGGCTCGCTGGCCCCGGAGCTGTCCCGCCGCCTGTACCACTGGCGCACCTCGGGCAAGCTGGACGAGAGCGCCACCATGCTGGCCGACGGCACCCCGGAAGTGGTCCCGCGCTTCTCGCGCCTGGCCCCGAACGACGATTCCCACGTACTGATCTTCCTCGACGACACCTCGCTGGTGTCGCGCCGCGCGGAAGAACTGACCCTGAGCTCGCTGGGCCGGCTCTCGGCGTCCATCGCCCATGAGATCCGCAACCCCCTGGCGGCGATCCACTATTCCGCCCAGTTGCTGGCCGAATCCACTGAGCTGAACGATACCGACCTGCGCATGGTCGAGATCATCAACAACCACTGCTCGCGGCTCAACGAGATCATCGAAAACATCCTGCAGCTCTCCCGCCGCGAGCGCTCGCGCCCGGAAACACTGGACCTGAGCCGCTGGGTGCATGACTTCGTCACCGAATACCGCCAGGGCAACGACCTCGGCGCCGACGTGCTGCGCGCGGTCTCGGGCTCGGAACCCGTGGCGGCCGTGACCGATCCCCAGCACCTCCAGCAGGTGGTGTGGAACCTGGTGCAGAACGCCCTGCGCTACGGCCGCATGCCCGCCGAGCCGGCCCGGGTGATGGTGGTGGCCCGCCATTCGGAAGCGGGCATCCCCATCCTCGAAGTGATCGACCGCGGCCCCGGCATCCCGCCGAAGGTGGCCGCGCAGATCTTCGAACCCTTCTTCACCACCCACGAGTACGGCACGGGCCTGGGCCTTTACCTGGCCCGGCAGATGACCGAAGCCAACCAGGCCGCGCTGGAATACGTGCGCGTGGCCGGCGGCGGCAGCTGCTTCCGGATCAGCCTCACCCCACCCGCCCGGACCCCCGCGGCGGCGCCCCTGGCGGCCCGCGCGTGATCTTTGCGCTTTGCCTCAAGGTCCCGGGCGGTTACATTGGGAACCTTCACCGAAACCTTCGGACGCGATGAGCAAGCAGACTGTCCTGGTCATCGACGACGAGCGGGACATCCGCGAGTTGTTGACCATCACTCTCGGTCGAATGGAACTCGACGTCGACGCCGTGGGGAGCGTCAGCGAGGCGCGGAACGCCCTGGCCAACCGCCGCTATGACCTGTGCTTCACCGACATGCGGCTGCCTGACGGCAGTGGCCAGGAGATCATTGAGCTGATCTCGGCCACCTACCCCGACATGCCGGTGGCCATGATTACCGCCTACGGCAACGTGGACGCGGCCGTGAACGCCCTAAAAGCGGGCGCGTTCGACTTCGTCTCCAAGCCGGTGGACATCCACCTGCTGCGCCGCCTGGTGAAGACCGCGCTGCGCCTTTCCGAAGAGCGCCGTGCCGAATCCGGCAACAAGGCCGCCCCCGGCGCGGATCGCCTGATTGGCGAATCGCCGGTGATGGTCGAAGTGCGCAGCAAGATTGCCAAGCTCGCCCGCAACCAGGCACCCGTCTATATCGGCGGCGAATCCGGCGTGGGCAAGGAACTGGTCGCCCGGCTCATCCACGAACTGGGGCCGCGCGCCTCGGGTACCTTCGTGCCGGTGAACTGCGGCGCCATTCCGTCCGAACTGATGGAAAGCGAGTTCTTCGGCCACCGCAAGGGCAGCTTCACCGGTGCGCATGCCGACAAGGAAGGCCTGTTCCAGGCCGCCCACGGCGGCACCCTGTTCCTCGATGAAGTGGCCGAGCTGCCCCTGCACATGCAGGTGAAGCTGCTGCGCGCCATCCAGGAAAAGGCCGTGCGCCCGATCGGCGGCCGCGATGAAGTGCCGGTGGACGTGCGCATCCTCTCGGCCACGCACAAGAACCTCGCGGCGCTCGTCGAGCAGGGCCAGTTCCGCCAGGATCTGTTCTACCGCATCAACGTCATCGAACTGCGCGTGCCGCCGCTGCGCGAGCGCCGTGGCGACGTGCCGCGCCTCGCGGACTTCATCCTGCGCCAGCTCGCCGTGGAATCCGGCGGCGCACCGGGCACGCTGAAGCCCGATGCCCTCGCCGCCCTCGAGGCCTACCAGTTCCCGGGCAACGTCCGCGAGCTGGAGAACATCCTCGAACGCGCGATGGCCATGTGCGAAGGCGACACCATCGAAGCCGACGACCTGATGCTGCCGCAGCGCACGTCGCTGCCGACCGACGCCAGCCCGGCGACTGCCGGCGGCATGCCGGTGCCGAACGCGGCAACCCCTGCCGGCCCGCCCGCGCCACGCAACCCGGCATCGGACGGCTCGCTCGAGGACTACATCACCAACATCGAGCGCGACACCATCATCAAGGCCCTGGAAGAGTCCCGCTACAACAAGACCGCCACCGCCAAGAAGCTGGGCATCACCTTCCGTGCGCTTCGCTACAAGCTAAAGAAGCTCGGCATCGACTGATCCCGGCCTTTTGCGTCCGCGGCGCGCCAGCCACACGGCGCGCCCACGCTTTCCCGCCAGCCACATGAGCGGGTAGAAGGCGCAGGCCAACGCCGCATTCAGCCAGAGCATCCCGAACAGCCGCCAGCTGCGCACCATCTCCACGTCCTGCGCGGGGAAGTCCGCCAGCGGCGTGTGGAACACCGGGAACAGCCAGAGCCCGCGCACCCCGTCAAAGGTCCACGAGTCCGCGCATGGCAGTTCCGTGCACGCGGTCTGGACCGAGAGGATCGCGATGGACCCCATGAAGTGCGCGATACACGCGCCCACGTAGAGGGCGGCGCGTGTCTTCCACACCATCGCCCGGTGCATCGCTTGCGGATCCCAGCGCATCCCTCGTCCCACCCTCGTCGTTGATCCTGCGGATGCAGGGACGAAAAGCGTAGTGAGGGGGGCCGGCGGAAAGATATGGAAGGATTCTGAAAAATCCCGCGATGTTTACGGCCGTGTCGACGCCACGCTCGCCTGGCTCGCCTCCAGCGCCTCGTGCACCTTCTTCAACAAGGCCCGTGACTGGATGGGCTTGTCGATGATGTAGAGGTGCTGCAGCTCGGGGAGCTCGTCGAGGTTGGGCGGGGTGTCGGGGCGCGCCAGCAGAAGCACGGCGCCGCGGTAGCCATGTTCGAGCAACGCGGCCAGGGTACGCACGCCGGTGAACAGGTTCATGTCGGCGTCCATCACGACCAGGTCCGGCACGCCGTGCGCTTCGATCCACTGCAACGCTGCGGTACCGCTCTGGCTCGCACCGGCCTGGTAGCCGTAGGTGTCGAGGGTGTCGGAGAGCAGCGAGAGCTGCACGGCTTCTTCGACCACGACGAGCACGCGCTCGGCTTCGCCCTGCAGGTCGGCATCCAGCACCGGTACGTCGCCGACGTCACTTTCGTCCATGCCCAGCGGCAGGTACAGGTGGAACGCGGTACCCTCGCCCACCTTGCTGACGACGCGCATGAGGCCGCCGTGGCTGGCGACGATGCGCTTGCACGAAAGCAGGCCTAGGCCGGTGCCGCCTTCCTTGGTGGTGAAGAACGGTTCGAACAGGCGCTGCAGGACGTCGGGCGGCATGCCGGCGCCGGTGTCGCTCACCGTGATGTGCAGGTAACGACCGGGGACGCCGCTTTCCACTTCGCTGAAGAAGTCATCGGCCAGGGTCACCTGCGCGGTGTCGATGCGCAGCGTGCCCCCGTCGGGCATGGCCTGGATGGCGTTCAACGAGAGGTTGAGCATGCACTGCTGCAGCTCGGTGTGGTTGCCCTCGAAGGTCGCGTCCGGGTCGAAGACGTTGATCTCCAGGGTGATCGAGCGCGGCACGCTGCCGGCCATCAGCAGCTTCAGCGCGTCGGTGAGCGCGCCGAGCTTCACCTGTTCCGCACGACGGGCACCGCGCGCGAAGGAGAGCATGGACGAGACCATTTCCAGGCCGCGGCGGCCGCAGTCGCGCACCAGCGTGCCGAGGCGCGCCAGGCGTGGGTCGTCGGCATAGTCTTCCAGCGTGTCGCCGGCGAGCAGCAGCGGCTGGAGCAGGTTGCGCAGATCGTGCGAGAGGCCGCCGGCCAGCAGGGCCAGGCTCTCGAAGCGCTGTGCGCGGACCAGTTCCTGCTCGGCGCGCACACGCGCCCTGGCATCGTCGGCATCGCGCAGGGCGCGGCGCACGGCGGTAGCCAGGCGCGCGGTGTTCTGCTTGAGGATGTAGTCGGTCGCGCCGTTGCGAAGCGCGGCGATGGCCGCCTCTTCACCGAGGGTGGCCGAGATGAAAATAAACGGTATGGGGCTGTTGCGCCCGCGCAGGATTTCCAGCGCGCGCTCACCACTGAAGCCCGGCATGCTCAGGTCGGAGAGCACGATATCCGGCTTGAACTCGTCCAGCGCCGCGACATAGGCCGCCTCGTCGTCCACCAGGCGCACGTCATAAAGGATGCCATCGGCGTCCAGCTCGGACTGCACCAGCTCGGCATCGAGCTCACTATCTTCGACCTGCAGAATTCTGACTTTCTGGTTTTGCCCGCTCATGCGCGTTCGCTCGCCCCTGCCCTTACTCGGATTCCGGCCGCTGGTTCAGCACGGCCCAGAAGTGGCCCAGCGTCTGCACCGCCGTGAAGAACTGAGCCACGTCCACCGGCTTCAGCACATAGGCATTCACGCCCAGGTCCCAGCTACGCGCCAGGTCGCTTTCTTCGCGCGACGAGGAGAGGATCACCACCGGCACGCGCTTCCACTTTTCCTGGGTACGCAGGTGGGTGAGCACTTCCAGGCCGTCCATGCGCGGCATCTTGATGTCGAGCAGGATCACCGCCGGGTCGCCGGCCGGACGATCGGCATGGCGGCCGCGGCGTTCCATCCAGTCAAGGCACTCCACGCCGTCTTCCACGTGCACGACGGGATTGGCGAGGTTGGCGGCACCCAGCGCATCCATCGCCATTTCGGCGTCGGGCAGGGAGTCTTCAACGAGGAGGATGGTGCGAAGGTTGGGGTTGCTCATGAATCACCTGCTCGCGGGCCCGACATGTCGGACGCCGGTAAAGAGAAATGGAACGTGGCGCCGCGGTCCGTCTCGCCTTCGGCCCAGGTACGGCCGCCATGGCGCGCGACGATCCGGCGCACGTTGGCAAGGCCGATGCCGTTGCCAGGGAATTCAGAGGAGCGATGCAGTCTCTGGAAAACGCCGAACAGCTTGCTGGCGTATTGCATGTCGAAGCCGGCGCCGTTGTCGCGCACGAAGAACTCGTAGTCGCCGGCCGGCGTGCGGTCCACGCCTACCTCGATGTGCGCGATCTCGCGATTGCCCGTGTACTTCACGGCATTGCCGAGGAGGTTTTGCCACACGGTGCGCAGCATGTTCTCGTCGCCGATGGCGATGGGCAGCGGCGCCACCTGCCATTCGATGCGGCGGTCGCGCGCTTCGCTTTCCGCCAGCGCCCTTGCTTCGTCCACCAGTGACTGCATGTCCACCGTCTGCAGGCGCAGCGCACCACGGCCGAGGCGTGAGAACACCAGCAGGTCGTCGATCAGCTGGGCCATGCGTCGCGACGAACTGCTGATCACATCGATGTAGTGGCGGACACGATCATCCGACTGCTCGCCCAGGTGCGCTTCCAGCTTGCTGGCAAACCCGGAGATATGCCGCAGCGGCGCGCGCAGGTCGTGCGATACCGAATAACTGAAGGCTTCGAGTTCGCGGTTGACGTCCGAGACCTGCTCCACCTTGCCCTCGAGCTGGCGGTTCAGCTCGTTGATCTTCTGCTCCACCATGGCGCGGGCCGTGATGTCGCTGACGGTGAGCAGCAAGGCGGCCTGGTCGGTGTCGGGCTGCTGCACGCGGCGGGCATTGATCACCACGAAGCGGTCGATGCCGTCCACCGTGCGCTGGGTCAGCTCGTAATCCCACAGCTCGCGATCGCGGGCGACCACGTCGGCCAGGCGCTGCAGCAGGGCCGGATCGTCCCACGCGCCGTTGCCGATGGATTTCAGCGGCAGGTGGGCTTCTTCGTCGTCGCTGTCGTAGCCATACAGCTCGGCAAAGGCGGCGTTCACCAGCAGGGTACGCAGGTTGCCGTCCAGCATGGCAATGGGCTCGCGCACGGCCTGCACGATCAGCTGCGACCGCTTCACCGCGCCGTCGATGCGTGATTCGGCGGCAAGGCGAATGGCGATCTGCCGCTCGGAGACGACCACCACGATGCCAAGCAGGGCCAGCTGGGCCAGCGCGGCCACGCCCAGCACGAAGCGGTTATCCGTGGCGGTGCCGCTGGCGTCGGCGCGGCGCGCGTCGAGCAGTCTGGATTCTTCGGCGAGGATCTCGACGACGCGGTCGCGGAACGGGAACATCCGGCGGGCATCTTCCATGGTGGCGAAGGCCCCTGCCCGGTCGCCGGCCTTGATCTTCGCCAGCGCCTGCACGGTGAGCTGCAGGCGGCCGTTGGCAATCGACTCCAGGCCGCCCAGGCGGGCGAGCTGGTCGGCGTTGTCGTGCACCCGTCCGCGCAGGTCAGAAAAGATGGCCGGCAGTTTCTGGCCCGGGGACAGCGCCCGCTGCTCCAGGTCGTCGTCGAGGGTGCCACCCGCGGCCAGCGTATACACGGCCGCCTCGCTGCTGCGCAGGATCGCGTCCACGCGGTACACGCTCGCCTTGATGTCGGCGGTGTGGGTCACCCAGTCGCGCGAGGTGAGGGCTTGTTCCGAGCTGGAGCGTGTGACGACGTAGGGCAAGGCCACGATCACCAGCACGGCCGCCAGCAAGCCCACGAGGCGCCAGCGCAGTCCAATGCGTTCAATCATGCCTTCGTCATCCCCACGACGACTCCTGCCTCAAGGTGAAAAGGCATTGTAAACGCAGCGCCATATGGAAAGTACGGGGCGCTATTGGCGCCACGGGCCCGTGAAAGGCCCGTGACGACAACGTGGAGACGCCGTAAGCGCGGCTCAGTTAGCCGACGACGACATCGAGTACGGCGCCGCATCGGCCGCCGTACCCCACTTCGACGGCTCGGCCTGCATGCTGAAGTGCAGCTCGCCACCGGCGGTGAGCTCTTCATGCGTGACCCACGTGCGGGCCAGGTCCTTGCCGTTGAGCGTCACCTTGCCCACGTACGGATGCTTCGCATCGAGGTGGTCGGTGGAGACGGTGAAGTGCTTGCCGTTCTGCAGGTTCAGCGTGGCCTTCTCGACGAACGGGCGGCCGATCACGTACTGGCTGCTGCCCGGGGCCACGGGGTAGAAGCCCAGGGCGCTGAAGATGTACCAGGCCGACATCTGGCCGAGATCGTCGTTACCCACCAGGCCCGTCGGGGTCGGCGTGTACTGGGTCTTCATGATCTGGGTCAGGCGTTCCTGGGTCTTCCAGGGCTGGCCGGCGTAGTCATACAGGTAGGCCACGTGGTGGCTGGGTTCGTTGCCGTGCGCGTACCAGCCGATCAGGCCGGTGATGTCTTCCACGTGGGCAAACGACTTCGGGTCCACCTTGGCGTCGAACACCGAGTCCAGCTTCTTCACGAACGCATCGCTGCCGCCAAGCGCCTGGATCAGGCCGGCGATGTCCTGCGGCACGTACCACGAGTACTGCCAGGCGTTGCCTTCGGTGTAGTCGCTGCCGTAGGCGGCCGACGAGGGATCGAACGGCTCGCGGTAGTTGCCGTCGGCCTTGCGGGCGCGCAGGAAGCCGGTCTTGGTATCGAAGCTGTTCTTCCAGTTGCCGGCGCGCTTCATGAAGGTGGCGGCGACGTCGTCCTTGCCCATGGCCTTGGCGGCCTGGGCCAGCGACCAGTCGTCGAAGGCGTATTCGACGGTCTTCGAGGCGGCTTCCGGCTGGTGGTCGATCGGCACGTAGCCGAGCTTCATGTAGTCGTCCAGGCCGCCGTACGGGCCGTAGGTGGCGCTGGCCACCATGGCTTCGAGGGCCTTGCCGCCGTCGTAGCCGCGGATGCCCTTGACGTAGGCGTCGGCGATGACCGGCACGGCGTGGTAGCCGATCATGCACCAGGTTTCCATGCCGCCGTACGACCACACCGGCAGGATCCCGAACGGGCTGGCTTCGCGCGCGGCGATCAGCGAGCTGACGAAATCGTTGCTCTTGTTCGGCTCCAGCAGGGTCATCAGCGGCTGCTGGGCGCGGTACACGTCCCACAGCGACCACGTGGAATAGAAGTCGAAGCCCTTGGCCGTGTGCACCTGGTTATCCGGGCCGCGGTACTGGCCGTTCACGTCCATGGAGAGCGTGGGCGAGAGCATGGCGTGATAAAGCGCCGTATAGAACGTCTTGCGGGTCTCGGCCGGGGCCTGCAGGTCCACCACGGCGAGGGTCTTTTCCCACAGCTGGCGGGCGTCGGCACGGCGGGCGTCGAAGTCGAAGCCTTCGCCGTCCTTGTCGAGGTTGGCGATGGCGTTGTCCTCGCTCACCGTCGAGATGGCCACCTTGGCCACCAGCGGCTTGTCGAGGTTGCCGAAGTCGAACACGCCCTCGAGCGCGCGGCCGCTGATGCCGTCCGCGTCGTCGTTGCGGTTGCCCGGGCCACCAAAGCCGCGATAGACGATCTTCTCTTCGCGGTTCTTCAGCTCACGCGAGGTGATCGGCTGGTTGAAGCGCATGGCGAAGTACAGCTGGCGGCCCGGGGCCCAGCCGCGGGTGGTGCGGCCGCCGGTGACGGTGCCGTCCGCGCGCACGCGCAGGGTCGACCACAGCACCTTGCCGTCGTAGTCATAGATGCTCGGGCGCAGGTCCAGCAGGACATGGGCCGGCTTGCCCTTGGGGAAGGTGTAGCGGTGGAAGCCAACGCGCGCATTTGCCGTCAGTTCGGCGCGAACGTCGTAGTCGCTGAGGGTAACCGCGTAGTAACCTGCCTCGGCCTTTTCGGTCGAATGCGAGAAGCGCGACCGGTAACCGCTACCGGGCTGGTCGGGGGAGCCAGGGTCCAGCTTGACGTCACCGGCGATGGGCATGACGAGTACGTCGCCCAGATCGGAGTGGCCGCTGCCGGAGAAATGCGTATGCGAGAAACCCATGATGCTGGAGTCGGCGAACTGGTAGCCGGCGGCGTACTTATAGGCGTGCTTGAAGTCCGGCATGGCCGTGTCCGGCGAGAGCTGGACCATGCCGAAGGGCACCGTGGCGCCCGGGAAGGTGTGGCCGTCGCCACCGGTACCGATCATCGGGTCCACCGCCGACCAGGCGCTGGTGCCTTTTCCGCCGGAAGCCGCGACGGCCAGGGCCGGCAGGGCGAGGGACAGGGCGGCGGCCAGCAGGCCGCGGCGCAGGCGCGTGGAACTCGACATCAGAATCTCCCCAACATTGGACTGAAAATGCGTCATGATCATTTGGATCGTGACAAACGCGCTGAACGTAGCAAAGATAACGCACCTACGCATGTTGCAGTGCGTGATGCATCCCATGGCTTACCGCGCGATGATCGCGCGGTTTAGATCGTTTGAAGGAGTTACGATGGCGAGGACAACCCCGCAGCGCCGCAAGGTGACGTTGGCCGATATCGCCCAGGGTTGCGATGTCTCACGGGCCACCGTCTCACTGGTGCTGCGCGGCAGCCCCCTGGTCAACTCGGGTACCCGAGCCCGGGTGGAAGCCGAGCTGAAGCGCCAGGGCTACGTCTATAACCGGGCAGCGGCCAACCTGCGCCGGCGCACGTCCTCGAGCATCGGCCTGGTCATCAATGACCTGGGCAACCCCTTCTTCGCCGAATTCGCCGCCGGGGCGGACGAAACCCTGGCCAGCGCCGGGTACGTCACCCTGCTGGGCAACACCGGTGAATCGCCGGAACGCCAGCAGGCGGTGCTCAATTCCATGATCGAGCATGGCCCGGCTGGCATCATCCTCTCCCCTGCCGAAGGCAGCGATGGCGAGCGGGTGCTCACCGCCGTGGGCATGCACACCCCGCTCCTCGTCTTCAACCGCGAACTCCCGGACGACGACGGCTCGCATCGCTGGGACACCCTGGAGATGGATAACGAGCACGGCGCCCGCCTCGCCACCCAGCACCTGATCGGGCTGGGCCACCAGCGCATCGCCTTCTTCGGCGGCCACCGCGAGTCCAGCTCGGTGGAACAGCGCCGCCGTGGCTACGCCAGCGCCATGAAGGAAGCCGGCCTGCCGGTGGACCCCGCCTGGCTGATCGAGAGCGCGCCCACGCGCCTCGAAGCCGCCCGCCAGACCGGCGCGCTGTTCGCGCGGGACCCGGCGCCGACGGCGGCGGTTTGCTACAACGACGCCGTGGCACTTGGGCTTATGCTTGGTTTGACCAAGCGAGGCCGCCGCCCGGGCGAGGATTTCGCCCTGACCGGCTTCGATGACGTCGCCGAAGCCTCGGTGTGCGTCCCGCCCCTCACCACCGTCGCGGTGGATCCGCGCGGCCTGGGCCGGCGCAGTGCCGAACTCATCCTTGAACGACTTCGCAATCCCGAGACGGACACAGCCTATACGATCGCGCCAGTCCGGCTGGTCGTACGCGAAAGCAGCTGCGCACCGTCATCCCCCTGAATCCACCAATGGAGCGCCCCATGGCCACCGGTTCCACGCCATTGCCCAATTCGTCGTCCAACCCGGCGACCTCGGGCGACACCCGTTACACCTTCTTCCCCCTTGCCCTGGGCGTGATGTCCACGATCTTCTTCATGTGGGGGTTCATCACCTGCCTGAATGACATCCTGATCCCCCACCTGAAGGCCGTGTTCGAGCTGAACTACGCGCAGGCGCTGCTCATCCAGTTCACGTTCTTCGGCGCGTACTTCATCATGTCGCTGCCCGCCGGCAAGCTCGTGGCGGCCCTCGGTTACAAGAAGGGCATCGTCGCCGGCCTGATCATCACCGGCATCGGCGCGGCGCTGTTCTGGCCGGCCGCCAGCATGCGCGTGTATGAGTTCTTCCTCGGCGCGCTGTTCATCCTGGCCACGGGCATCACCGTGCTGCAGGTGGCTGCCAACCCGTACGTCGCCCTGCTCGGCCCGGAAAAGACGGCCTCCAGCCGCCTCACCCTGGCCCAGGCCCTGAACTCGTTTGGCACCTTCCTGGCCCCGTTCTTCGGCGGCATCCTGATCCTCTCCAACGAAGTGAAGTCCAGCGCCGACGTCGCCAAGCTCTCGGCGGC
Organism: Luteibacter pinisoli; assembly: GCF_006385595.1. NCBI lineage: Bacteria > Pseudomonadati > Pseudomonadota > Gammaproteobacteria > Lysobacterales > Rhodanobacteraceae > Luteibacter > Luteibacter pinisoli. Next base: position 3,772,139 of record NZ_CP041046.1, read on the forward strand.
CGAACAGGTGACCTATCGCGCGCATGAAGCCGGTTCCGTGCAGGGCCCGTACATCGGCCTGGCCGTGGTGCTGGTGCTGCTGGCCATCGGCGTGTACCTGTTCAACCTGCCGAAGCTGGAAGAGACCACCGAGAAGGCCGACAGCGACCATCATTCGCTGATGGACGCGCTGAAGACCCCGCACGTGTTCTTCGGCGTGCTGGGCATCTTCTTCTACGTCGGCGGCGAAGTGTCCATCGGCAGCTTCATGATCAACTACCTGCAGCTGCCCGAGATCGGCAACATGACCGGCCCGGTCGCTGCGAACCACGTGGCGTTCTACTGGGGTGGCGCGATGGTCGGCCGCTTCATCGGCTCGGCCCTGCTCGCCAAGTTCTCGCCGCGCAAGCTGCTGGCCGTGTTCGCCGCCATCAACGTGCTGCTGGTGATCACCACCATGGTCACCACCGGCTTCGTCGCGACGTACAGCATCGTGGCCATCGGCCTGTTCAACTCGATCATGTTCCCGACGATCTTCTCGCTGGGCATCGAGCGCATGGGTCCGCTGACCGGCAAGGCCTCGTCCCTGCTGATCATGGCCATCGTGGGTGGTGCGTTGCTGCCGTGGATCCAGGGCGTGGTCGCTGACGCGATTGGCCTGCAGCACGCGTTCTTCATCCCGCTGATCTGCTACGTGTACATCGTGTTCTACGGTATTTCTGGTTCCAAGGTTCGCGGCACGCCTGTCGCCGCCCGGTAAGAACCTTTCATGGCGACGGCCGGCACCTCGCCGGCCGTCGTGTTTTTCACCGCACATCCGCACCAAGGACAGGCCGTAAGCATGTCTTCCATCCTCTGCTTCGGCGAGGCGCTGATCGATTTCCACGCACAGCCCCAGGGCGGCGCCGGTCAGCCTCCCGCCTTCGTACCCTTTGCCGGCGGCGCGCCGGCTAACGTCGCGGTTGCCGCGGCGCTGCTGGGAGCTCCCGCCCGTTTCGCCGGCATGCTTGCCCGCGACATGTTTGGCGATTTCCTGCTCAAGAGCCTCACCGACCTTGGCGTCGGCACCGAGGACGTGGCCCGCACCGACGACGCCCGCACCGCGCTGGCGTTCGTGGCGCACGACGACAAGGGCGATCGCAGCTTCAGCTTCTACCGCCCCCCGGCGGCGGATCTGCTGTTCCGTCCTGAGCATTTCCGTAAGGAAGCGTTCGACGACGTCGCGATCTTCCACGTCTGTTCCAATTCCCTGACCGAGGGCGATATCGCCGCCACCACGGTGGAAGGCATGCGCCGCGCCCGCGCGGCCGGTGCCCTGGTCAGCTTCGACATGAACCTGCGCCCGGCCCTGTGGCCCAAGGGTGCGGAACAGGACGCCCAGCTGCCGCGCCTGTGGCAGACGCTGTCCGAAGCCGACGTGATCAAGCTCAGCGCCGAAGAGTTCGCCGTGATCCACGCGGGCGCCGGCTCGGACGAGGCCGTGATGGCCCGCCTGTGGGAGGGCAAGGCCCGCCTGCTGCTGATCACCGACGGCCCGGCGCCGATGCGCTGGTTTACCCGTGGCGCCTCCGGCGTCATCCCGGGCTATAGCGTGGATGCAGTGGACACCACCGCCGCCGGCGACGCGTTCGTGGGCGGCATGCTCGCCCGCCTGGCCGCCGAAGGCACCACGCACGCCGACCTCGATGCCCTGGTGGCCGACGACGCGCGCCTGACCCGCCTGATCCGTTTCGCGGCCGCGTGCGGCGCCATTACGGCCACCCGCAAAGGCTCGTTCACCGCCATCCCCAACCAGGCTGAAGTCAAGGCCTTCATGGAGAAGCACGCATGACGAACGTCCCCCTCCCCGATTTCCACAACGTGGACGTGCTGCGCGACCACGTCGCCACCACGATGAAGTTCTACGCCCCCAACGAAGTGGACACCGCTGGCGGCTTCTTCCAGTACTACAAGGACGATGGCTCGGTCTACGACCGCAGCCACCGCCACCTGGTGTCGAGCACGCGCTTCGTCTTCAACCACGCCATGGCGTTCCTGGAATTCGGCAAGGCCGAAGACAAGGCGCTCACCATGCACGGCCTGAAGTACCTGCGCGAGGTGCACCTGAACCCGGAGACGGGCGGTTACGCGTGGACCATCGCCGATGGCAAGCGCGACGACCAGATGAACCACTGCTACGGCCTGGCCTTCATGCTGCTGGCCTACTCGTGCGGCGTGAAGGTGGGCTTCGACGAAGCCCGCGCCTGGCAGGGCGAGATCTGGGACCTGCTCGAGAAGCGCTACTGGGAACCGTCGGCCGGCCTGTACCGCGACGAGGCGGACAAGGACTGGAACTTCACCGGTTACCGCGGCCAGAACGCCAACATGCACATGACCGAGGCCATGATCGCCGCGTGGGAAGCCACGAAGGACGACCGTTACCTCGATCGCGCGCTGCTGCTGGCCGAGAACATGACCCAGCGCCAGGCGGGCCTGACCCCGCAGAAGCTGGTGTGGGAGCACTACCACCAGGACTGGTCGATTGACTGGGAATACAACCTGGACAATCCCAAGCACCTGTTCCGCCCGTGGGGCTTCCAGCCCGGCCACCAGACCGAATGGGCCAAGCTGCTCATGATGCTGGAGCGCTACACCAAGGGCACGGCGCGCCATAAGGCGTGGCTCGTCCCCACCGGCGCGCACCTGTTCGACGTGGCGCTGGAAAAGGCCTGGGACAACGAGTACGGCGGCATTGCGTATGGCTTCTCACCGGAAGGCGACGTCTGCGATGACGACAAGTACTTCTGGGTGCAGGCCGAATCGCTGGCTGCCGCGCAGCTGCTGTTCGAAACCACCGGCGACGCGAAGTACGACCAGTGGTACGAGAAGATCTGGGCGTACAGCTGGGAGCACTTCGTCGACCACACGTACGGTGCGTGGTACCGCATCCTGACGCGGGCCAACAAGAAGTACGACGACGAAAAGAGCCCGGCGGGCAAGACCGATTACCACACCATGGGCGCGTGCTACGAAGTGATGGCCTCGCTGCGCCGCATGCAGGGCTAAGCGCGCTTCCTGGTGGTTTTCTTGACGGCGGCCTTCTTGGCCGCCGTTTTCTTTGCGGGGGATTTTTTCGTGGTGGCTTTTTTCGCCGCCGCCTTCTTCGCCGGCGCGGCCTTTGCCGCGGGAGTGCGCTTCTTCGCGCCGATGCTCTTCTTCAGCAGCTCCATGAAATCCACCACGTTGGTGGTGGCGTGCTCGGGCACGTGCTCATCGTCGTCATCCACGGCGGTGGTCACGCCCTTGGTCTTCAGGCGCTTCTCGATCGCCTTGCGCAGCTTGTCGCGGAAATCGTCGCGGTAGGCCTCGGGCTTCCAGTCGCCCGCCATCGACTTGACCAGGTCCGTGGCCATCTCGATTTCCTTTGGTGTAATCCGGTAATCCGCCACGGCCTTGCCCGGCAGGCCGTATTCCTCGGCATCCACCAGCTCGGCCTGGTAGCGCAGGATATTCAGCAGCAGCGCATCGCCGGATGGAATCACCGCGGCGAGGTATTCACGCGTGCGGATCACCACGCGGGCGATGCCTACCTTGCCGGTCTTCTTCAGGGTTTCGCGCAGCAGCACGTAGCCCTTCTCGGCCTTCTTGGCGGGCGCCAGCACGTAGGGCTTCTCAAAATAGGCAGGAGCAATCTCGGCGGCATCGACGAAGCTGTCGATCTCCACCGTTTCGTGCACCTCGCTGGCGGCGCTGCGGATGTCTTCCTCTTCGAGGACGACGTAGTTGCCCTTCTGGTACTCGAAGGCCTTGACGATGTCCTTCCAGGGCACTTCCTCGCCGGTTTCCGCATTCACCCGCTCATAGCGCACCGGCGTGTTGTTGCGCTGGTCGAGCATGCGGAAGTGGATGTCGGTGCGCCGCTCGCCCGTCATCAGGCGGATGGGCACGTTGAGCAGGCCGAACGTCAGCGTACCGGTCCAGATCGGGCGGGCCATGGGGGTGATCCTCAGCCAGAGGGAAGCTGAGGATCACCCCGCGCATGTGCACGAAATGTAGGAACCGTTTATTTATCCAGGACCGGCAATTCGATGGCGCTGGCCTGGCCCGGCGTATGCCAGACCTGCTGGGTGGCCTTCACGTAGTCCGACGGCTTGGCGAAGAAGATGTTCGGCACGTAGGTCTGCGGGTTGCGGTCGTACAGCGGGAACCAGGACGACTGCACCTGTACCATCACCCGGTGGCCCGGCAGGAAGGTGTGGTTCACCGTCGGCAGCCCGAATTTGTATTCAAGCGGGGTGTTCGGGGTGAGTGCCTTCGGCTCGCTGAAGCTCTCGCGGTAGCGGCCGCGGAAGATATCCATCGATACCGACAGCTCATAGCCACCCATGGTTGGGTCGGAGGCGTTGGTGTCTGGGTAGACATCGATCAGCTTCACCACCCAGTCGCTGTCCGTGCCGCTGGTGGAGGCGTAGAGGTTCACCTGCGGGGCGCCGGCCACGCGCAGCGGGGCCTTCAGCGGCTCGGTCACGTAGGTGAGCACGTCCGGGCGGCCGTCGACGAAGCGCTGGTCGTGAACCAGCCACGTCGTCCACGACTGGCGGTCGGCGAAATGCACCGGGCGCGGCACGTAGGGCACGGGCTTGGCCGGGTCCGACACGTACTCGTCGAACTTCGCCGCGTCCGCGGCCGGGGCGGTGAACGAGAGGCCGCCGTTGGCTTCCAGGTACAGCGGCTTCGTGCCCTTGGCCTGCGGCCAGGACTTGAAGCGATCCCAGTGGTTTTCGCCCGTGTTGTAGATGAATACCGGCGGCGTGTTCGCCTTGGGTGCGCCGTCCACCAGGTACTGGTTGAAGAACGGCAGCAGCACGTCGCGGCGGAACTGCAGTGCCGTGTCGCCATCCCAGTTCAGCGCGCCCAGCGAGGCCGCGCCGTAGTTCACCTGGCTATGCCGCCACGGGCCCATCACCAGGAAGTTCTTGTCGTTGCCCTTGTCCTTGGCCTCCACCGCCTCGTAGCTGTGGATGGCGCCCCACATGTCTTCCTGGTCCCACAGGCCCTGCAGCCACATGGTGGGCACCTTGAGCGGCTGTTTGGCCATGACCTTGTCCAGCGCCTGGTTGGACCAGTACGCGTCGTAGGCCGGGTGCTCGCTCACCTTGCGCCAGTACGGCAGGGATTCGATGCCGTTGGCCCGGGCGTAATCACCGGCGGAGCCGGCGCGCAGGAAGTTGTCGTAATCGTCGTACCCGCCACGGGTGATCTCACTGCCCTTGCCGGCCTTGGTGGTCTGCCCGGTGAAGTAATCGAAGTTGGTCTGGCGGAAGGCGCCGTAATGGAACCAGTCGTCGCCCATCCAGCCGTCCACCATCGGGCTCTCCGGCGCGGCCACCTTCAGGGCCGGATGCGGATTGACCAGGGCCATCACCACGGTGAAGCCCTCGTAGGACGAACCGAGCATGCCGACCTTGCCGTTCGATTCCGGGGTGTTCTTCACCAGCCAGTCGATCGTGTCGTAGGCATCGGTGGAGTGGTCCACCTTGGTGTCGTTGAGCGGGCCGATCAGCGGGCGGGTCATCACGTAGTCGCCCTTGGAACCGTACTTGCCGCGCACGTCCTGGAACACGCGGATGTAGCCGGCGTCCACGAACACCTCGTCGCCCTGCGGGAGGAGGTCGCGCATGGTGTGCGCGTCGGCGCGGGCCGCGCGGCCGTCGGCGTTGTAGGGCGTGCGGGTGAGCAGGATCGGGGCGTGCTTCGCACCCTTGGGAATCACGATGACGGTGTGCAGCGTGACGCCGTCGCGCATCGGGATCTCGACCACGCGCTTGATGAAGTCGTTCGCCTGGGTGGGCGCTTCGTACGTCGCGGGGATGTCCGGGGTCATCGGCGCCGTCTGCGCGGCGGCGAGGCCAGCGGCAACAGCGAGGGAAAGAGCAAGCAGCGAATACGGCAGCGAGCGACGCATCATGGTGCGGTTCCTTGGGCAGTGGGACGGCGTAACCGCCCTAGCCTGCCCGATCCGGCCAGTGTGCACCATGGCCTCCAAAAAAAAACGCCGCCCATGGGGCGGCGTTTTTCATCGGCCAGGCGCGCAAGGCGCCCGGCCTCCGCGGCAATTACTGGCCAGCAGCGGTCGAAGCGGCAGCCGGAGCAGCCGTCGAAGCAGCAGCCGGGGTTGCGTCGGTCGCCGGAGCGGCGGTCGAAGCAGCGGCCGGAGCCTCAGCAGCCGGAGCAGCGGCCGGAGCGGTCGAAGCGGCAGCCGGGGTCGTGTCGGCCGGAGCAGCGTTGTCTTCGCTCTTGTTGCAGCCCGAGAGGGCGGCGACGGCGATGAGGGCGAGAGCGGCGATCGGGGCAAACTTCATGGTGTGGCTCCTCAAAATGTTTTTATGAAGCAAATACGGAAGTGGGATACCCCACCCTGAAACAGCGGAACCCTCCACGGCTACCACCGCATTTGCAGGCTTATCGATCTAACACCCTGGACGTACCTATCCGAAGATAACCGCGTCCAGGGTTCAACGACAATGGTGAAGCGAGTCTGTCAGGCGATGCCGCGCAGACGCGTTCCCGTGCATTTTCAGAATAAACGGGCCTTCACGCACGGGGGCCCGCCAGAAACTTGTCATGGTCAAGTTGGCATTATGACATAGCGTATACGCCTCGTGTCCATGCGAAACGGCCCCGCATGGGCGGCACCCTGCGCCTATATGCCTAAAAGCGAGTCATTTACTGCACGCCCGAGCCCCCGGCATAAGGCAGGAAAAGCTGCGATCGCCGCAGGAAACGTCGGCAACGGCGGCTGAACTCCTATGAATCATGTCACATCACATGACACGTGCAGGTTGACAAACTTTTGCCCGTGGAAGGCCCTGGGGCCTAGCCAGCGAGCTCAACCGCCTCCGGCCGCGCCCGGCGTGCCGTCACCGTGCTGCCGATCGAGGCCAGGACGATGAAGCCGATCGCCAGCCACTGGTGTCCCGTCAGGTGCTCGCCCAGGAGCAGCATGGCCAGCAGCGAGGCCACGGCGGGCTCCAGGCTCACCATGATGCCGAACGTCTGGCTGGGCAGGCGCTTGAGCGCCATCATCTCCAGCGACATCGGGATGGCGCTGGAGACAATCGCGATGCCGACGCCGGCCAGCAGGATCATCGGATCAAGCAGGCGGGCACCGGCGTGGTACACGCCGAAGGGCACGACGACCAGGCTGGCCGCGACCAGGCCCAACGACACCGAATGCCCCGCGTGCAGGTGCCCGGCCTGTTTGCCGAACAGGATGTACAGCGCCCAGCACACGGCAGCGCCCAGGGCGAACATCACGCCGGTCGGGTCCAGGGTGCTCTGCTGGCCCAGCGGCAGCAGCATGGCCAGGCCCGCGATGGCGCTCGCCAGCCACACGAAATCCATGGGCCGCCGCGACGAGAGCATGGCCACCGCCAGCGGGCCGCTGAACTCGATGGCCACCGCCAGCCCGAACGGGATGGTGCGCAAGGCCATGTAGAACAGCAGGTTCATCACCCCGAGGGTGAGGCCGTAGCGAATGACGAAGCCGGCATCGCGGCGGCTGAGCGGCCAGCGCCACGGGCGCCAGAACAGCAGGAGCACGAGGGCGGAGAAGCCGACGCGCAGGGCCGACGTCCCTTCCGCACCCACGATCGGGAAGAGTTTCTTGGCGAACGAGGTGCCGATGCACAGCGACGTGACCGACCCGAGCACGGCGAGCGCGGGCAGCCAGGGGGATTTCTGCGATTCCATGCGCCGCACTGTAGCCGACCCACCCACCGGGTGGGTCGTTGCGTGGCGTCAGGCGGCTTTCTTGCCGATGAGGTCGAGTTCGTCGAGGACTTCGTGCGGCAGCTCGATGTCGGCGACCGACAGGTTCTGGCGCAGGTGCTGCAGCGACGAGGTGCCGGGGATCAGCAGGATGTTCGGCGAGCGGTGCAGCAACCACGCCAGTGCCACCTGCATCGGCGTTTCGTCGAGATGCTTGGCCACGGCCGCCAGCCGGTCCGACTGCAACGGCGTGAAGCCACCCAGCGGGAAGAACGGCACGTAGGCGATGCCCATGCCATTCAGCGCATCGATGAATGCATCGTCGGTGCGGTGCACCAGGTTGTAGTGGTTCTGCACGCCCACCACCGGCGCGATGCGCTGCGCTTCCTGCACCTGAGCCAGCGTGGCGTTGCTCAGGCCGAGATGGCGGATGAGGCCCTGCTGCTGGAGCTCGGCCAGCGCGGTGAACTGCGCTTCGATCGAGCCCTCCTTCGGCGCATGGATATCGCCCATCAGCCGCAGGTTCACCACGTCGATGACGTCGACGCCGAGGTTGCGCAGGTTATCGTGCACCCCCCTGGTCAACTCAGCGGGTTTCTGCGCCGGCAGCCAGCCGCCTTCGTCATCACGGAACGCGCCCACCTTGGTCACAATGGTCAGCGAGTCCGGGTAGGGGCTGAGCGCCTCGCGGATGATCTGGTTGGTGACGTGAGGCCCGTAGAAGTCGCTGGTGTCGATGTGGTTGACGCCGGACTCGATGGCCTCGCGCAGCACCGCGATCGCGGTGGCCCGGTCCTTCGGGGGCCCGAACACGCCGGGACCGGCGAGCTGCATGGCGCCATAGCCCAGCCGGTTGACCTCGCGGTCGCCCAGCACCCAGGTACCTGCCTTCGAGATAGTGGTCATCGGTGTCGCTCCCATGGGGGTATGGGGACACTATAGGGCGTCGGCGTTTGCGCGATAATCCGTTCAAACCGGCACGGGCCGTACGGCATTCTGCACAATGACCGACTTCCAGGACCTCTCCGCCTTTCTTGCCGTCGTGCGCGCCGGCGGCTTCCGCGAGGCCGCCCGCACCGGTGACCAGTCCGCTTCCAGCCTGAGCGAGGCAGTGCGCCGGCTTGAAACCTCCCTGGGCGTGCGCCTGCTCAACCGCACCACCCGCTCCGTTGCCCCTACGGAAGTCGGCGCCCGCCTCGCGGAGCGCCTCGCCCCGGCCTTCGGTGAAGTGGAAGCGGCCCTCGACGTGGTGAACCATTTCCGCGACCGCCCCGCCGGCACGCTGCGCATCAACGTACCGGCCAACGTCGCCCGCACCGTCCTCGCGCCGATCATCTTTCCCTTCCTCGAACGCTATCCGGACATCCGCCTGGAAGTGGTCGTGGAAGACAGCTTCGTCGACCTGCTGGCCGCGGGCTGCGACGCGGGCATCCGTTACGACGAGCGGCTGGAGCAGGACATGATCGCGTTGCCGATCGGCCCACGCACGCAGCGACTGATCACGGCGGCCTCGCCGGCGTACCTGCGCGAGCACGGCACGCCGATGCATCCGCGCGACCTGCTGAGCCACCGCTGCATGCGTGGCCAGTTCGCCGCGGGCTTTATCCCGCTGTGGGAATTCGAGCGTCAGGGCGAGATCGTGCGCGTGGATCCGCAGGGCCCGCTGCTGGTTCGCCAGGGCGCGGCGTTTGAGCTGGCCGCCGAAGGCGCCGTGGCCGGGCTCGGCATCATCCATCTGTTCGACGACTGGCTGCGGCCGCATCTCGACAGCGGCGCGCTGGTGACCGTGCTGGATGACTGGGTGCAGGAGTTCAGTGGCCCATTTCTCTACTACCCGGGCCGGGAACACCTGCCATCGCCGCTACGCGCGTTCGTGGGTTTCGTGCGCGAACGCGCGGCGACGTGATGCTCACTTCTTGCGCAACGGCCGGAACGATTCCCGCAGCTCGGTGACGAACGCGTCGGGCTGCTCCCACGCGGCGAAGTGGCCACCCTTGGCGAGGCGGTTGTAGTGGATCAGTTTCGGATAGGCCGCCTTGGCCCAGCTCTCCGGTGCCTGGTAGATCTCATCGGGGAAGGCGCTGACGGCGACCGGGATCTGGATCTTCTTCGGCTCGAAGAACGGCAGCTTGCTTTCCCAGTACAGGCGCGCTGACGACACGGCCGTGTTGGTGAACCAGTAGAAGCTGACGTTATCGAGGATGTCGTCCTTCGACAGGCCTTCACTCTCGCCATCGAAGACGCGGCGGATGAGGCGATAGCTGCGGATGTCGTGGTCGATCATCCACGCGGCGAGGCCCACCGGTGAATCAGCCAGCGCGTACAGGGTCTGCGGGCGGCCGGTCATTTCCTGGGCATAGCCCAGGCCGTGCTTGTAGAAGTCGTCGAGCTGCTCGTAGGCCTTCTTCTCGTCTGCAGAGAGGCTCGCCGGCGGCGGTGCGCCCGCGGAGAGCAGCTTGGCGATGTCGTCCGGCACCGTGGCGGCCATGTTCGTGCTGATGCCCAGCAACTCCGGCGGCGCCTGCACGGCCATCTGCTCGGAGACGGCATTGCCCCAGTCGCCGCCCTGCGCCACGAAATGCTTGTAACCAAGGCGCTTCATCAGAATCGTCCAGGCCCGCGCGATGTGCTGCGGATCCCAGCCGAGCGCCGTGGGCTTGCCCGACAGGCCATAGCCCGGCAGCGAGGGAATCACCACGTCGAACGCATCCGATGCCTTGCCGCCGTGCGCGGTGGGATTCACCAGCGGGTCGATCACCTTCAGCTGCTCGACGATGGAGCCTGGCCAGCCGTGGGTAATGATGAGCGGCAGGGCGTTCTTGTTCTTCGACTTCACGTGGATGAACTGGATATCCACGCCATCGATGGTGGTGACGAACATGGGAATCGCGTCGAGCCGCTTCTCGAACTTCCGCCAGTCGTAGCTCGAGCCCCAGTACTCGGCGAGCTTCTTCATCGTCGCCAGCTGCACGCCCTGCGTGTCGTCAGCCACCACTTCCTTGTCCGGCCACTTCGTCGCTTTGACACGGCGAATCAGGTCGGCGAGGTCGTCGTCGGAAACGTGCAGGCCGGGAAACGGGCGGATGGTTGCGTCGTCTGTGATGTCCAGCCACATGCCGGAGCCCTCTGGGCTGGCCGCAGGGGCCGCGGCAGGCGCGGCGGCCCGAGAGAGTGACGGGGCAACGACAAACGCGACGGCCAGCGCGGCTGCGGAAAGCAGCGACCAACGCAACGAGGACATAGCTCCGCGCATCATAGGGAAACCCTCATCCGTCGGCGCTGCCCTACCGGCGATGCAACGTGGTTAGGGGAATCTTTCCCTGATTTGTAGCCCCTGCGCGTCCATGCGTGGGCGGCAGTGATCCACGAGTCTAGGCGCGCTGGGGACGGGTGACACTAGGCCGTAAGGCTGACGCGGTGGCGCACGAAACCGCAATCAATCGGTTATTTGTAAATATCGGCGGGCTGGCCTGTCTCGACCGTTGGCCGCAACCAGGATCTCGCCAAGGGTTACCTAGAACCTCGTTTTCATGGTCCGCCACCCTTGGCTGCCTTCATCTTGCTCTCAAGCATCCAGACTGCGTCCTGCAAGGGGTGGATGGATCCGGAGATCTTGAAACGTCTCGTTGCTGTCCGGACAACCAGATAGCGGCTGCGCCGACCAAACACCTCCACCGCTGCGGAGAGGATGTCCTTGTAGTCGATGCGGGATGCGTTGAACGCACCGTAGGTAAGGTGATCGTCCCAGAACGTGAGGGCATACTTGTCGGCCCACACACCACCCATGGCGAACGCACCCGCGAAGACACTGCTTTCCAAAGCGTCCCTGATCGCATGCGACGAATGCGACGGTGTGAGCAGCGCAAGCCAGACGATCATGGCGATGCCCGCGATCCATGCGAAGACCCTGATACCCCTGCCGATCCGGAACTCAGCATGTTTGCCGTCAGGCGTACCTGTCTTCCCCGGGAAAAAATACTGGGAGAGGAGACAGGCAACGAGCATCAACAGCGGGACCATCGCTCTGAGCATCATCAAACTCCATAGTGAAAGCCCCGCATAGGCGGGGCTTTCTGGCGATACATCAGCGTCGGGCGATCATCGATCAGAACGGAATATCGTCGTCGTCAAAGCCTTCGTTGACGGGCGGAGCCGAGCGCTGCGGGGCGTTGCCGCCGCCGCGCTGCTGGCCGTAGTCGTCGCCGCCGCGGTTGCCACCGCCGTAGCCACCACCACCCTGGCCGCCGCGCTGCTGGCCACCGCCACCACCGCCGCCCCAGTTGCCGCCGCCGGCACCGCCGCCCTGGCCACCACGGGCCTGGGGCGCACGACCGCCACCACCACCGCCGCCGAAGCCGCCACCGCCACCACCGCCGCCTTCACCGCCACCCTGGCCGCCGAGCATCTGCATCTCGTTGGCGATGATGTCCGTGGAGTAGCGCTCGACGCCGTCCTTGTCGGTGTACTTGTCCGTGCGCAGCGAACCCTCGATGTAGACCTGGCGGCCCTTCTTCAGGTATTCGCCGGCGATCTCGGCGAGCTTGCCGAACAGCTTCACGCGGTGCCACTCAGTGCGTTCCTGCTTCTCGCCGCTCTGCTTGTCGGTCCAGGCCTCGGACGTAGCCAGGCGCAGGCTGGTGATCGCCGTGCCGCTGCCGGTGTACCGGGTTTCCGGATCGGCGCCCAGGTTGCCGACGATGATGACCTTGTTGATACCGCGTGCCATGAATTTCCCTCGTTTACGTTATGCGCCCTTCGCACCTGGCAGCCGGGTGGCTACCGGAAGAGCGGACCAGATAGTTTGGGTGATGGTGCGGCCTTGGGCAACGCCCGGCAAGTAGGCCAGCACCGCGTCGCAATGTCAGAGACTGTCTCAGGCCCGGGCGATCCCGTAGGGGCGGCGGGCATTCCACAGCACCAGGGGCAGCCAGGCCAGCGTGAGCGTCGCGGCGCAGCCGAACACCCCATGCAGGCCCAGTTCGCCAAGGGCCAGGCCACCCACGGCCCCGCCCACGAAAGCGCCGAAGAACTGGCTGGTGGAATAGGCACCCATGGCCGCCCCGCGCAGGTGAGGCGGGGCGATCCGCGAGACCTGGCTGGGCAGCGCGGCCTCCAGCAGGTTGAAGGCGGAGAAAAACACCGCCGCCGCCAGGCCCAGCAGCCACTCGTGGGTAGTCGCCAGCGCCATGCCACCCATGGCCAGGCCCAGGGCCACCACGCAGCCGACGATCAGGCGGGCACTGCGGGCGGTATCGCGCATCCTGGGCATGAAGGCGCCCATCACCAGGGCGGCGATCACCATCACCGGCAGGTACAGGGTCCAGTGCCGGGCCACCGGCACCTCAAAGCTGTCGGTAAGCAGGATGGGCAGGCCGACGAAGATGGCGGTGAGCAGGGCATGCAGGAAGAACACGGAGCCATTGAGCACCAGCATGCTGCGGTCGCCGAGCATGGCCAGGATGTCGCGCAGCGAACCGGTGGCCGGGCGCTCCGCCCGTGCCGGCGTCGGCACCAGCCACCACAGCAGCCCCATGGCACCGAGCGCCAGAAGCGAGGTCAGGCCAAACAGGCCACCGAGGCCGGCCACGGCTTCCAGCGGCGGCCCCAGGATGAGCGCCAGCAGGAAGGAAAGGCCGATGGACACGCCGATGATGCCCATCACCTTGCTGCGGTTGGCATCGGCGGTGAGGTCGGCGGCCAGTGCGGTGCCGGCACCCGCCACGGCGCCCATGCCCTGCAGCGCACGGCCCACCACGATGCCCATCAGCGTGTGCGAGGTGGCCGCCACGGCACCGCCCAACGCAAAAACCACAAGGCCCAGCGTGATCGCGGGCTTGCGGCCGATGCGATCCGAGAGCATGCCCAGCGGCACCTGCAGCAGCATCTGGCCGATGCCGTACACCCCCAGGGCGAGGCCCACCCGGAACGGCGTGGCGTCGGGCATGGCCCGGGCATAGACGGAAAACACCGGCAGAATCAGGAACAAGCCGAACAGGCGCAGGCTGATCACCAGGGCCAGGGTCAGGGCGCTGCGTCGTTCCAGGGGGCTGAGCTGGCTCACCGGGGGTTCGATCCGAAGGCGGCACCGGGGCCGGTGCCGGACGTGATTATACGGACCGCGCCACCGTGACGATTCATAAGCATGAACGCATCCCTATAATGTGTGCTGATTTGCCGCCATCTGACGGGCCCATGCCATCCATTGCTGAAAGCACGACCCCCATTGATTTCGCCGGCGTCCGCGCCCTGGCCACCGACGACATGCGTGAGGTCGATGCGCTGATCCGGCACCGGCTGTCGTCGGACGTCGTCCTGATCAACCAGATCGCGGAACACATCATCGCCGGCGGCGGCAAGCGCCTGCGCCCGATGCTGCACGTGCTGGCCGCCCGCGCCGCGGGCTACCAGGGGGTGGAACACGCCAAGCTGGCGGCCATCATCGAGTTCATCCACACCTCGACCCTGCTGCACGACGACGTCGTCGACGAATCCGACATGCGGCGTGGCCGCAAGACGGCGAACGCCCTGTGGGGCAACGCCGCCAGCGTGCTGGTCGGCGACTTCCTGTATTCCCGTTCGTTCCAGCTGATGGTGGAACTGGACGACATGCGGATCATGCGGATCCTGGCCAACACCACCAACACCATCGCCGAAGGCGAAGTGCTGCAGCTGCTGAACATCGGCAATGCGGACGTGGACGAGGCAGCCTACCTGGCCGTGATCGAACGCAAGACGGCGGTGCTGTTCGCCGCCGCCACCGAACTGGGTGGCGTGCTCGGCGGCCTGCCGGATGACCAGGTAGCCGCGCTGCGCCACTACGGCATGCAGCTGGGTTACGCGTTCCAGATCGCGGACGACCTGCTCGATTACGTCTCGGACGCCGACACCCTGGGCAAGAACATCGGCGACGACCTCGCCGAAGGCAAGCCCACCCTGCCGCTCATCTACGCCATGCAGACGGCCGATGCGGACCAGCTGAAGTCGCTGCGCCACGCCATCGAGCACGGCGGCCTGGATTCGCTGGACCGGATCATCGCGGCGATCCGCGATTCCGGCGCGCTGGAACGGGTGCACGAGAAGGCGGTGTCGCACGCCGTCGCGGCGCGCGAGGCGCTGGCCTCGCTGCCGCCGTCGGCCCATCGCGATGCCCTCGCGACGCTGGCTGACTACTCCGTCGAGCGCCGGTTCTGACCACCGGCGCCGACGACGCGCTTACTTCTTGAAGGCCTCGGCGAGCCAGGCCTTCATCGCCGCGTAGGCACGGGTAGCCACTTTGGCGTCATAGCGGCAATTGCCGGTGGCGTCCGTGGCTTCCTTTTCGGTGAAGCAATGCACGGCATTGCCGTAGTCCACCGAGGCCCAGTCCACCTTCGCCGCACGCATTTCAGCTTCAAACGCCGCGCGCTGCTCCGGCGGCACGTTGGCATCGTCCGCGCCGTTGAGCGCCAGCACGTGCGCATGCAGGTTCGAGCCGAGCTTCGAGTCGTCGGAGAGCAGGCCGTGGAAGGTGACCACCGCCGCCACGTCCGCACCGGTGCGGGCCAGGTCGAGCACGGCCGAGCCACCGAAGCAGAAGCCGATGGCGGCGAGGCGGGCCGGGTCGATCGGCGCGTTCTTCTCCTGGGCCTTCAGTTCGTCGAAGGCACGGCTGACGCGCGTGCGCATCATCTTGCGATCGCCGTACAGCGGCTTCACGGCCACGCCCGCCTCGTCGGCGTTCTTCGGGCGGATATCGCCGCCGTACATGTCGGTCAGCAGGATCACGTAATCCTTGCCGGCAATGTCCTTGGCCTTGGCAACGGCCATGTCATTGATGCCGAACCAGTTCGGGACCATGACCAGGCCCGGACGCTTTGCCTTCACCGCATCGTCGTAGACGAGGAAGCTCTTGTAGGTGACGCCGTTTTCCGTCCACTGGACCGGCTTGGCGACCATGGCGGCGTGGGCGCTGCCCGCGCCCATGATGAGGAGTGACAAGGCAAGCAAGCTGCGGCGCATCGGCGTTCTCCCTGGGTTAGTGGCCAGAGGATAGCCGCTGTAGGAGCGCGCTCCTACAGACCGGCGGCGTGGCGGGCGAGCTTGCGCTTGAGGGGGCTCCATTGATCGAGGATGCGCACGCCGAGGCCGCGGGCGGCCACCAGGGGCGCGGCCTGCCAGTTGTAGATGCGCGACAGCGCGTCGAACGAACGCGCGTCGAGTTCGTCCGCACTGCGCCGGCGCCGGGCATAGCGGCGCAGCACATGGGTCGCGGCGAAGTCGCGTCCCTCCGCACGGGCATCGACCAGCGTATCGCGCAGTTCGGCCACGTCACGCAGGCCGAGGTTCACGCCCTGCCCCGCCAGTGGATGCACGGCGTGGGCCGCGTCACCCAGCAGGACAAGGCGCCCCACTTCGTAGCGATCGGCCAGCTTCAGTCGCAAAGGGAACGCCGCGCGCGAAGTCACGCTTTCGATCGGGCCGAGACGGAAATCGCTGGCAATACCCAGTGCCTCGCGGAAACCCTCGTCATCCAGCGCCAGCACCCGCTTCGCCTCTTCATCGGGCAGGGACCAGACGATGGAGCTGCGGCCGTCAGCCAGCGGCAGGAACGCCAGCGGGCCGCCGGGCAGGAAGCGCTGCCACGCCGTACGCTCGTGCGGGCGCGCCGTGCCGACGTGGGCGACAATGCCGCGCTGCGCATAGTCGCGCCCGTGCGTGCCGATGCCGACCATCGCCCGCAGCGGCGATTCAGCGCCATCAGCGGCCACCACGAGCCTGGCGGAGAGCACGTCCCCGTTGCCCAGTTCGAGCTGCGCGCGGTCTTCGCGCATGCTGTAGCCGGTGACTTCCGCGGGCACCACGCGTCGCACGCCGGCGTCATCCAGCGCATGCCAGAGCACGGACTGCACGAGGTTGTTCTCGACGATGTAGCCGAGCACGTCACGGCCTTCATCCGCCGCATCAAAATGCAGCGTGGCGCCGTTTTCGGCATCCCACACCACCATGCGTTCGTACGCAGAGGCGCGCGCGTCGCGAATGCGGCCCCAGGCACCGAGCTGGTCGAGCAACTGGATGGAGGACGGCGCCAGGCCCACGACGCGCAGATCCACTTCATGCGCGACGGCCCACGCCGCCGGTTCGCGCGCATCCACCAGGGCCACGCTGAAGCCCGCCCGCGCCAGCGCCAGCGCGGCGGCCGCGCCGACCATGCCGCCGCCGACGACGGCTACATCCAGCAAGGCACCACGGCGACGCGGCGA
The DNA here is from genome assembly GCF_006385595.1 of Luteibacter pinisoli. NCBI lineage: Bacteria > Pseudomonadati > Pseudomonadota > Gammaproteobacteria > Lysobacterales > Rhodanobacteraceae > Luteibacter > Luteibacter pinisoli. The sequence goes on from NZ_CP041046.1 coordinate 3,789,106, forward strand.
TTCCGTGTTCCAGGCATCGCTCACGGCGTCTTCTCCCGCACGGCGAACGGCGCATTGGCGCGGAAACCCATGCCGCGCCGGGACAACGCATGGCGCAGCGGCGGCACGCGATCCAGCGCCAGCATGGCCAGCGAACGCAGCGGGCCGAGGAAGGGTTGATCGAGGCAGGCCAGGCGGACGAGGCCATGGCTCATCGCCATGGTGCCATCGCGATCCGGCGTCCGCCGGCGGACGTACTCCGCCAGCAGGGCCGGCGCGCCCGGGTCGCCACCGGCGGCCACCAGCTCGGCCAGCGTCAGCGCGTCGCGCAGGCCCAGGTTGAAGCCTTGCGCACCGATGGGATGCACCGTCTGCGCGGCATTGCCGACCAGCACGGCGCGGGGGCCGGCCAGGACCTCGGCGGCCACGCGCCGAATGGGGTACGGCACGCGCTTGCCCGGCCGCGACAGCCGGCCGAGGCGCCAGCCAAACCGTTCCTGGGCGAACGCGGCAAACGCGTCATCGTCCATGGCCGCCACCTCGTCGGCCCGTTCGGCCGCCACGGTCAGCACGACACCGACCCGGCGTTCGGCCAGCGGCAGCACCGCGACCGGGCCGTCGTCGGTGAAGCGCTCGAACGCGCGCCCGGCAGGGTCGCGTTCCGGCGTCATCGTGCTGACGAACAGTGCCTGGGCGTAATCGTGTTCGCGCGTGCCGATGCCCAGCTGCGAGCGAATGCCGGAGAGGGTGCCATCGGCGCCGACCAGCAACGGGGTGGCCACCTGCTGCGTACCCTCCGGTCCGGTGATCGTGGCCAGCCAGCCGGTTTCCGTCGCTTCGATCCCCTCCACGCGCGCCGGCGCCAGGCGGGTGAGGTGGCGGCAGGCGTCGAGGCGGCGCAGCAGGGCTTCGCCCAGTTCGCGGGCGGGCAGGGTCCAGCCCAGCGCATCCACGCCTTCGGCGGCGGCATCCATGCGCACGCTGCCGAAGTCGCCGGCACGGCTCGTATGAATGTGCGTGATGGGCGTGGCGCGCTGGCGGGCCAGGTCCCACACGCCGATCGCATCCAGCCCGTTCACGGTGGCCCGTGCCAGGGCCAGGTTGCGTTCGTCGTAGCTGGGCTGGTCGCCCACGCGCGGCGCGGCGGCCTCCACGAGGGTGGCCGGAATGCCGGCGGTGTCCAGCGCGATGGCGAGGCTGGCGCCGACCAGGCCGCCGCCGACGATGAGGATGGGGGATGCAGGGCTCATCCGCGAATGATAACGCCGCAAGGTGCACGCGCCGTGGGTGCGGCGGGCCGCCGCACGCTAGAATCGGCCCATGGGTAACCGACTCTCGAAGATTTACACGCGCACCGGTGACGACGGCAGTACCGGCCTCGGCGATGGCAGCCGCACCGGCAAGGACTCCTTGCGGGTGGCGGCCTACGGCACCGTGGACGAGCTCAACAGCACGCTGGGCATGGTCATCGCCTGCGACGGCGTGAGCGATGCCATCCGCGAGGTGCTCGTCCAGGTGCAGCACGAGCTGTTCGACCTGGGCGGTGAGCTCTGCATCCCCGGCATGGCCATGGTCCAGGGCAAGGACATCGACCATCTGGAAACCGTGCTCGACGCCTTCAACGCCGACCTCCCCGCCCTGAAGGATTTCATCCTGCCCGGCGGTGGCATGGCGGCATCCACCTGCCACCTCGCCCGCACCGTCTGCCGCCGCGCCGAACGCGAGGTCGTGGCGCTGGGCCGGGAGGAAGCGGTGCGCCCGGAAGCACAGCGTTACCTGAACCGCCTTTCAGACTTGCTCTTCGTGCTCGCCCGCGTGCTGGCCCGCCACAGCGGCCACGGCGAGGTGCTCTGGCAGCACGAGCGGCGCCCGCGCGGCTAAGCCGGCGGTGTAAGCTCAAGGGCACCGGCCCGGCGATCACCGCCGCGCCCTCGCCAGGGGTTCGAGCTCATGCGTGGAGTGCCATCGTGCGATGCGGGCGGCGATTCTGCTAAGTTGGCCGCCTTTCGAACGGACAAGACCCCGCCTGTGACGCCACGCATCAGCATCCTGCCTAAACGCCGCCTGCTGGCCACCGCCGTCGCCCTCGTGGTCACCGGCGCCGCCATGCAAGCCCAGGCCCAGTCCACGCCTAACGCAGGTGCGACGCCCGCGGCCCCGGTGGAAACCTGCAAGCTCGGCTCGTTCATGTGCGCCCCGCGCCCGGTGAGCTACCTGCAGTGCAGCCCCAATGCCAACCTGGACTTCTACGACCCGACGGTCACGAAGGACACCACGCTGCGCAATACGGCCACCACCGACACCGTGTCGAACATCAACGGCACCGAGGGCGTGAAGGTCGAGACGCCCGAGCCCAACCTGTATCACATGACCGGCGGCGTGCGCCTGCAGCGCGCGGACCAGGTGCTCCAGGCCGAAGACGTCACCTATAACGCCGACTCCACCGCGTATGACGCGAAGGGCAACGTGCGTTACCAGGAAGCGGGCATGCTGTTGCGTGCGGACCGCATGACCGGCACGACCACGCCCAACCAGGGCGACGCGGACAACGTCACGTACCAGCTGCTGCAGTCGCGCGGCAACGGCGTGGCCGACCACGCGAAGGTCACCGACCCGATGCATGGCCGCATGCGCATGGCCACGTATTCCACGTGCGACGTGGGCAAGCACCAGTGGGAATTCCGCGCCAAGACGGTGGACCTGAACAAGGACACGGGCGTGGGCGTGGCCCGGAGCGGCACGATGCGCTTCAAGGGCGTGCCCTTCATGTACCTGCCCTACTTCACGTTCCCGCTGGATGACCGGCGCAAGAGCGGCTTCCTGTATCCGACCTTCGGCTCGTCCAGCCATTCGGGTACGTACCTGACGCTTCCGTACTACCTGAACCTCGCACCGAATTACGATGCGACGATCACGCCCAGCTATTACACCGAGCGCGGCGCCATGCTCGGCGTCGAGTTCCGCTACCTCACGCCGCGGTCGAACGGCGTGTTCGACGTCAACTACATGGCGAAGGACAAGGGGACCGATACGGACTTCGCCTACGGCGACCGTGGCAATTCCGACCAGCGCTATCTCGTCAAGATCACCAACTCGACGGCGCTGGGTGATGGTTTCATGTTGGGTGCGAGCATCAATCGCGCCTCGGATAACGAGTATTTCCGCGACTTCGGCAACGACCTCTACACCTCGGCCGTCGGCATCCTGTCCTCAAGCGTCTACATCGCGAAAGGCGGCAAGTACTGGAATGCGGCGCTCGGCGTCGACGACTACCAGAACGTGGATCCGGGCCTGCCCAACTACGTCGAGCCGTACAAGCGCTGGCCGCGCGGTACGTTCACCTCCGAAATACCTGTCAACTCGTGGCTGGACGTCGGCGTCGATTCGGAAGCCGTGGCCTTCCGCAAAACCGACCGGGTACCCAACGGAACCCAGCTCGACGGCAACCGCCTTGATCTCGCTCCTTACGTGGCGGGCGACTTTGGCGGCCCATTCTGGTTCGCCCGCCCCCGGCTGGAATATCGCTACACGGGCTACCAGCTCCAGAACGGCGACTACAAATCGACGTTTCCCGACCGCACCCCGACGCGCTCGGTACCCATCGCCAGCTTTGACACGGGCCTGATTTTCGACCGCTCGACCCACCTGTTCGGCTCGGACTACACGCAGACCCTCGAGCCGCGCATCTACTACCTGTACGTGCCGTACCGTAACCAGGACAAGCTGCCGCTGTTCGACACCAACGAGATGTCGTTCGACTTCTGGCAGCTGTTCACGACGAACCGCTTTGCCGGCGCCGACCGCCAGATGGATGCCAACAACGTCACGGCGGCCCTCACCACGCGCTTCCTCGACGACAACGGCGTGGAGCGCGTCTCGGCCAGCGTGGGCCAGATCCGCTATCTCAGCGACCAGAAGGTGCAGATCACCCCGGGCACGCTGCCGACGGACTACAACGGTTCCGACTACGTGGCCCAGTTCGCCATCCAGCTTAACGACAAGTGGCGCGTGAACAGCTCGTACCAGTGGAATCCCAACGACAAGCAGCGCGTCTATCCCAATCCGGATACGGGCCTGGGCGGCCTGCAGGGCCACGATACCGACCTGGCCACCGTCCAGTTCCAGCGCCGCATCAAGGGCGACGGCGTCTTCAACTTCTCGTACCGGTACCGCCGGAACGTGATGGAACAATTCGACACCTCCGTGGTCTACCCCGTGTCGGAACGCTGGCGCGCCCTGGCGCGGTGGGTCTTTGCCCGCCGTGACATCGTGCCGGTGACCGCCGACGGTCTCAGGTTCACCACGTTTGCGTTCTCGCACCGGACCCTGGAAGCGACCGCGGGTGTCGAATACGACAGCTGCTGCGTGGCTTTCCGCATCCTTGGCCGCCACTACGTCCAGGATTACACCCGCCGGACGAACAACGCGATCATGTTTGAGCTTGAATTCAAGGGACTAGGCTCACTGAACCCTCAGTCGGGCGAGTACCTGCGGCGTGCTATCCTTGGCTATCAATAAGTGGGGCAGGCGCCCCGGGCTCCCTATTCGATGAAGCAGATCCTCGCTTATTCCGTGCTCGCCGCTGCCCTCGTGGCGGCCGTGCCTACCGCCCACGCCCAGCTCATGCCCCAGGCCCAGCCGGCCCAGGCCGGTGGCGCCGCCGTGGGCAATGGCTCGCTCGACCGCATCGTGGCGGTCGTGGATGACGACATCATCCTGCAGAGCGAGCTGAACGAGGCGATCAACGCCATCGTCAAGCAGTACGCCAACAACCCGGGCCAGCTGCCCCCGCAGGACGTCCTGGCCCGCCAGGTGCTGGATCGCCTCATCCTGATGAAAATCCAGGTGGCGAAGGCCAACGACCAGAACATCCACGTGACCGACCAGGACGTGGATGCCGCGGTGGCCAACGTGGCCCAGCAGAACAAGATGTCGCCGGAACAGCTGCGCGCCGCGGTCGAGCAGGACGGCATGCCGTTCGCCTCCTTCCGCCAGCAGCTCTCCGACCAGCTCCTGACCCAGAAGCTGCATGAGAGCGTCGTGCGCGACCAGGTGACGGTCACCGACGCCGAAGTGAACAACCTGCTCGCCAGCCCGACCTACAAGGCCGGCGAAGTGCACCTGGCCCATATCCAGGTCAGCACGCCTGCCGAAGGCGGCGCCGGCGATATCGCCCAGGCGCAGGCCAAGGCGGACGAAGCGATCAAGGCCATCAAGGGCGGCATGGACTTCAACGCCGCGGCCATCCGCTACTCCGACGCACCCGACGCGCTCGAGGGCGGTGACCTGGGCTGGCGCCGTCTCGACGAAGTGCCGCCGGCGTTCGCCGACGCGGTGTCGTCGCTCAAGGCCGGCGAAACCACGGCGGCCCTGCGTGGCCCCACCGGTTTCCACATCCTCAAGCTGGTGGAAACCCGCCAGCCGGGCCGCCAGGTCGTCACCGAGTACCACGCCCGCCAGATCCTGATTAAGCCCTCCGAAATCGTGACCCCGGAGCAGGCCGAGAAGAAGGCGCAGGACATCTACACCCGCGTGGCCGACAAGCACGAAGACTTCGCCAAGATCGCGAAGGACGACTCGAAGGACACCACCACGGCCAACGCCGGCGGTGACATGGGCTGGTTCCAGAAGGACGCGTGGGGCCAGGCCATTGCCGGCCAGCTCGACGGCCTGAAGGAAAACGAGGTGTCCAAGCCGTTCCAGACCGACGCCGGCTGGATCGTCCTGCAGCTGATCGGTACCCGCCAGAGCGACGTCACCGACGAATCGCAGCGTAACCAGGCCCGCCAGGCCATCGGTAACCGCAAGGCGGACGAAGCCTACGAGAACTTCCTACGCGAGCAGCGTTCGCAGGCCTTCGTCGACATCCGCGTGCCGGAACTCAAGGATCCGGACGACAAGCAGGCTTCGGCCGCGAAGTAACGGCATGAACGAGACCACCCTGCCACGGCTCGCCGTCACCGCCGGTGAGCCTGCCGGGGTCGGTCCCGAACTCCTCGCCCGCCTGGCGGCCAGTGACCTGGCCGCCGACCTCGTCGCCATCACCGATCGCGACCTGCTGGCCGAGGCCGCCGCCCGCTGTGGCCTCGCGCTGCACCTCGCCGATGACGACGGCAGCCGCCGCACGCACCGCCCCGCCGGACACCTCCGGGTGCGCCACGTGCCGCTGGGCGCGCCGGTGCGCTTCGGCCGTCCCGACCCCGCCAATGCCCGCCACGTGCTCGACATGCTCGGCATCGCCGCGGACGGCTGCCTCGACGGCAGATTCGATGCGGTCGTCACCGGCCCGGTGCAGAAGGCGAGCATCAACGATGCCGGCATCTCCTTCAGCGGCCACACCGAGTTTTTCGCCGAACGCGCGGGTGCCGAGGTGGTGATGATGCTGGCCAGCCCGGAGCTGCGGGTGACCCTGGCCACCACGCACCTGCCGCTGTCGGCCGTGCCGGCCGCGATCACGCCGGCCCTGCTCGAACGCACCCTGCGCATCGTCCACGACGCCCTGCGCCAGCACTTCGGCCTGGCCTCCCCGCGCATCGCCGTGCTCGGCCTGAACCCGCATGCGGGGGAAGACGGCCACATGGGCCGCGAAGAGATCGACACCATCATTCCGCTGCTGGAGCGCCTGCGCGCCGGCGGCATGGACCTCAGCGGCCCGCTGCCCGCCGACACCGCCTTCGTGCCCGCCATGCGCCCGCGCTATGACGCGGTGCTGGCGATGTACCACGACCAGGCGCTGCCCGTGCTCAAGAGCGAGGCGTTCGACCGCACGGTCAACGTCACCCTGGGCCTCCCCTTCATCCGCACGTCCGTCGACCACGGCACCGCCCTGGACCTCGCCGGTACCGGCCAGGCCAACCCGGCCAGCCTGTTCGCCGCGACGCGCCTTGCCATTGAGCTTGCCCGCCAGCGGGCCACCGTATGAACGCACGCCCCAAGAAAAGCTTCGGCCAGCACTTCCTCCACGAGAAGCGGTACATCGAGCGCATCGTCTCGTCCATCGCCCCGAAGGATGGCGACACCGTCGTCGAGATCGGCCCGGGCGAAGGCGCGATGACCTTGCCCCTGCTCGCGGTGGCGAAGAAGCTCACCGCCATCGAGCTGGATACCGACCTCATCCCCGGCCTGCAGGAACGCGCGGCGCCCATCGGCGAACTGCGCATCGTGCATTCGGACGTGCTGAAGGTGGATTTCACGGCCCTGGCCAGGGAACTGGGCGCGGAGCGCCTGCGCATCGCCGGCAACCTGCCCTACTACATTTCCAGCCCCATCCTTTTCCACTGCGTGGAGCACGCCCCGGCCATCCAGGACATGCACTTCATGCTGCAGAAGGAAGTGGTGGACCGCATGGCGGCCGAGCCGGGCAGCAAGGTGTACGGCCGGCTCAGCGTCATGCTCCAGCTGGTGTGCAAGGTGACCCCGCTGTTCACGGTGCCGCCGGGGGCATTCCGCCCGCCGCCGAAGGTGGATTCCGCCGTGGTGCGCATGGTGCCGCTTCCGGCCGAGCAGCTGCCGAAGGCCGATCCGGCGAAAATCCACGCCGTCGTGAAGGCCGCGTTCGCCATGCGGCGTAAGACATTGGCGAATACGCTGAAGGGCCTTGTCGACGAAGCCACCATCCGTGAACTCGGCATCGACCCGCGGGCCCGCGCTGAGACGCTCGCGCCCGGGGATTTCGTCAAGCTCGCAAACGCGACCTGAACAGGATACGGGCATACTTGCCCACCCCCTCCGTGTCCCACACAATCCCCGCATGAACTCGAAAACCCCCTACACGATCGACGTGGAGGTCGAAACCCGCTTCGTACCCGACCAGTCCCACCCCGGCGATAACCGCTACGTGTTCGCGTATACGATCACGCTGCGCAACGCGGGCGACACGGGTGCGCAGCTGGTCGCGCGGCACTGGGTGATCACGGACGCCAACGGCAAGGTGGAAGAAGTGCGTGGCGACGGCGTCGTGGGCGAACAGCCCTGGATGCGCCCCGGCGACACCTACGAATACACGTCCGGCGCGGTGCTCGAAACCGCGGTGGGTACGATGGCAGGCAGCTACCGGATGGTGGCTGACGACGGCACGCACTTCGACACGCCCATCCCGGCGTTCGTCCTCTCCATTCCCCGCACGCTGCACTAGGACTACGCATGGATAGCGCAAACGCCTGGCAGGGCGACATGAAGCGAGCAACCTGATGGCCGTCTATGCCATTGGCGACGTCCAGGGTTGCTACCCCGAACTCCAGCGCCTGCTGGAGAAGATCCGTTTCGACCCGGCCGCCGACCAGCTCTGGTTCTGCGGCGACCTAGTCAACCGCGGTGGCGAATCGCTCGCCACGCTGCGGCTGATCCACTCGCTGCGCGAGCGCAGCATCATCACGCTCGGCAACCACGATCTCTCGCTGCTGGCCATCGGCCAGCGCCGCGAGGACGCCCAGCAACGGGTGAACCCCGAGCTGCGCGAAGTGCTGTTCGCCGAGGACGCACCGGTGTTGCTCGAGTGGCTGCGCATGCAGAAGCTGCTGCACCACGACGAAGCGCTCGGCTGGACGATGATCCACGCCGGCCTCGCACCGCTGTGGACGCTGCGCCAGGCACAGCGCGCCGCCATGGAAGTGGAACGCGAGCTCGGCAGCGCCCGCCACCAGCGCCTGCTGAAGAACCTCTTCGGCAACCGCCCGCCGGCATGGACCAACCGCCTGCAGGGCGTGGAACGCCACCGCGCCACCATCAACACCCTGACGCGCATGCGCTACTGCGACGTCAACGGCCGCATCGATTTCGAAGGCAAGGGCGTGCCGGGCACGCAGAAGCCGGGGATGTACCCGTGGTTCGAAGTGCCGGGCATGCGCAAGCGCGAAACGAAGATCGTCTGCGGGCACTGGTCCGCCCTGGGTCGCTTCGCCGGCCTCGGCGTGTACGCCATCGACACCGGCTGCGTGTGGGGCGGCCAGCTGACCGCCATGCGCCTGGACAGCGAAGAGCCGCAATACATCACCGTGCAGGCCGAGCCACACCGGCAAAAGCCCAAGGGCGGCGGGGACTGACGCACTCAGAAAACCCTACATCGCTCCCGATTAGACGCTTTTTTTGTACAGCGGCTGTCTTTTCTTTACAAAACGGGCTCCGGCCGTACTTTTTTTTACAGTGACGTAGCGAAAAAAAACCCGCCGTGAGGCGGGTTTTTCTTTGGTCAGCTCAACTGGCCGTGGCAGTGCTTGTACTTCTTGCCAGAGCCGCAGGGGCATGGATCGTTACGGCCGACCTTGGGGCCTTCGGCCACCGTGGTCGGGACCGAGTCCGCCAGGGCGCCGCTGGCCGCGCCGACCGCCTGTGCGTCCGCGTGCTGGAACTGCAGGCGCTGGGCATCGGCCGAGCGCTGCTGCTCGGCTTCCATCGCGGCGACTTCTTCTTCGCTGCGGATACGGATGCGGGCGAGCATCTGCACCACTTCGGCCTTGATGCGATCGAGCATTTCCGAGAACAGCTCAAACGACTCGCGCTTGAACTCCTGCTTCGGCTGCTTCTGGGCGTAACCGCGCAGGTAGATGCCCTGGCGCAGGTAATCCATGCTCGACAGGTGCTCCTTCCAGGCGTTGTCCACCACGGAAAGCATCACGTGCTTCTCGAGCGAACGCATCGTCTCGGCACCCACCTGCGCTTCCTTCTCGGCGAACGCCTGGTCCACGGCTTCACGCACGTGGTCCATGATCGCTTCGGCGTCGGCTTCCTTGCGGCCTTCCAGCCAATGGGCGACATCGAGGCGCACGTTGAGCTCGCTGGCCAGCTCGCGATCGAGGCCAGGGATATCCCACTGGTCGTCAATGCTGTCGGCCGGCACGAAGCGGCGCACCAGGCCTTCGATCACGTCCTGGCGGATATCGCGGACCATGTCCGAGATATCTTCGGCTTCGAGCAGTTCGTCACGCTGCGCGTATATCACCTTGCGCTGGTCGTTGGCGACGTCATCGAAGTCGAGGAGGTTCTTGCGGATGTCGAAGTTGTGCTGCTCGACCTTGCGCTGCACCTTTTCGATCTGGCGGGTGATCAGGCGATCTTCCAGCGCCTCGTCATCCTTCATGCCGAACATCTGCATCCAGCGGCCGATACGCTCGCCGCCGAAGATGCGCATCAGGCTGTCCTGGAGCGACAGGTAGAAGCGCGACGAACCCGGATCGCCCTGGCGACCCGAACGGCCACGCAGCTGGTTATCGATGCGTCGCGATTCGTGACGCTCGGTACCGATGATGTGCAGGCCACCCGCGGCGAGCACCTGCTCGTGGCGCTTGGTCCACTCGGCACGGATCGTCGCGCGCTCGGCATCGGTCGCTTCCGCCGGCAGCGCGGCCAGCACCGCTTCAAGGCTGCCGCCCAGCACGATATCCGTACCGCGACCGGCCATGTTCGTGGCGATGGTCACCGAGCCCGGCGCACCGGCCTGGGCCACGATGTGCGCTTCGCGCTCATGCTGCTTCGCGTTCAGCACTTCGTGCGGAATGCGCTCTTTCTTCAGCAGGCCGGACACCAGTTCGGAGACGTCGATGGACGCCGTACCGACGAGCACCGGCTGGCCCTTCTCGAAGCATTCCTTGATATCCGCGATCACGGCCTTGAACTTCGCGTCCGGGCCGAGGAACACCATGTCCGGGTTGTCCTTGCGGACCATCGGCTTGTGCGTGGGGATCACCACCACTTCCAGGCCGTACACCGACTGGAACTCGTACGCTTCGGTATCCGCCGTACCGGTCATGCCGGCCAGCTTCTTGTACATGCGGAACAGGTTCTGGAACGTCACCGTGGCGAGCGTCTGGTTCTCGCGCTGGATGGGCACGCCTTCCTTCGCTTCCACCGCCTGGTGCAGGCCATCGGACCAGCGACGGCCCGCCAGCGTGCGGCCGGTGAACTCGTCGACGATGATGACTTCGCCGTCGCGCACGATGTAATCCACATCGCGCTGGTAGATGGCGTTGGCACGCAGCGCCGCGTTCATGTGGTGGACGACGGCCAGGTTCTTCGAATCGTACAGGCCGCTGTCCGGCTCGATGACACCCGCCTGGCGCAGCACCTGCTCGGCGTGCTCCATGCCCTCTTCGGACATGTGCACCTGCTTCTGCTTCTCGTCGACGAAGTAATCGCCGGCACCGTCTTCCGTTTCCTGGCGGGTGAGGTGCGGCACCACCTTGTTCACCGCGATGTACAGCTGCGGGGAATCCTCGGCGGGGCCGGAAATGATCAGCGGGGTGCGGGCTTCGTCAATCAGGATCGAATCGACTTCGTCGACGATGGCGTAGTGCAGGCCGCGCTGGTAGCGCTGGTCCCGGCTGAGCGCCATGTTGTCGCGCAGGTAGTCGAAGCCGAACTCGTTGTTGGTGCCGTAGGTGATGTCCGCCGCGTAGGCGCCACGCTTGTCCGCGTGGTCCATGCCCGGGTACACCACGCCGACCGAGAGGCCGAGGAAGTTGTACAGCTTGCCCATCTGCGCCGAGTCGCGGCGAGCCAGGTAGTCGTTGACGGTCACGACGTGCAGGCCCTTGCCCTCAAGCGCGTTGAGGTACACCGGCAGCGTACCGACCAGGGTCTTGCCCTCGCCCGTGCGCATTTCGGCGATGCGGCCCATGTGCAGGACCATGCCGCCGATCATCTGTACGTCGTAGTGGCGCATGCCAAGCACGCGCTTGGCCGCTTCGCGGGTGACCGCGAAGGCTTCAGGCAGCAGCTTGTCCAGCGTTTCACCGGCGGCAAGGCGCTGGCGGAACTCGTCGGTCTTGCCACGCAGGGCGTCGTCGGAAAGCTTTTCGAACTCCGGCTCGAAGGCGTTGATGCGCTTGACCGTCTTGGAAAGGTCGCGCAGCACGCGGTCGTTACGGCTGCCGAAAATACTCGTCAGGGCACGATTGAACATCGATCATCCGGATCTGAAACAAAAGGGAATGGCGGTAGGGCGCGAACCCGACCGGCACGAAGGGACGATCATACTACGGGCGTCCCTCATCTTTCCTTCTAATGGCGGCGCGGCGCCGCCATTCAAGGCCGTCTCAGCGGTGGCTGCGAACGAAGGCCAGCGGGTTTACCACGCGATCGTGGTACCAGACCTCGAAATGGACGTGGGAGCCGGTCGAGCGGCCGGTGGAGCCAGCCCGGGCGATCACGTCGCCCACGTGGACGCGCTGGCCCACGGTGGCCACCAGCTTGCTGTTGTGGGCGTAGCGGGTCATGTAGCCGTTACCGTGGTCGATCTCGATCACGTCGCCGTAGCCGTTGCGCAGCCCGGCAAAGGTCACCATGCCCTCGGCCACCGCGGTGACCGGCGTCCCCGTGGGCGCGGCGATATCGATGCCCGTGTGGCGGGCGCTGTGGCCGCTGAACGGGTCCGGGCGGCCACCGAAGAAGGAGGAGATGTAGCCGTTCACCGGCATGCCGGTGGGGCGCAGGCTGGACTCGATCTTGCGGTCCAGCAGCAGGTCGTTCAGGGCCTGGAGCTGGGCCTGCTGGACGTCAAACTGGCCCGCCAGGTCGTCGATCCCCTGGTTCAGGGCCGCCGGCGCCATCGCGCCTTCATCCTTGCCCGTGGTCAGTTCCGGGCCGCCCTGGCCGGGATCTTCGTCGAAATTGAACTCACCGTCGTCGAGCTTGCCGACCTGGGTCAGGCGCTCGCCAAGGGCATTGAGGCGCACCGACTGGGCCTGGAGCTGGCCGAGCTTCACGGCCAGGGCATCGATATCGCGCTGGGCATCGGCCTGGATCCTGGCGACGCGGGCATCCGCACTGCCCTGCGGCGCGGCGGCGGTGTGGCTCGGGCCAGCGATAGCCAGCGCCAGCGCGGCACCCATGCCGGCCAGGCCAACGGCACCAGCCACGGCCATCGCGGCGACCTTGCAGCGCATGCGCCGGCAGGCCAGGTCGAGCGTTTTAGGGCCTTTATGGCCACGTGGTACGAGTATGATCTGCATCGTTACTTCATCGAATAAGTTCAGCCGGTCTAAATGCCACCGCCGTCCCAGCCATCCCGCCGCCCTACGCGTGGACTGAAGTCCATCGCGGACGTCGGGCCTGTCGCCAAGCTGGCCCATAAGGCCCGCGAGCTCGACACACTGGACCGCCAGCTGCGCGCGACGTTACCTGCGCCGTTGCGAGACCACGTCCGCTTTGCGGACATTCGCGACGGCCGGCTCGTCTTCCTTGCGCCCTCGTCGGCCTGGGCTTCCCGGGTGCGCCTTTACCAGGCGCAGATCCTTGAAGCGGCTCGTGCCATCGGCACAAGGGCCTACTCGGTTGCCGTGAAAGTGGCCCCCCTGCCGGTCGAGGAACCCGCCCCCGACCCGCTCAAACCGCTTTCCGCCGGGGCGGCCCGTCACCTGAGGGCTGCCGCGGCGTCACTCTCCGATCCCACGTTGCGGGATCTCTTCCTTGGGTTGGCCGACGTGGCCGATAAGCCCGAGTAATCCGTCACTTACGTCGACCCTTGCCGATGCGTAAGTACCACCGCATGTCTGCCGGTGGGCGGACTTTATAGCACGCATGATGGCAAGGAACACCTAAAGTGCACGTAAAGTTCACGATCGTGACGGGTGTACCGCCGATTTCGCGCAGTGCCCGTTAAGACGTTACGTAGGGCTACTTAGCGGACGGCAAGCTCGCCTTCGGCATCGCGTTGGCGCCCGGACGTGGTCGCAGTAGAGCCCTCGGTGCCCACCCTCGCTGCTCAGACATCGACTCCAGCGTTCGACAGGGAGGGCCGCTACGCGGCCGTTTTCCTAATTTGGCCTACGGCCGCGAACCGGTGACTGGGCGGGGGTTTTCGACACGGCGTCCTGCCGTGACGAAAACGCGCGGCCCTCCATGGCCGCGCCCCTACGGGCCTGATCCTTCCAGCCCCCTCGCCTCCGCGAACTCGCCTCGAGGGTGGGCACCGAGGACTCTCTTCATCCGTGTCGATACGTGACGGAAGGCCAACGCCGGCGACGTTCTGGCCGTCGCGAAGGAACGCAGGGTTGGATTTCCTTGGGGAACAGCGCCGCAAATCATGGTGGCCGTGGCTGCCAACGTGCGGGCGGTTGCTTTCCGGGACGAAACCTCGGTGCTGGAGGGAGTCCTGGGCGCCCACCCTCGAGGCGAGTTTAGTGTCGCGAGGGGGCTGGAAGGATCAGGCCCGCAGGGGGTGGGCCATGGAGGGCCCACCGTTTTCGCCACGACAGGGAATGTCGTGTCGAAAACCCCCGCCCAGCCACCGGTTCGCGGCCGTAGGCCAATAGGAAAACCAGCCGCGTAGCGGCTCTCCTTTTCGAACGCAGAGCGTTGTCTGAGCAGCGAGGGTGGGCGCCCAGGGCTCCATGGCGATCACCTCCGAGCGCCGACGCGATGCCGAAGGCGAGCCTTCACGCAGACGCAAAAAAAAAAGGCCGCGATTGCTCGCGGCCTTTCCAAACAGCTGGAAACCAGGAGGCTTAGACAGCCTGCGCCGGGTGGGCGTAGGAAATCGGCGCCTTGGCCGGGTCCTTGAAACTCACCTCTTCCCACGCCGCCACATCAGCCATCAACTGGCGGAGCAGCTTGTTATTCAACTCGTGGCCCGACTTATGCGCCGAGTAAGCACCGATGAGGCTGTGACCCAGCATGTAAATGTCGCCGATCGCATCGAGGATCTTGTGCTTCACGAACTCGTTGTCGTAACGCAGGCCATCCTCGTTCAGCACGCGGTAGTCATCCAGCACCACCGCGTTGTCCATCGAACCGCCCAGGGTCAGGTTGCGCTCGCGCAGCGCTTCGATATCACGCATGAAACCGAAGGTGCGGGCGCGGCTGACTTCCTTGACGAACGACGTGGTCGAGAAATCCATCTCGGCCTGCGAATTGCGCTTGTTGAACAGCGGGTGGTCGAATTCGACCGAGAAGCCCACCTTGAAGCCGTCGAACGGCTCGAGCTTCGCCCACTTGTCGCCGTCGCGAACCACGACCGGCTTCTTGATACGGATAAAACGCTTCGGGGCTTCCTGCTCCTCGATGCCAGCGGACTGGATCAGGAACACGAAGGGGCCGGCGCTGCCGTCCATGATCGGCACTTCAGGTGCCGACAGGTCGACGTACGCGTTATCAATGCCCAGGCCCGCCATCGCCGAGAGCAGATGCTCGACCGTGGATACGCGGACCTCGCCATTCATAAGCGTGGTGGAAAGACGGGTGTCACCCACGTTTTCCGGGCGCGACTTCAGCTCAACCGGCGGGTTGAGGTCGGTGCGGCGGAACACGATGCCCGTATTAGGGGCCGCGGGGCGGAGCGTCATGTATACCTTGTCGCCCGTATGAAGGCCGACGCCGGTGGCGCGAATGACGTTCTTAAGAGTGCGCTGCTTGATCATGATGGGTCAAACCTTGGTGGCAGCAGCCAGGTGTGGCGAAGATGCTAACACAGTCTTAACCTCGGAATAAACAAACCGGCCAGTACAGTTCTGCCCAGCTTTCACCGGGCCTTCAGTTTTTGGTGAGATCGGTTCTCATTTGTACGGAGACACTAACGCCTGCGGGGGCCTCAGGTTGACCTGAAGCATGCCGCTTTGGTTCATGTCTTCCCGTCGGGGGCACGAAGGTGCCCCGCCGCCCGGACGGGAACAGCGGCGGGGCACCCGGGCGGCCCGGCGTCTTGCCGGGCTCGACCCCACGTCTTCCTTAACGTGCCTGGTGTATGGCGTGAGTGCCGCTTAGTCAGCCTGACGACGCAGGAAGGCCGGGATATCCAGGTAATCGATCGCCGGCTCGGCGGTCTTGGCGGCCGGGGCCGGCTCGCTGCGGACCGACGGGACCGGATCGGCGTGGGCGTAATCGACCACTTCGTTGCCCGTACCCGTGCGCAGCACGACCGGACGCGGACGCTGGCGCATTTCCACCTGCTGCTGCACCGGCTGGCGGACCGGCTGCTTGGCCGCGGCGGTACCGCGGTTCAGGCCGGTGGCCACGACGGTGACGCGGACGTCGTCCTGCATGTCCGGGTCGAGCGAGGTGCCGATCACCACGGTCGCGTCTTCGGAAGCGAAGTCGTGGATCACGCGGCCGATCTCGTCGAACTCGCGCATGGTCAGGTTCGGGCCGGCCGTGACGTTGACCAGGATGCCGCAGGCACCGGCCAGGTTCACGTCTTCCAGCAGCGGGTTGTTGATGGCGGACTCGGCGGCAGCCTGCGCGCGGTCGTCGCCGCGGGCGGTACCCGAACCCATCATCGCCATGCCCATCTCGCTCATTACGGTACGGACGTCGGCAAAGTCGACGTTGATCAGGCCCGGGGCCGTGATCAGGTCGGCGATGCCCTGCACGGCGCCGAGGAGCACGTCGTTGGCCGCCTTGAAGGCGTTCAGCAGGGTCACTTCGCGGCCCAGCACCGAGAGCAGCTTCTCGTTCGGCACGGTGATCAGCGAATCCACGTGCTGCTGCAGGTCTTCGATGCCCTTCAGGGCCACCTGCATGCGGCGACGGCCTTCAAACGGGAAGGGCTTGGTCACGACGGCGACGGTCAGGATGCCCTTTTCCTTCGCCAGCTGTGCCACCACCGGCGCAGCGCCGGTACCGGTGCCACCGCCCATGCCGCAGGTGATGAACACCATGTCGGCGCCTTCCAGCATTTCTTCGATGCGCTCGCGATCTTCCAGGGCGGCCTGGCGGCCCACTTCCGGATTGGCGCCCGCGCCCAGGCCCTTGGTGACGTTGCCACCGAGCTGCAGGTGCGTACGGCCACCGCAGGTCTTCATGGCCTGGGCGTCCGTGTTGGCGACGACGAATTCCACGCCTTCGATATTGGAGTTCACCATGTGGGCCACGGCGTTACCGCCGCCACCACCCACGCCGATGACCTTGATGACCGCATTCGGTGCCAGTTTTTCGATCAGTTCAAACATTTCCCGTCCTCCGCAGAACTTGTAGTTATTTTGGTTTGTATCCCGTGGGCGACTCCTGTCGACCATGGGTAGTGGGCCTTCCGTTTGCCCCGGCGCCCCCTTCCTTCGGGCACCGATGAATGAGTTTGTGTTTTAGAAGTTCTTGGTAAACCAGCTACGGAACTTCTCGACGACGCTGCCGACATTGCCGACCGGCGAATTGCTGTGGCGCGTGCTGCCCGTGGCGCGCGCGCCGTGCAGCAGAAGGCCCACGCCGGTGGAATGCAATTCAGTGGACACCACGTCGCCCAGGCCGGAGACGTGCTGGGGCACGCCGACGCGAACCATCTTGTGGAAGATTTCTTCCGCCAGCTCCAGCGCCCCTTCCATCCGCGACGCACCGCCGGTCAGCACGATGCCCGCAGCCACGAGGCTTTCGTAACCCGAGCGGCGCAGTTCGTCCTGCACCATCTCGAAGATTTCTTCATAGCGTGCCTGTACCGACTGCGCGAGCGCCTGGCGGGCCAGGCGGCGCGGCGGGCGGTCGCCCACGCTCGGCACCTGGATGGTTTCTTCCGCATGGGCAAGCTGGGCCAGCGCACACGCGTATTTGATTTTGATCTCTTCCGCGTGAGCAGTTGGTGTGTGCACGCCATACGCGATGTCGTTCGTCACCTGGTCACCGCCCACCGGCAGCGACTTCGTGTAGCGAATCGAACCCTGCGTGTAGATGGCGATGTCGGTGGTGCCGGCGCCGATGTCGACCAGGCACACACCGAGTTCCAGTTCGTCTTCGGTCAGCACGGACTTCGCGCTGGCCACCGCCGCCGGCACCAGCTCGTCGACCGAGAGGCCGCAGCGCTGGATGCACTTGGAGATGTTCTGCACGGCGCTCGCCGCACCGGTCACCAGGTGCACGCTGGCTTCGAGGCGCACGCCGCTCATGCCCACCGGATGGCGGATGCCGTCCTGGCCATCGATGCGGTATTCCTGCGATTCCTTGTAAAGCACCTTGCGGTCGGCCGGGATGGCCACGGCGCTCGCGGCTTCCAGTACCTGCTCCAGGTCGCCCACCATCACCTCGCGGTCGCGGATGGCCGCGGTGCCGTGCGAGTTGCGGGTTTCCAGGTGGCTGCCGCTGATCGAGGCGTACACCGAGCGGATATCGCAGCCGGCCATCAGCTCGGCCTCTTCCACGGCGCGCTGGATGGAGTGCACCGTCGATTCGATGTCCACCACCGAGCCGCGCTTCATGCCGCGCGACACGTGGGTGCCGATGCCGATCACTTCGATCGGTTCACCCGGCTCGTACTCGCCCACGATGGCGACCACCTTGGAGGTGCCGATGTCGAGGCCGACGACGAGCTGTTTGTCGTTCTTGTTTCTCATGTTCTAACTCAGGTTCCGACCTTGGGGGTGGCCGTGTTGTCCGATGGCGGCCACCGGATGGCGAATCCGTTGGTGTAACGCAGGTCGGCGTAGGCGAAACCGCCACGATGACCGGCAATGAGTTGCGGGTACACATCCAAAAACCGTGCAAGGCGACGGTCGGCCTGTTCGCGATCGCCAATGACGATCTCCGCGCCGCTGTCCGTGATCACGCTCCAGCTGCCGCGATTGGTGAGCGACACGCCGGTGACCGACATGCCTGCCCTGCCCTCGAACGCCTTGCGCACCTGCGCATAAAAGCTCACCACTTCGGCCAGCCGCGAATCCGGGCCCGACAGCCGCGGCAGGTCGCCCATCTGGTCGGCACCCGGCGCGTCGAACACCTGGCCCTGGCGGCTGATCAGGCGTGCTTCGTTCCAGCGGGCGAACGGTTCGCGCTCGTAGATGCGCACCAGCAGCGTATCCGGCCAGCGCTTGCGCACTTCCACCGACTCCACCCACGGCAGCACGCCGATCGAACGGCGCACGTCTTCCAGGTCCGTGGCAAAGAAGCCCTTGCCCAGGCGCGGGATCACGGCGCTGCGGATCTGTTCGGCGCTCACGTGGGTGAACTCCGCCTCCACCTTCAGCTGGGTCACCGGCCAGCGGCCGGCGGCAAACCAGCCCTGCATCACGCCCACGATAGGGAGCGCCACCAAGGTGATGGCGATTCCCCATGCGACGATCCGCGTGGCGGCGGCTCCTTTCATTACTTCGCAGCCTCCCGTTCCATGGAGGTTTCCAGCACGCGCCAGCACAGGCCCGGGTAATCCAGGCCCGCCGCGGCGGCGGCCTTCGGCACCAGCGAGTGCGAGGTCATGCCCGGGGCGGTGTTCACCTCGAGCAGCCAGTTCTTGCCGTGGCGGTCGCGCATCACGTCGACGCGGCCCCAGCCGAAGCAGTCCACGGCGTCGAAGGCCTTCAGGGCGAGCGCGCGCATCTCGTCTTCCGCCGCGCCGGACAGGCCGGGGCAGAGATACTGCGTCTCGTCCGAGATGTACTTGGCGTTGTAGTCGTAGTACTCGCCGGCCGGCACGATCTTGATGGTGGGCAGCACTTCGCGGCCGACGATGCCGACGGTGAACTCACCACCTTCCTGCGCGTCGCCTTCGATCAGCGTTTCCATCAGCAGGTCGCCGGGGTAACGGCGGGCGAGGTCGACAGCGGCGTCGAGGTCACTTTCCTTGAACACGCGCGTGATGCCGACGCTGGAACCTTCCCAGGCCGGCTTCACGATCAGCGGGAAACCGATCTCGCGCGCCGCGGCGTGCACGTCGGCACCGCGCGGCAGCGCCTTGAACTTCGGGGTCGGCAGGCCGAGGGCGATCCACACCTGCTTGGCGCGCACCTTGTCCAGCGACAGCGCGGAACCCAGCACGCCGGAACCGGTGTACGGCACGCCGAGCGACTGCAGCGCACCCTGCAGCTCGCCGTTCTCGCCGCCCGCACCGTGCAGGATGTTGAACACACGGGCGAAGTGCCCCGCGCGCACGGCGTCGAGCAGCGCCGGGATACCGTCGATGGCGTGGGCATCGACGCCCGCGCTACGCAGCGCCTCAAGCACGCCCTTGCCGGAGTTCAGCGAGACCTCGCGCTCGGCCGAGTTACCGCCCATGACCACGGCGACGCGGCCGAAATCGGCGGCATCGGTGACACGGCGCGGGAAACGGGTGGTGCTCATGCCTTGGTCGTCCTCAGGTTGCCGCTGTTGCCAAGCTCAACCGCCGCGGCGCCGATATCGCCGGCGCCCAGCAGCAGGATCAAATCGTTGTCGCGGGCCAGCGCGGAGAGCGTGGCGCGCAGGTCGCGCGGGTGGTCCACCAGCACCGGGTCGGTCTTGCCGCGCGCGCGGATCGCGCGGGCCAGGGCCTTGCCGTCGGCGCCAGCGATCGGCGATTCGCCGGCCGGGTACACCTCGGTGAGCACCAGCACGTCGGTTTCGGCGAGCACGTTGGCGAAGTCGTCGAGCAGG
This sequence comes from Luteibacter pinisoli, assembly GCF_006385595.1. Lineage (NCBI taxonomy): Bacteria > Pseudomonadati > Pseudomonadota > Gammaproteobacteria > Lysobacterales > Rhodanobacteraceae > Luteibacter > Luteibacter pinisoli. Next base: position 3,809,341 of record NZ_CP041046.1, read on the forward strand.
TCGCGGGTACGGCTGTAACGGTGCGGCTGGAAGGCCACGACCAGGCGACGATCCGGCCAGCCGCCACGCGCCGCGGCAAACACGGCGGCGAGTTCGCGCGGATGGTGGCCGTAATCGTCCACCAGCAGCGCGGCACCCTGGTCGAGGGCGATCTCGCCGCGGCGATGGAAGCGACGGCCGACGCCTTCGAACGACGCGAGCGCATGCGCGATGGCTTCCGGCTCCACGCCGAGCTGCCAGCCCACGGCGGCCGCGGCGAGCGCGTTCTGCACGTTGTGCCGGCCCGGCAGGTTCAGCGTGACGGCCACGGCGTCGGCGAGGCCCGGCAGGTGCAGGTCGAACTGCATCTGGAAGCCGGCCTGGCGCACGTTCGTCGCGGTGACGTCGGCCGCGGCGTTGTCGATGCCGTAGGTAAGCAGGCGGCGCGAGGTGTCCTGCGCCAGCTTCGCGGTCTCTTCGTCGTCGATGCACAGCACGGCCATGCCGTAGAACGGCAGGCGGTGCAGGAAGTCGGCAAAGGCCTTCTTCACGAACGCGAAGTCGCCGTTGTAATTCTCCAGATGGTCCGCGTCGATGTTGGTCACGACGGCCATCACCGGCGAGAGCATCAGGAACGAACCATCGGACTCGTCGGCCTCGGCCACCAGGTACTGGCCCGTGCCCAGGCGCGCGTTCGCGCCGGCGGCGGTGAGCTGGCCACCGATGACGAAGGTCGGATCGTAGTCGGCTTCGGCGAGCACGCTGGCGACGAGGCTGGTGGTAGTCGTCTTGCCGTGCGTGCCGGCAATGGCGATGCCACGGCGGAAACGCATCAGCTCGCCGAGCATTTCCGCGCGCGGCACCACCGGGATGCGCGAGGCGTGCGCAGCGACCAGCTCGGGATTGTCCTTGCGGATCGCGCTGGAGATCACCACCACGTCGGCGCCATCGATGTTGGCGGCTTCGTGGCCCATGCGCACGTCCACGCCCAGCTTGGCCAGGCGCTCGGTGGTCGGCGACGGCGCGCGGTCGGAACCGGACACGCTGTAACCAAGGTTCGCCAGCACTTCGGCGATACCGCTCATGCCCACGCCACCCACGCCAATGAAATGGACGCGGCGGAACGAGGTCATGAAATCATCGTGGGCGCGCAAACGACCGGTCGTCATGCGGAAACCTCCATGCAGTGACGGGCAATCGTGGATGCAGCGTCAGGTTTGGCCAGCGTGCGGGACGCATTGGCGGCAGAAAGGATCTGCCCGCGGTCGGCCAACAGGTCGTTGAGCATCTTGGCGAGCAGTTCCGGGGAATCGTTCTGGTTGAGCGTGGCATCGGCCACGAGGCGCGCACCGCCCACGTCGACCATGGCGCGGGCGTTCGCCGTCTGGTGGTCGTCCACCGCGTGCGGGAACGGCACCAGCAAGGCTTCGAGGCCGGCGGCGCACAGTTCGGCCACGGTGAGCGCACCGGCGCGGCACACCACCACGTCGGCCCACTCGTAGGCGCCGGCCATGTCGTCGATGAACGGCACGACGTTGGCGGCCACTTCGGCCTGGGTGTACGCATCCACGGCTTCGGGCAGGCCGCGCTCACCGGTCTGGTGGACGATGTCCGGCAGCACGCCGTGCGCGGCGAGCAGGCCCAGCGCCTTCGGCACGCTGGTATTCAAGGTGCGCGCGCCGAGGCTGCCACCGAGCACGAGCAGGCGCGGCACGCCTTCGCGATGGTGGAAGCGCACGGCCGGGGCCGGCAGCGAGGCGATGGCCGCGCGCACCGGGTTACCCACCCACTCCGCGCCGGGCAGCACGTTGGGGAAGCCGGTGAGCACGCGCTTCGCGAACGCGGCGAGCTTGCGGTTGGTGTAGCCGGCCACGGCGTTCTGCTCATGCACCACCAGCGGGATGCCCGCCAGGCGCGCGGCGACACCGGCCGGACCAGCCACGTAGCCACCCATGGAGAGCACGCAGCGCGGACGCAGCTTGCGCAGCACGGCCAGCGAATCGAACAGCGCGCGCACCAGCATCAGCGGGGCGAGCAGGCGGGTCTTCATGCCCTTGCCGCGCAGGCCACCGACTTTCACCGTGTGCAGCGCGATGTCGTGCGCCGGCACCACGCGGGTTTCCATGCCGCCCTCGGCACCGAGCCACGCCACCGGCACGCCCTGCGCACGCAGTTCGTCGGCCACGGCCAGGCCGGGGAAGATGTGGCCGCCGGTACCACCGGCCATGATCAGCACCGGGCCGCTCATGCGAGGCCTCCGGCGGTGACCGGCACGGCGGTGGCCGGGTTGCGCACCGCCGTCTGGCGGGCGTCTTCGGCGCGGTTGATTTCGAAGGTGGCGCGCAGCAGCACGCCGACCATGCAGCAGGTCATGAGCACGGAGGAACCGCCCGAGCTGATCAGCGGCAAGGTCAGGCCCTTGGTCGGCAGCACGCCGAGGTTCACGCCAATCGAGACCATGGCCTGGAAGCCGAGCATCAGCGAGATGCCGTAGGCGACGTAGCCGGAGAAACGATGGCCGAGCTCCACGCCCTTCAGGCCGATGTACAGGCCACGGCCGACCAGCACGATGTACAGGCCGATGACGGTGGCGATGCCGGCCAGGCCGAGTTCTTCGGCCAGCACGGCCAGGATGAAGTCGGTGTGCGCCTCGGGCAGGTAGAACAGCTTCTGCACGCTGGAGCCCAGGCCCACGCCCAGCCACTCACCGCGGCCCACGGCGATCAGCGCCTGGGTCAGCTGGAAACCGTCGTTGAACGGATCCTTCCACGGATCCAGGAACGAGGTGAGGCGCTTGATGCGGTAATCCTCGGCCGTCGCCGCGTAGATCAGCAGCGGCACCAGCGGCAGCGCCAGCAGGAGCAGGTTGCGCATGCGCGCGCCGGCCAGCCAGACCATGCCAACGGTGGTGGCCACCACGAGGGCGGCCGAACCGAAGTCGGGCTGGGCCAGCAGCAACAGCACGATGAAACCGGCCACGGCGATCGGCTTCACCACGCCGAACAGTTCGTATTCCACGCCTTCGCGGTGGCGAACCAGGTAGCTGGACAGGTAAGCGACGAGGATCAGCTTCATCGCCTCGACGGGCTGGAAGCTGGTGACGAACAGGTTGATCCAGCGGCGCGCACCGTTGATGCGCATGCCGAAGCCCGGCACGAACACCAGCAGCAGGCCGACCACGCCGAGCAGGAGCAGCAGCGTGCTGTGCTTTTCGATCAGCTTCAGTTCGGTGCGCATGGCCACGCCGGCGAGGATGCAGCCGCCGAAGAGGAAGCCGATGTGGCGCTTCAGGTAATAGAAGGCGCCCACGTGCGAGCCATCGGCCACGGCGATCGAGCTGGAGGTGACCATCACCACGCCGATCGCGGCGAGCGCGAGCGCGGCCACGAGCAGCGGGAGGTCGAAACTCCCCCGCGGGCCCTGGCGGCGCTGTGCCTGCTTGTTGCCGAAGCCAAACATGATGTCTTAGCGCACCTTCAGGGTAGCGAGGCCAATAAGCACCAGCACGACGCTGATGATCCAGAAACGCACGATGACCCGCGGTTCGGGCCAGCCTTTCAGTTCGAAGTGGTGGTGGATGGGGGCCATGCGGAAAATCCGCTTGCCGCGCAGCTTGAAGCTGCCCACCTGCAACATCACCGAGGCGGTTTCCATCACGAACACGCCGCCCATCACCAGCAGCACGATTTCCTGGCGCACGATGAGGGCCACGCAGCCGAGCGCGGCGCCGATGGCCAGCGCGCCCACATCACCCATGAACACCTGGGCCGGGTACGTGTTGAACCAGAGGAAGCCGAGGCCGGCACCGGCCAGCGCGCTGCAGAAGATCGCCAGCTCGCCCGCACCGGGGATCGACGGGATGCCGAGGTATTCGGAGAACAGCTTGTTGCCGGCCAGGTAGGCAAAGATGCCCAGCGCGCCGGACACCAGCACGCTCGGCATGATCGCCAGGCCGTCCAGGCCGTCGGTGAGGTTCACTGCGTTGGAGAAGCCGACGATGATGAAGTAGCCGATCACCACGAACATCAGGCCCAGCGGCAGCGCCACCTGCTTGAACAGCGGCACGTACAGCGCGGTCTCGGCCGGCAGCTGGTGCGTGTAGTACAGGAACAGCGCAGCGCCCAGGCCGAACACGGACTGCCAGAAGTACTTCCAGCGGCTGGCGAGGCCACGGCTGTCCTTCAGCACCAGCTTGCGGTAATCGTCGTAGAAGCCGATCGCGCCGAAGGCCAGCGTCACCACCAGCACCACCCACACGTAGCGGTTGCCGAGGTCGGCCCACAGCAGGGTGGAAATGCCGATGGCGAACAGGATCAGCGTGCCGCCCATGGTCGGCGTGCCGGCCTTGGAAAGGTGAGTCTGCGGGCCATCGCTGCGCACCACCTGGCCGGCCTTCAGCGCCGCCAGCTTGCGGATCATGGCCGGGCCCAGCAGCAGCGACACGGACAGCGCGGTGAGCGCCGCCATGATCGCGCGGAAGGTGATGTATTGGAAAAGATGCAGCGACGTGAAGTGCCGAGCCATCCATTCCGCCAGTTCAAGCAGCATGGGATGCTCCTTCAGCGTACGACTTCATCGCCGCGACCACCCGCTCCATGCCAGACGATCGCGACCCTTTCACCAGGACCGTGACGCCCTCGTGGATCTGCGCACACGCGGCCTCGATGAGGGCTTCCTGCGTGGCGAAATGTTGCGCGCCGGCGCCATAGGCGTCGACGGCGGCGGCGCTCTTCACGCCGACGGCGAGCAGGCGCTCGATGCCGCGCTTGTGCGCAAGCGCACCGATGCTGGCGTGCAGTGCCAGCGTGTCCGCGCCCAGTTCGGCCATGTCACCCATCACCAGCCAGCGCTCGCCGCGGGCCAGGGCCAGCGTGTCGATGGCGGCGGCCGCGGAACCCGGGTTGGCGTTGTAGCTGTCGTCGATCAGGGTCCAGCCGCCCGGCATCGGCTCCAGGTTCAGGCGGCCCGGCACGTGCGGCACGTTCGACAGGCCATCGACGATGGTTTCCACCGGCACGTCCAGCGCCACCGCGATCGCGGCGGCCGCCAGGGCGTTGGCCACGTTGTGGCGGCCGGCCAGCGGCAACTGCACGTCGCCGTCGCCGTGCGGCGTGCTCAGCACGAAGTGCGTGCCGTCGATGCGCTCTTCGATGATGTCCGCGCCGATGTCCGCGCGATGCTCCAGGCCGTAGCTCAGCACGCGGCGGGTACCGGCCAGCCCGGCGAAGAACATGGCAAAACGCTGGTCGTCCACGTTGATGATGGCCACGCCGTCCGCGGGCAGCGAGGTGTACAGCGCGCCCTTGGTTTCAGCGACGCCTTCGATCGTGCCCATGCGCTCAAGATGCGCGGCGGCGATGGAATTGACGAGGCCAATATCGGGCCGTGCGATGGCGGCCAGGTAATCGATGTCGCCCGGCTTGCCCGCGCCCATCTCGAGCACGGCGTACTCGGTGTCTTCCGGCATGGCCAGCAGCGTGAGCGGCATGCCGATCTCGTTGTTGTAGTTACCGGCGTTGACGTGCGTGCGGCCGTGGCGCGACAGGATGGACGTGGTGAGCGTTTTCACCGTGGTCTTGCCGTTCGAGCCGGTGATGCCGATCACCCGCACCTTGTTGTTCTGTGCCCGCACGGAACTGGCGAGGTCGCCCAGCGCCAGCTGCGTGTCATTGACGATCACCTGCGGGATATCCACGGCCACCGGGTGGGTGACCAGCGCGGCGACAGCGCCCTTTTCCGCGGCGGCGGCGACGTAGTCATGCCCATCGACATGCTCGCCCGGCAGCGCGACGAACAGGTCGCCCTGCTTCAGCTTGCGCGTATCGATGGCGAAACCGGTGACGTCGGCATCGGCGCCATGCAGGCGGCCGCGAGTCCACAGGGCGACGGCGGAGAGACGCATCATGCGCGTGCTCCCTTGCCGCTGCCGGCCATGGCTTCCTGCGCCACGGCGAGGTCGTCGAAGGGACGCTTGCCCTCCGGGCCTTCCTGGTAAGTCTCGTGACCCTTGCCGGCGATCAGCACCACGTCGTCGGCCTTGGCCGAGGCGAGTGCCATGGCAATCGCCTTCGCGCGGTCGCGCTCGATCTTCACGGTGTCCGCGTGGACGAAGCCCGTGACGATCTGCGCGACGATGGCGTCGCCGTCTTCGCTGCGCGGGTTGTCGTCGGTGACGATCACCGTATCCGACAGGCGCTCGGCGATACCGGCCATGATCGGGCGCTTGCCCGTGTCACGGTCGCCGCCCGCGCCAAACACGCAGATCAGCTTGCCCTTGGTGTGCGAGCGCAGCGCCAGCAGCGCCTGCTTCAGCGCATCGGGCGTATGCGAGTAATCGACCACCACCAGCGGCTTCTTGCCGTCGCCGCCGAGGCGGCTCATGCGGCCGTTCACCGGTTGCAGGGATTCCAGCGCGGCGTGGATGCGCTCGAACGGCTCGCCCAGCGCGCCCAGCACCGCGGCGACCGCCAGCAGGTTGGCGACATTGAAGCGGCCGAGCAGCGCGCTGCGCACGGTGCGCATGCCCCACGGCGTGGTCAGGTTGAAGGACAGGCCCTTCGCCGAGGTGACGATGATGTCCGCGCGCACTTCCGCGTCCTTGTCGGTGGCCTCGTGGGCCATCGACGTGCGCAGCTTCTGCACGCCCTCGGGCAGGCCCTTGGCCAGCTTCGCGCCAAAGGCGTCGTCCACGTTGATCACGGCGGCCTTCAGGCCATCGAAGGCGAACAGCCGGGCTTTCGCCGCGCCGTAGGCTTCCATGGTGCCGTGGTAATCGAGGTGGTCGCGGGTGAGGTTGGTGAACACCGCCACGTCAAAGGCGATCGCGTTCACCCGGCCCTGCTCCAGCGCGTGCGAGGAGACTTCCATCGCCACGTGGGTCGCGCCGGCATCGCGGAAACCGGCGAACAGGCCCTGCATGCTGATGGCGTCGGGCGTGGTGCGCTCGCCTTCGACGATCGCGCCATGCATGCCGGCACCCAGCGTGCCCACGCTCGCCGGCTTCTTGCCGAGGAAGGCAAGGGCCTGGGCGATCAGCTGGACGGTGGACGTCTTGCCGTTGGTGCCGGTAACGCCGATCACGTCCAGCGCGCGGGTGGGCTCGCCATGGAAGCGGGCGGCGATGCTGCCGGTGTGCTCGCGCAGGTCTTTCACTGTGACCACGGGCACGCCCGGGTCGGCCGCGTCGAACGGGCCTTCGGCCAGGATCACGGCCGCGCCGTTCTCCACGGCCTTCGCCGCGAAGTCCATGCCGTGGCCCTTGCCGCCACGCAGCGCCACGAAGGCATCGCCGGCGGTGATCTCGCGCGAATCCAGCGAGAGGCCGGAAACGACGATTTCGCCGGCACCCTGGGCGTCGGCGAAACCATTCAGAAGTTCGTTGAGGCTCATCGTGCTCATGGCACCACCTCTTCCGCCGCACTGTCGTCGGCGGCCGGTGGCGCATTGGTTGTGCCGATCATCCCGCCCTGGCTCGGGCCGCCGGCGTACCAGCGGCCGACGTTGTCGGGCGGAATATCGAGGAGTCGGACGGCGCCGGTCATGACGTTGGCGAACGCGGGGCCTGCCACCGAACCACCGTAGTAGTGGGCGCCCTGCGGATCGTTGATCACCACGACCGTCACCACGCGCGGCGCGCTCGCCGGGATCATGCCCGCGAACAGCGACACGTAGTTGCGGGCGGTGTAACCGCCCACGGAATTCTTCTTCGACGTACCGGTCTTGCCGGCGACGCTGTAGTTGGCCACGGAGGCGAAACCGAAACCGGTGCCGCCCGGGGCCAGCACCGTCTCCAGCATGGCGACGATGTTGTGCGCCACTTCCGGCGTGATCACCTGGTTGGGCGGGTTGTCCGCGCCCTTGATGAAGCTCGGCGCGCGGTACGCACCACCGTTGGCGATGGCCGCGTAACCCGTGGCCAGCTGCAGCGGGGTCACGTTGAGGTTGTAGCCGTAGGCCAGGCGCGACTTCTCGATCGGCTTCCAGGTACGGCCCACCGGCAGGTAGCCCGAGGCTTCGCCGGGGAAACCGCTGCCCGTGCTGTTGCCGAGGCCAAACGACTTGTACATGCCGTAGAGGAAGTCGGTATCCAGCGACATGCCGATCTTGGCGGCGCCGACGTTGGACGACTTGGTGATGACGCCCGTCGGGGTCAGCGTGCCCCAGTTATGCGTGTCATGCACCGGCTTGCCGCCCACCACCCACGTACCCGGCGACGTTTCGATCAACGGCGCCGTCGGGGTGTACTTGCCGCTGGTGAGCGCGGCCGCCATCGTGAAGGCCTTCATCGTCGAACCGGGCTCGACGACGTCGGTGACGGCGCGATTGCGGCGCTCGGACGGGCTGCTGCCGCGCACGGCATTCGGGTTGAACGCCGGCAGGTTGGCCATGCCCAGCACTTCGCCGGTATGCACGTCCATCACGACGATGGAGCCGGAATCGGCCTTGTTGATTTCCAGCGCGGACTTCAGCGCGCTGTACGCCAGGTACTGGATGCGGCGGTCGATCGACAGCGTGAGGTCGCGGCCCGGCTGCGGCGCGCGCACCAGTTCCACGTCTTCCACGACGTGGCCCATGCGGTCGCGGATGACGCGCTTGGCACCCGGCTTGCCGGCGAGCCACGAATCAAACGCCAGCTCCAGGCCTTCCTGGCCGTGGTCGTCGATGTTGGTGAAGCCGAGGATATGGCTGTTCACCGCACCGGACGGGTAATAGCGGCGGTACTCGCGCTGCGAGTTAATGCCCGGGATCTTCAGGTCCATGATCGCCTGCGCGTCTTCCGGACGCATCTGGCGGGTGATGTACATGAATTCCTTGTCGGCGCGCTGCTCGATCTTCTGCTTCAGGTCCTCGGCATCCACGTGCAGGGCCCTGGCCAGGTCCGGGATGCGGTCGGCGTTCTCGAGCAGTTCCGGCGGGTTCGCCCAGATGGAGGCCACCGGCGTGGACACCGCGAGCGGCTCGCCGTTGCGGTCGAAGATGGTGCCGCGGGAGACGGCGATCGGCATTTCGCGCAGGAAGCGCGCGTCACCCTGGTCCTGGTAGAACTGCTTGCGCACCACCTGCAGGTCGAACGCGCGCACGAGCAGGCCCGAGGCGGCCACGCACAGCACGGCCACCATCACGGTCATGCGCTTGCGCGGGCTCGGGCCCTGGCCGCGGCGGCGGCTGGGGACGGCGAGCTTGCCCGGGCGCGCCCTCATCGACGCACCAGCTGGATGTCCTGCGGCTTCGGCGGCACCATGCCGAGCTTCTCGCGCGCATCGCCATCGATGCGGCTGGGCTCGGCGTAAGTGGCCTGCTCGAGTTCGAGGCGGCCGTACTCCACGCCGATATCATCCTTCTGCGTCTGCAGGCGGGAGAGTTCGACGAAGAGCACGCGGCTCTCGTGACGCGTCCACACCACGCCGATCGCGCTGCCGATGACGGCCAGCAGGAGCAGGGTGAGGCAGATCGCGCCAAAGGTCTTCATGCAAGCTTCTCCGCGATGCGCAGCACGGCGGAGCGCGAACGCGGGTTCGCGGACACTTCGGCATCGGAAGCGAACAGGGCCTTGCCGACCGGCTTCAGGCGGGCCAGCTTCGCTTCGGCCGGCGGGCCACGGCGGCTGCCCTGCACACGACCTTCGTGCGAGCGGATGAACTGCTTGACGATGCGGTCTTCCAGCGAGTGGAAGCTGATGACGGCGAGGCGGCCGCCGACACTGAGGCGTTCCAGCGCGGCGTCGAGGCCGGCTTCCACCGATTCCAGCTCGGCGTTCACGCGGATGCGCAGCGCCTGGAAGGTGCGGGTGGCGGGATTCTTGCCGGGCTCGCGGCGGCCGACGCAACCGGCCACCAGCGCGGCGAGGTCGCCGGTGCGGGTGATCGGGGTGGTGGCGCGGCGCTCGACGATGGTCTTGGCGATGCGGCGGCTGAAGCGCTCTTCGCCAAACTTCCAGAGCACGTCGGCGATGTCGGCTTCGTCGGCATCACGCAGGAAATCCGCCGCGCTGATGCCGCGCGTGGTGTCCATGCGCATGTCCAGCGGCGCATCGTTCATGAAACTGAAACCGCGGCTCGCGTCATCCAGCTGCGGCGAGGAGACGCCGAGATCGAGCAGGATGCCGTCGAGGCCACCGTCAAGCGCGTCCCATTCGCCCATCGTGGCGAAGTTGTCGTGGCGCAGGCTGACGCGCGGGTCGGTGGCCAGGCCGGCTTCGGCCACGGCAATCGCGGTGGGGTCGCGGTCCATCAGGAACAGGCGGCCTTCCGGCGACAGGCGCGCGAGGATCGCCGCTGCGTGACCGCCGCGGCCAAACGTTCCGTCGAGATAGCGCCCGTTCTCGCGCACGGCGAGGCCCTCCACCACTTCATCGAGCATCACTGGGATGTGCACATCGCGCCCCGCCATCGCCACATCCCACTCCCGTTACCCGTACTGCCAAAATCAAAATCGAAGGTGTGCTGTTACAACCGCAGTTCCGCCATGTCGTCGCTGATGTCTTCCTCGTTGATCGTCTGGCGGATCTTCGCGAGGTGGGCCTGTTCGCTCCAAAGCTCGAACTTGTTGCCCATGCCGAGTAACACGGCCTTTTTCTCAATCCCCGCGGCTGCACGCTGGCTGGCTGGCAGGAGGATGCGTGCCGCACCGTCGGGTTCGACGATGGCGGCGGCGCCCACCAGCTTCATCTGCAGGTTGCGGTGCACGGCTTTTACGGTCGGAAGCTGGTTGACGTCGTTGCGTACCCGTTCCCATTCCTCGTAAGGAAAGATCCACAGGCAACCGGTTTCGAAGGGGTTGTACGTCAGCACCAGGCGGTTTCCGCAGGCGTCAGCCACCTGATCCCGATACGAGGTCGGAATCGTCAGACGACCTTTGTCGTCGACCGTGATGGCTGTCTCACCTTGGAACATGTCTGGATGCCCGCCCCACCAAATCCCACGAATTCACACTGGGGCCCACGATAGTCTCGGGTACTGAGACTGTCAAGGAATTTTTCCTTGTGAATCAGAGAGAAAGCTCCTGTTCATCACCAATTCCAGCCATTTCTGAGCAATCTACGGAAGGTGGTTGAATCGCGGGCATTTTTTGATTTTTGCGAGCACGACATCAGGCGGCAGCTGATGGGGAAATCAGGCCGCGTGACTGAATTCACATTCACAGGAAGGGAAAGATGTCGCACACGAGGTGCGCTTCTTCGGAGAAGAAAGCGCACCTCGTGGCGAAGAGAAGTTGGAGTCGGCCTGTAAGCCGGGTTCTGTGCGCCTTGCGGCGTAGCAGTCATTCTTCTCGGCCTGGCGTCACCACCAGGCTCTAGCAACCTACCCGGGGACGACACGGGCCGCGTCATAGTCCCCTTATTTGGTCTTGCTCCGGGTGGGGTTTACCGTGCCGTGCGACGTTAGCCCCGCACGCGGTGCGCTCTTACCGCACCCTTTCACCCTTACCTGATCCCCTTGCGGGGCCATCGGCGGTCTGCTCTCTGTTGCACTGGCCGTCAGCTCACGCTGCCCAGGCGTTACCTGGCACCCTGCCCTGTGGAGCCCGGACTTTCCTCGACGCGCACAAGGCGCGACGCGACTGCCCGGCCGACTCCACCGCCGATTATACAGTGCCCCGCTACAATCGGCCTCTTTTCCACCGAATCCCACCCATGGCCCTCCCCCGCACCGGCACCCTGCACATCGTCGCCACGCCCATCGGCAACCGCGATGACATCAGCGCGCGGGCCATCGCCACGCTGCGCCAGGTGGCCGTGATTGCCGCCGAAGACACCCGGCACACGCGGCCGCTCCTTCAACACCTGGGCATCGATACCCCGCTGGTGGCCCTGCACGACCACAACGAGCGCACCGCCGTGGACGGCCTGGTGGAGCGCATGCGTCATGGCGACGACGTGGCCCTGGTGTCCGACGCCGGCACCCCGCTGATCAGCGACCCGGGCTTCCGCCTCGTCCGCGCCGCGCGCCAGGCAAGCCTGAAAGTCAGCCCCGTGCCGGGCGCCAGCGCCGTCATCGCCGCACTGTCCGTGGCCGGCCTGCCCAGCGACCGCTTCATCTTCGAGGGTTTCCTCCCCGCCAAGGGCGGTGCCCGCAAGGCCCGCCTGGCCGAGCTGGCCGGCGAATCGCGCACGCTTATCTTCTATGAGTCGTCGCATCGCATCCTGGAATGCCTCGAGGACATGCGCGAGGTCTTCGGCGTTGACCGCGAAGCCGTCATGGCCCGTGAACTCACCAAGCTGTTCGAAACCGTGCTCGGCGCGCCACTGGGCGAACTCGTGGGCCTGGTCGCGGCAGACCCGAACCAGGAGAAAGGCGAGTTCGTGGTGATGGTGGCCGGGCGCGAAGCCGGCGAAGACGAACGCATCGCCGAAGGGCTGCGGGTGTTCGGCATCCTTAAGGAAGAGCTGCCACCGGCCAAGGCCGCAAAGATGGCCGCCGCGATCACCGGCGCGCCACGCAAGGCGCTCTACGGCGCCTGACCGGGCCGGGCTCACACCGGCCTCGCGAAACGATGGGCTATGATCCCCTCGTTTCGGCGCCGGGCAGGCGCCTTTGCACCCCAAAGGAATTTGCGATGCGATCGATCCGCGCCACCGCCCTGTGCCTTCTCATCAGCGCCGCCCTCGCCGGCTGCGTGACCCAGGGCGGCTCGCGTCCCGAAGCCCACACGCCGTCGGGCGATGCCACCCAGGCGGCGCAGGCGCTGTACACCCGCGGCCAGTTTGAGCAGGCGGCGCAGGCCTACCTTGCCCTCGCCCAGCAGGATCCGGACCACCGCGACTACTACAAGCTGCTCGCGGCCGAGGCCTACCGGCAGGAAGGCGCGCTGGACCGCGCGGCCCCGACCATCACCGACGTGCGCCGCTCGCACCTGGAAGGCGAAGACGCGCTGCGCTTCGATGCCCTGCGTGCCGAAATCGCCCTGAAGAACAACGACGCGAAAACCGCGCTGTCGCTCACCGGCAAGCCCACCTCGCGCGTTTCCCCGCAGATCGACCAGCGCCTGGCCGAACTGCGCGCCCGTGCCCAGGTGGCCGCCGGCGATCCGTGGAGCGCCGCGCAGACCCGCGTGGAACTGGACGGCCAGCTGCGCGGGCTGGATCGCGAACAGAACCGCAAGGAAATCGTCACCCTGCTGACCGGCATGGGCAGCGCCGACCTCACCGCCCGCGGCAGTGCGCTTGGCGCGAACGACCCGATGCGTCCGTGGGTCACCGAGGCCCAGGCACAGCTCGGCAACGTCAGCCGCGCCCCCGCCGTGCTCGACCAGGCCGTGGGCACCGTCACCGGTGACCAGGGCGTGCGCGAAGGTTACAAGGTGCCGGACAAGGTGGCCTTGCTGCTGCCGCTCTCCGGCCCGCTGGCCGGTGCCGGCGCCGCCATCCGCGATGGCTTCTTCGCCCACTACGTGGATTCCGCGCACGCCAACGCGCCGCGCCCGGAAGTGGTGGTGTACGACGCCGGCAACGATGCCGCGCACGCTGTCGCCGCGTATGACAAGGCCGTGGCCGAAGGTGCCCGCTTCGTCGTCGGCCCGCTGAACCGCGAAGGCGTCTCGGCCATCTTCGCCAAGGGCGCCCTGCCCGCGCCGATGCTCACCCTGAACTACCCCAGCGACGGCAAGAGCCTGCCGCCGGCCGGTGCCAACGAGTTCGGCCTGCTGCCGGAAACCGAAGGCGCCCAGGTGGCGGACCACATGGCCGACAAGGGCATGAAGACGGCCACGGTGATTGTCTCCACCGACGACTTCGCCCGCCGCGCCGGCAACGCCTTCAAGGCCGAATGGCAGGCGCGCGGCGGCACGCTCGCCAGCCAGGTCACCCTCGATGCCAACAGCATCGATTTCGCCTCGCAGCTCTCCGAGCCCACCGACCAGGACCCGGCCACCAGCGGCGTCTTCATCAGCATGAAGCCGCAGCAGGCCCGCCTGCTGATCCCGCAGCTGCGCCTGGCCAAGGACAACCTGCCGGTGTTCGCCACCTCGCACGTCTATTCCGGCGGCGACGACGCCACGGCCGACCGCGACCTCGAAGGCGTGGAGTTCTGCGACGCGCCGTGGCTGTTCGACGCCCAGCCGGGCCTGCCGCGCCGCGCCGACCTGGCCAGTGCCATCCCGTCCACGCGCGGTGTCGCCGCGCGCCTGTTTGCCTTCGGCATGGATGCATGGGGCCTGGTGCCGTACATCGACTGGATGCGCGGCCACGCCGGCAGCTACCTGCCCGGCGCCACGGGCCAGCTCGTCGCCGATGAGTTCGGCCGGGTGCGTCGCGTACTCATCTGGGCGCGATTCGCTGACGGCGTCGCCCACCCGGTGGCGGGTAGCCTTGAACTCGAAGCGCCGGCCACCGCGCCGACCGTGGAGAACGGCGGCGGCGGTTAATCACCCCACCAGCCCCGGCGCGGAAAGGAGTCCGCGTGCAAGAGAAAGCCCCCAGGAAAACCCCGCGCCGCGTCACCGGAGACCACTTCGAAGACGCGGCGCGTTCGTTTCTGGAACACCGTGGCCTGCGCTTCGTGCGCGCCAATTTCCTCTGCCGGCTTGGCGAGCTGGATCTCGTCATGCGCGACGGCGAGGTACTGGTGTTCGTGGAAGTGCGCTACCGGCGCAGCGCCGCGTTCGGCGGCGCGCTCGGCTCCATCACCGCACGGAAGCGCCAGCGCATCATCAGCGCCGCGCAGGTGTGGATGCGCGCCAACCCGTGGGATGCGCAGCGGCCGTGCCGCTTCGACGTCGTGGCGTTTGAAGGCGACGACGTCGAGTGGATCCGGGCCGCGTTTGATGCGTGACGCCGCGATCAGGCCGCGGCGAGGAACGCCTCGCGACTGAGCATCGCCAGTTCGCCCACGCCATTGACCGTGATATCCGGCGGCGTCTCTTCCAGCTCCCTGCCCGCGGCGGCGGCGTAATGCCCCTGCTTCACGAACACGGTGGTGACGCGATCGGCTATCAGCTTCTTCATCGCCACCAGGATGCGCGGCTTGTCGTCCACCATCACGTAGTGATCGGCGGGATAGGCCTTCTGCATGTCGTCGAGCATCTCTTCCTTGTGCACGTAGATCAGCACGTCGCCGCGGAACGCATCCCACAGGCCGGCGCGGCGGATCTTGCGCGGCTGGAACACGGTATCGCCGTCGGACATGATCACCGGCCGGCCCAGGGTGCGCAGGTGGTCCAGCGCCTCGAACACGCCGGGGAAGCGGCGCTCGTCGAACGGGTAATCCAGCAGGAAGAAACTCATCTGCATGAAATCCGGGCTGCTCTGCGTGCCGCGCAGGCGCTGGAGCACCCCGAGGTAATCGGCGTAACCGACCTGCGAGCGAATCTCCTTATCAATCGCGTTGTAGCGGTCGCGGCCTTCGGTGCCGAAGCGGTGTTCCAGCTGCGCGGCGAGGTCGGCGCTGAAACGGTCGTTGTCGATCAGGGTGTTATCGACATCGAACAGGAAGACGATGGGGTCGTGGGTGGACACGGAGGATCCTTGCACGGGGACGTTGGCCGGATATATGGGGACGGCCAGCGTGAACCACAGGGCCCGGCGGTGTCTTGTAGGAGCGGGCGATCAGGCGCGGTGGGGCGGGACCACGCTGAGGCGCTTGGTCACGCTGGCGCCGGGGCGCGGGGCCAGCAGGCGGGCGATGTCTTCGGGCGAGACCGGGCGGGAATACAGGTAGCCCTGCCCTTCCTGGCAGCCGGCCTTGAGCAGGAACTCGTGCTGCGATTCCGTCTCGATGCCCTCGGCGATCGTATGCAGGCCCAGGCTGCGCGCGATGGCCACCATCGCCTCGGTAATCGCCACGTCATTGCCGCTGGCCGGCAGGCCGGTGACGAAGCTGCGGTCGATCTTCAGGTAGGCCACCGCCGGCAGCTTCAGGTACGCCAGCGAGGAATAGCCGGTGCCGAAGTCGTCGATGGCCACGGCCACGCCGAGGTTATGCAGCGCCAGCATGGCCCGCTCGGTGTCCTCGCCCATGCGCAGGATCGCACTCTCGGTGAGTTCCACCAGCAGCCGCTTCGGCGAGACGCCGCTGGCCAGCAAGGCCTGGCCCACGCTCGCAAGAAAATCCGGATGACTGAACGAACCGGCGGAGACATTCACCGCCATGCGCAACGACGGCAGGCGCGCGTCGTCCCACAGGCGCAGCTGCTCGCACGCGCGCTGCAGCACCCACTGGTCGATCTGCCGGATCAGGCCAAGGCTCTCGGCGATCGGGATGAATTCATCCGGCGGCACCAGCCCGCGCTCGGGGTGCTGCCAGCGGATCAGCGCTTCCACGGCCACGATGCGGCCGGTCTTCATTTCCACGCTGGGCTGGTACACCAGGTGGAATTCCTGGCGCTGCAGGGCCTGACGCAGCTCGCTCGCCAGCTTCAGGCGGCGGCGCGCATCGGCATGCATCTTGGGTGTGTAGAAGCGCAGCGCGTTGCGCTCTTCCATCTTCGCCACGTACATCGCCGCATCGGCGTTGGCGATGAGGGTCACGGCATCGTTGCCATCCAGCGGGTAGCCGGCGATGCCGATGCTGGCGGAGACGAAGAGTTCGTAATCGCCAAGGTCGAACGGGCGGGCCATGGCGGAGAGCAAGGCCTCGGCCACCACCAGCGCTTCCTCGCGCGAACGCAGGTCGGAGAGCAGCACGGTGAATTCGTCGCCACCGATGCGGCCGGCCACGTCGTTCGGCGACAGCAGCGCGCGAATCCGTTCGGCCACGCGCATCAGCAGCGCATCGCCGGTGGCGTGGCTGTAGCTGTCGTTCACCACCTTGAACGCGTCGAGGTCGAGGAACAGCACGGCCGCGGCACCGCGCGCGTGCGCCGCGCGGGTTATCGCCTCGGCGCAACGGCGCTCGAACTCCGAACGCGTGACCAGGCCGGTCAGCGGATCGTGCGTGGCCATGTGCTGCAGGCGCTGGCGGTCCGCCTTGCGCGTGGTGATGTCCGAGACCACCGCGACGTAATGCTGCGGGCGCCCGTCCTGGCCGCGGATGCTGCTGATGCTCATCAGCTCGGCATACACGCTGCCATCGGCGCGGCGGCTTTCCACCTCGCCCAGCCAGTTGTCGCCCGCGGCAATCTCGTCCCACAGCGACTGCGGCAGCGGCCGCCCGTCGGGCAGCGTGCGCGTGGCGTCGAGGCGGTTGTTGCGCAGCGTGTGCAGCGGGATGCCGGTGAGCTTCTGGTGCGCGGCGTTGGCCGTGGTCACGCGGCGGTCGGCGTCGGCGATGATCACGCCCTCGGCGATGCTGGCCAGCGCCTCGGCGGCGATCTTGCGTTCCTGCTCCATGGCCACGCGGTCCGAGATGTCGCGGACGATGGCCTGGCAGACCTGCTGCTGGCCCCACACCACGAGGCTGCTCTGGGTTTCCACCGGGCGCGTGGTGCCGTCGGACGAGCGCAGCAGGCCCACGCCCGAATGGGCGGAGCCTTCCAGGAACAGGCGCGACAGCGGCAGGCCGATCAGGTCGTGGCGCTCGCAGCCTACCCACGCGGCGGCGCGGTGGTTCGCATCGAGGATGGCGCCGGTGGCTTCGTCCACCATGAAGATGGCATCCGCCGCACTGTCGAACAGCAGGCTGTAGCGCTCCTCGGTGCCGCGGATGCCGGCGAGGATGCGCCGGGCGAAACGCACCCACAGCAGGGCGGCCAGCAAGGCCACGGCGGTAACGGTGAAGAACAGCACGCGGCCCAGCCAGGACGCGCCATTGGCGATATCCAGCGAGAAGGCCTTCGCGCGCGGTTCGATATATCGGTTGAGCTCGGCGATGTGCTCGCGTTCGCGGTCGATCGCCGCCGCGTCCATCGTGCCGGTCTGGTAGGCGTGCTCGAGGCGGTCGCCGGTGTCCTCGAGCTCGGCCAGGCTCGTGTCCACCGAGCGCCATTCCGCCACGGCTTCACGCACGTAGGGCATGGCACTGAAATGGGCAAAGATGAAGACCATGCCGGGGATGGCTTCGGGGATCACCCCGCCGCGGGCAAAGGCATCTTCCACTTCGCGTTGTTCGTAGTCGCCACTGGCAATCGCGTCGCGCGCCCAGCGGTCGGCCATCAGTACCGTAAAATTACTGCGAAAACTTTCGAGGTCCGCCGGGCGGCCGTGCGCGGCATAGGCGTCCAGGTCAATCACGGACTGCTTCTGCGCCTTGGACCAAAGACTCTCGCCGTTGAGGAAACCGGCGAGAGTCACCTGGGTCTGCACCGCCACCCAGGTCAGGGCCAGCACCACCACCGCGCCTGCCACAAGCGCGTACGCCAGGGGCCGGAGGCGCCTGGTGAGCGGTTGCAGGTGAGTTGCCTCAACGCGATGCATCGGTAACTGGATTCCCGTTCCTGGAGTGAGTGTGCATTAGATCAAAGGCAAGTTGCGAGTTACGCAGCCACCTCCCGCAACGTGCGATAGGTGCCAGCCACGTCCATGCAGCGGTCCAGTGTAATGGCCATGCTGACGTAACTGCGGCGGACGCACTCCTTGATGTGCTCTACCTGGTCCACCGGCGGGTTGGTGCCCAGGAGGGAGCACACGATTTCAAGCGCCTCCCACGGATGGGTATCGTCATAAGCGGCGTGAAGCTGAAGCCACCGGAGGCCGGCTTTACGGCCCTGATTCGGCAAGCTCTCCGCGTACTCCTTGCTTTCATAGACAATTTGCGACCAATCACCGGTCGCCCCTTCCACCGCATAGTTGGTCGCGGCGATGCCGGCAGCCAGCGAATCGTGCCGGCTGACCTCCTCGCACCAGTCCGCCAGGGCCTGCGAGCCCTTGGGCGGCTGGCCATTCAGCACCTCCTCCCGGGACACCCCTGCCGACTCCGCCCAGTTCAGCCAGTACTCCGCGTGGTTCTGTTCCACGCGGATATTGCGCACCAGCCAGCGCCGGGCCAGGTCGTCGCCGGGGCTACGGCCAAAGCGGGTCTTCAACAGGCTATGCGCCATGTATCCGGGGAAACGCTCGATCACCGGCCACACACCCACCATGAAGTTACGGGTGGCTTCCGGGTCGAGCTTTGCCGCGATCATCAGATCCCACATGTCGTGGCTGACGATGGCCCGCCGTGCATCCTCACAGGACGACACCATGTCCTGTGCCCAGAGCGGATAGCTGTTGATGTCCATCTGCGGGCCGGTCAGTTCAAAACGTGCATTCATGTCGATCTCCCTAAAGATCATCTGCCAAGTGAAGGTCAGGGCGAGCCCGGGCGACCCGCGGCCCGCCCATTCCGGCCCCATTGCGGGCGCCGGAGTGTCATTAGGGCATAACCCTGTAGGCCATACGTCATGGGCGCGGCGGAGCCCGCGCGGGCTTATCGTGGGCGCCGTTCCTCCCAAAAAGGGCTGCACGCATGAAATCCACGATCCTCGCCGCGGCCATCGCCTGCGGCCTCGCCAGCACCGGCGCCCTCGCCGCCGGTGCCCCGTCCGGTATCGACCTGAAGGGCATCGACCACGCCGTGCAGCCCGGCGACGACTTCAACGCCTACGCCAATGGCACCTGGCTGAAGACGGCAGAGATTCCGGCCGACCGCTCCAGCACCGGCGTCTTCCTGGTGGTGTTCCAGAAGGCCGAGCAGCGCAACGCCGACCTGATCAAGGCCGCCGGCACCGGCAACCCGGCCGCGGGCAGCAATCAGCGCCTGATCGCCGACTACTACAAGGCCTACATGGACGAGGCGGCCATCGAGAAGGCCGGCATCAAGCCGCTGCAGCCCGCCCTCGACAAGATCGCCGCCATCAAGGACCGCAAGGCCCTCTCCTCGGCCCTCGGCGCCCAGCTGCGCGCGGACGTGGACCCGATCAACGCCACCAAGCTGGAGACCGAGCACCTGCTCGGCCTGTTCGTGGCCC
The DNA here is from genome assembly GCF_006385595.1 of Luteibacter pinisoli. Lineage (NCBI taxonomy): Bacteria > Pseudomonadati > Pseudomonadota > Gammaproteobacteria > Lysobacterales > Rhodanobacteraceae > Luteibacter > Luteibacter pinisoli. The sequence goes on from NZ_CP041046.1 coordinate 3,829,138, forward strand.
AGGGCCTGGAAGACCCCTCGAAGAACGTGCCCTACCTGCTGCAGGGCGGCCTGGGCATGCCCAACCGCGACTACTACCTGAAGACCGACAAGGACATGGTCGAGGCCCGGACCAAGTACGCCGCCTACGTGCAGGCCGTGCTCGCCGCCGCCGGCGACAAGGACGCCGCCACGGAAGCCAAGGCCATCGTCGCCCTGGAAACCAAGCTCGCCGAGGCCCAGGCCTCCATCGTCGACAGCGAAGACGTGCACAAGGCCAACAACCCGTGGCCGCGCACCGCCTTCGCCAGCAAAGCCCCGGGCATGGACTGGGATGCCTACTTCAGCGCCGCCGGCCTGCAGGCCCAGCCCACCTTCGTGGTCTGGCAGCCGGCCACGGTCACCAAGTTCGCCGCCCTCGTCGGCAGCGAGCCGCTGGACACGTGGAAAGCCTGGCTGCGCTTCCACACCATCAACGAGGGCGCGAACGGCCTGATCGGCAAGCAGTTCGACGACCTCTCGTTCGACTTCTACGGCAAGACCCTCACCGGCACCCCGAAGCAGCGCGACCGCTGGAAGCGCGGCGTGGGTCGGGTCAACGGCGACCTCGGCGACGCCGTGGGCCAGATCTACGTCAAGGACTACTTCCCGGCCTCGTCGCGCGCGGAAGTGCAGGACATGGTGAAGAACATCCTGAAGGCCTTCGACGACCGCGTCGGCCAGCTGGAATGGATGACCCCCGCCACCCGCGAGAAGGCCAAGGCCAAGATCGCCACCATCAAGGTGGGCGTGGGCTACCCGGACACCTGGCGCGACTACTCCAAGCTCGAGATCAAGCCGGACGACGCCGTGGGCAACCACCAGCGCGCCGTGTACGCCGAGTACCAGCACCAGGTGGCGAAGCTGGGCAAGCCGGTGGACCGCGACGAGTGGTGGATGACCCCGCAGACGGTGAACGCGGTGAACCTGCCGCTACAGAACGCGCTGAACTTCCCGGCCGCCATCCTCGAAGCCCCGTTCTTCGATCCGAAGGCCGATGCCGCCTCGAACTACGGTTCGATCGGCGCGGTGATCGGCCACGAGATCAGCCACAGCTTCGACAACCTCGGCGCCGAGTTCGACGCCCAGGGCCGCCTGTCCAACTGGTGGACGGACGCCGATCAGAAGCATTTCAAGGAAGCCGGCCAGCGCCTGGTCGAGCAGTTCAACGCGTACGAAGCCCTGCCCGGCCTGCATGTGAACGGCCAGCAGACCCTCGGCGAGAACATCGCCGACGTCTCCGGCCTGACCATCGCCTACGCGGCGTACAAGAACAGCCTGGGCGGCAAGCCGGCCCCGGTCATCGACGGCCTCACCGGCGACCAGCGCTTCTTCCTCGCCTTCGCCCAGAGCTGGCGTGAGAAGACCCGCGACGCCGCCCTGCGTGCACAGGTGGTCGGCGACGTCCACGCACCGGGCAACTTCCGCGCGCAGACCGTCCGCAACCTGGATCCCTGGTACGACGCGTTCAAGCCCAAGGAAGGCCAGAAGCTGTACCTCGACCCGAAGCAGCGCGTCAAAATCTGGTAAGCCTCACGACACCGGGTCAGGCGTGTTTCCTGATCCGGTGTTCGACCAGGCCAAGCAGGCCATCGACAGACAAGGCCAGGGCGCCGACCAGCAAGGCGCCCTGCACGACGTAAGCGGTGTTATTGCCGACAAGCCCTTCGACAATCGGCGCCCCCAACGTCGCAGCCCCCACGGCCGAACCAATCGTCGCCGTACCCACGCTGACAATCGCCGATAGCCGCACGCCGGCCATGATCGGCCCCGCCGCGAGCGGCAACTCCACGTCCCACAAGCGTCGCCAGCGCCCGTAGCCCATGCCATCGGCGGCATGCAGCGCGCTGGCCGGCACCTGGTCGAGGCCGGCCACGGTCTGGCCGAGCACGGGCAACACACCGTAGAGCGACAGCGCCAGCAGCGTCGGTGCCGCGCCGAAGCCAAGCAAGGGCACGGCGATGGCCAGCACGGCCACGGGCGGGAACGTCTGGCCGATCACGGCCACCGCACGCACGGTGGGCAGGAGCGAGCGGCCCGCGGGTCGCGTGGCGAGAATGCCCAGCGTCAGCCCGACGACGACCGCTATTCCAGTGGCAATGGCCACCAGCAGCGCATGCGAGAACGCCAGCGCGGTAAACGAGGTGCGCCAGTACAACGGGTGGGAAAGGTCCGGCATCCACGCGTGGAAAAGCGGCGCGGCGTGCGGCAGGACGACCAGCAGCACGACGAGCACCGCCAGCGGTAACCCGGCCCTGGCCTGCGTGGCCGTCACGGCTTCCTCGCCACGATATCCGCCAGCAGCACGGCGCCGCCGCCTTCCACGGCGAGGCGATCGCGCCGCTGCGCCAGCATGGCCCCGAGCGCTTCCTGCAACGTGGCGTCGGGCGCAATCGCCTCGCCATCAGCGTGTTCATCGCGCCGCATCGTTTCACGCACGCAGCGCACCGCCAGCTCACGCAGGTAGGCACGCGTGCCTCCCACAAACTCGCTTACCCGCTCATTGGCCGGCTCACGGATGAGTTCCAGCGGCGTGCCGACCTGGGCAAGGCGTCCGTCGAGCATCAGGCCCACGCGATCGCCCAGGCGGAACGCTTCATCCATGTCGTGCGTGACGAACAACATGGCCGTGCCGGTATCGCGCTGGATGGACTTGACGCTGGCCTGTAGCGACTCGCGAGTCAGTGGATCCAGCGCACCGAACGGTTCGTCCATCAACACGATCTTCGGCCGCGCGGCCAGCGCGCGCGCCACGCCGACGCGCTGCGCCTGGCCACCGGATAGCGTATCCGGGTAGCGCCCGGCCATGCCGGGCTCGTCGAGCTTCAGCAAGGCGATGAGTTCCGCCACGCGCGCGTCGATCTCTTGCGCCGCCCAGCCGAGCAGGCGCGGCACGGTACCGATGTTCTCGGCCACCGTGCGGTGCGGGAACAGGCCCACGGACTGGATGGCGTAGCCGATGCCCCGGCGCAGCGTCTCGATCGGCTGGGTCGACACGTCCTTGCCGTCCACGAGCACGCGGCCGCTGTCGATGTGCGTCAGCCGGTTTACCGTGCGCAGCAGCGTGGACTTGCCCGAGCCCGACGGCCCGACGAGGACGAAGAACTCGCCATCCGCCACGCGCAGCGAGAGGTCTTCGATGACGACGTGCTCGCCGAAGGCCTTGCGGACGTGTTCGAACTCGATCATGCGCGGCGCCCGGTAAGAGCCATCAGGCCCTGGAAAAGAAGATCAGCAGCGAGGGCCAGCATGATGATCGCCAGCGTCCCGAGCAACACCATGTCCGTCGCGCCCTGGCCGATGCCGAGGAAGACGAAGCGGCCCAGCCCGCCGGCGCCGATGAGCGCCGCCACGGCGGCGAGGCCAATGGTCTGCACCGCGACGATGCGCAGGCCGGCCAGCAACACCGGCCAGCCCAGCGGCAGCTGCACGCGCCACAGCACCTGGCCGCGGGTCATGCCGAGGCCACGGGCGGCTTCGCGCGTGTCCGGCGGCACGGCCTCGAGGCCGGTGACGGTGTAGCGGACCACAGGCAGCAGCGCATACAGCACCAGCGCGAATACCGCCGGTGCCGCACCCGTGCCGCCGAAGCCCAGCGCCCCCAGCGCCGGCCACTGCCGGGCCAGCCAGGCGAACGGGCCGATCAGCAGGGCGAACAGCGCCAGCGAAGGCACGGTCTGCAGGAACGCGAGCACACCGACCAGCGTGCCGCCGGCCTTGCGCGCGCGCCAGGCCAGATAACCCAGCGGCGCACCGATGCCAAGGGCGATGGCCAGCGTCACCAGCGACAGGGTGATGTGCGTCGCCAGCGCATCGCTGAAGGCGCCGCGCTGGGCCTGCCATTCGCGCACCAGGGCGATGCTGTTGAAGGCGCCGGCCAGTGCGCCGCCGATCAGCACGGCCGCGATCAGCACCCAGCACGCGGTGCGCCAGGCGATGCGCAGGTGGCGCAGGCGGTCGAGGAGCAGCAAGGCGGCGGCAAGCCACATCGTCCAGAAGCCCGCGCCGAGCTGGATGCGGGTGGTCGGTGCCGCGTGCTGGAGCAGCAGCGTCGCGTCATGGCCGGCGAGGAACGGCAGCCCGAGCGTCAGCGTCAGAGCCATCACGGCACCGCCGCGATACACACCCGCCGCCGCGGTCAGCAGCCAGAGCAGCGTGAGAAGCCACACATGCGGGCTCGCCGGGTGACCGCTAAGCAACCGGTTCGGCGCGACATGCAGGAAGGCCATCGCCACCGTCGCCATCAGCCCGACGACGCACAAGACGATCACCGGCAGGCGCCCTGCTCGTTGCCCGGTCATTTGAGCAGTCCTTCGCTGCGCAGGTAATCTGCGGCCACCTTCGAGGCGTCTTCGCCATCGATCTGCGTGCGTGCATTCATCGCACGCAGGCGCTCCACGGTGAGCGGTGCGAAGGCGGCGTCCAGCGCGCCGCGCATGGCGGGATACTCTTTCAACACGGCGTCGCGCACCACCGGCGCCGGCTGGTAGACCATCTCCACATGCTTCGGATCGTCCAGCACGACGAGGCCGGTGACGGCGATCGCTCCATCGGTGGAGTAGACCATGCTCGCGTTCACGCCCGAGGTGCCTTCGGCGGCGGCCTTGATCGTGGCCGAGGTATCGCCGCCGGCGAGCACCAGCAGCTGCTCGCCACGCAGGGTGAAACCATACGCTTTCTGGAACGCAGGCAACGCGGCGTCGCTCTCGACGAATTCCGCCGAGCCGGCCAGCAGCACGTCGCCGCCGCCGTTCGCCCAGCGCGCAAAATCCGCCAGCGACTGCAGGTGGTTCGCTGCCGCGACGTCCTTGCGCACGCCGATCGCCCAGTGGTTATCGGCCGGCGCGGGATGCAGCCAGGTCACGTGGTTCACGGTGTCCAGCTGCGCGGCCAGCGCATACGCCTTCGCCGCATCGCGATAAGCGGCGTCGTTTTCCCGGTGGAAGAAGAACGCCGCGTTGCCGGTGTATTCCGGATACACATCCAGATCCCCGCCCAGCAGCGCGCGACGCACGATCGACGTGGGTCCCAGTTGCGTGTGGTCCACGACCGGGATGCCGGCGTGCTTCAACACCTGCAATACCACCTGGCCGAGGAAGGCCCCCTCGTTGTCCGCCTTCGAGCCCACCCGCACCGCGTCGCCCGCATGGGCGTCCAGCGCACACACCATCAAAACCACGACCACAATGTAGGAGCGCACCCTGTGCGCGACATCTTTCGCGACACCCCCCATAGCCAAGCGCTAGCGCCCCAACAAATCAGCAAACATCTGCTTGAACGCATCATCGATCGGCGTGGCATTCACGCTCGCCGGCAAGCCCTTGAAGCGCTCCTCGAACTCCGACACGCCCTCGGAGAAGCGCGCCGCGCGGCCCATGTCGTCGCCCTCCTCCACCGCATACGCCAGAACCCGCGCGGCCTGGCCGGCGAGATCGACGTCGTCCGGCAACGCCGAGATATCGCCCCACACCTGCTTCAGGTAATGCACCGCTTCACCCGCGCGGCGCATGCGATGGAGCAATCCGCGTGGAATCGCGTGCTCGGGGGCGAAGCGCGCCACGATGTCCTGCGGGCGGCTCACCAGCTTCGAGCCGAGGTCGATGCGAATGCATAGCCACGCCGTGTCGAACAACCAGGTGCGCGGCGCCGGCTCGGCGCTGTACGGCAGGACCTCGCCGTTCACTTCCACGCTTTCCGGGATGCCCGCATCCAGCAGCTCCACCACGTAGCGTCGGGTGCTCGGCCGGCCGGTGTAATCGCCGTCCATCGCATCGATATGCACGCGGTGCGCGCGGTCGCCGCGGCGGCTGCGCACGCAGGTGCGCGCGAATTCGCCGCGCTGGTAGCCCTGCGACCGGCCGTCATCGTCGTACAGCGACGTCGAGCCCTCGTCACCCGGGAACACCTGCAGGATCAGTTCGTCCGGCACGGTGGAGAGGTTGCGCATCCCTTCGGGATACAGCGGCACCACGCTGCCCGGCCGCACGAAGATCGGGATCTCTTCCAGCGTGTACGAGCGCTCCAGCACGCCGCCGCCATCGTAGGCTTCGGCACCATCGCGGCTGTACCACAGGCCCGGCGGCAGCCAGACGGGGAACTTTGCCGTGCCGTCCGCACCCACCGGCGTCGTCACCGGCGCCACCAGCACATCGTTGCCAAACATGTACTGCGCGGGGTGCGTATAGGCTTCCTCGTGCTCCGGCCAGTGGTAGTACATCGGCCGCACCAGCGACATGCCGGTGTCGTAGGCATCGCGCGCGGCGCCATAGATGTACGGCGCCAGCTGGTAGCGCAGGCGGATCGCCGCGAACACCGCGTCGCCATACGGCGGGCCGAAGTGCCACGGCTCCTTGTGCAGGCTGGCTTCCTTCGCCGAGTGCGTGCGCAGCACCGGCGAGAACACGCCCAGCTGCATCCATCGCGCATACAGCTCCGGCTCCAGGTGGCGCTCCGGACGCGGGATCTCCTTGCGGAAGGTGTGCCCGCCGATGTCGTGGCTCCAGTAGCCGTACAGCACGTTCGACGCCATGGCGGTGAAATGCGGCTGGAAGGCCAGCGAGTTCCAGCCGATGACGCTGTCGCCGGAAAAACCAATCGGGTAACGGTGGTTACCCAGCCCACCCCAGCGGTGGTAGATCAGGCCACGGCGGTCGTCGTCGCGCTGCATCTCGGTGAAGAACACATGGTTGAGCCACCACGTGTTCGACAGGCCGGGGAACTTCTTCGATTCCTTCCACTGCTGCCAGTCCAGCCACCAGAAGTCCACGCCCTCCTTTTCCAGCGGGTGCAGGATGGTGTCGAACAGCGCACGCATGTATGGCTGCGACGCGCCTTCAAAGGGAATGGGCGCATTCGTCGAGGTATCCCACGACAGCGCCTTCGCCATCGCGTCGTACTTCTCCTCGTGCGGCATCACGCCCGAGGCCGGATGCAGGTTCAGCGTGACGTGCAGGTTCTCGCCACGCGCCCAGCGCATGAAGGCCTTCGGGTGCGGGAACAGGCTGCGGTTGAAGGTGTAGCCGGTCCAGCCGGACTGCTCGCCGAACTCGTCGTGGTGTTCGTGGCCCGGGCGCAGGGAGAGGCCCGGCGTGGTGTGCCAGTCCATGTCCAGCACCAGCACGTCCAGCGGGATGCGCTCTTTCTCGAAGCGCGCGCCGAGGGTGCGCAGCTCCTCGTCGGAGTAGTTCCAGTAGCGCGACCACCAGTAGCCGAACACAAAGCGCGGCGGGATCGGCTGCGGGCCGGAGATGGCCGCGAAGTCCGAGAGCGCGGCGCGGAAGTCGTGGCCATAGCCGAAGAAGTACCAGTCCTGGCGCTCGCCGCCCGGCACCTCGGACACCCAGCCATCGTCGCCGATGCCGAAGCCCTGGGTGTCGTCGACCAGGTGCCAGCCGTCGCGGGCGATCAGGCCTTCTTCCAGGGGCAGCTTGCTGCCGTCGGTCCAGGTGTCGCCGTCGTAGCGGTCCAGTGTGCGGTAGGTGCCCCCGAGGTTCTGCTTCTGGACGTCCCCGGGGTGCCAGGTGGACTCCAGGCCGGGGCCGCGGACCACGATGGACAGGTTGTCGGCCGTGAAACGGCCCGTGTCCTTGGTGTAGCGCAGGCGGAGCAGGCCCGTATCCACCTCGATGGTGGTGTCGTCCTCCTCGATATGGAAAGGCGGCACATCCAGGGCCCGGTGGACCACCACCTGGGTGCGGATATCGCGAAAGCTCCCGTCCTCGCTCCACTCCAGGCGGATCAGCCGGGGGGTGAGTACCGTGAACCGCGCCGGGCCGCGCTCTATCGTGGCTTCGGGCCATGCGGCGGCGCCCGGCAAGGGCTGGCGGTCGTTCGTCGCTTCCATGGGCGCGGGGACCCCTTCATCAACCAGAGGTGAACCAGTATGACGCGTTGCCGCATGGAGTGCTGGTGAAGGCGTGCGATTGACGCGGATTTGGCGATTCGTGCACTGAGGGGCAGGCACCTTCCCTAGGGTCAATATGACGGACGGAGCAAGCCATGAACGAAGATCAGATCCGCGGTGCAGCCAATACCATCGGTGGACGCGTGCAGCGCGCCGCCGGCGCCCTTACCGGTGACCATGGACTCGAAGGTGAAGGTGCCGTCCGCGAAGCCGCGGGCCGGGTGCAGCAGAAGGCCGGCGACGCGGTAGACAGCGTGCGTGACGTCGTCGCGCATCGTCCGCTGGGTGCCATCCTCAGCGGCTTCGGCATCGGCATCCTGGTGGGGCTGCTGATCGCTCGCCGCGATTAAGCCAGGCGTAAGCGATGAAAGGCAGGAGCGCATGCGAGTGCGCTCCTGCTTTTTTGTGCGCGTGTACGGGTTACGACGCGTAGTGGGATTTCAACTGGCCCACGGTCACGGGCAGCTCGGTCGGGTCCATGGCCTGGAGCACCACCCACTCGCAGAACGAGGCATGGGTCGGCAGGTCGAAGGCGATGTACCGGTCCAGCGAATCGATCACATCCTCGGGCAGATCCACGAGGCGGGTCCCGTCATCGACATCGGCACACACCCCCAGGATCACGTTCAGGGGCTCGAAGGTCTCGATACGTACAGCGGCCAGTGCCATCAGGGGTCTCTCCGGAAGGTCATGGCCTTATCTACGCTTATCGGATGACCGTCCAGTGCGAAACATATGACAAATTGTCGTTAAACCCTGAACCTTATCGTGCCCTTACGAAAAATCGCACATCGTGCTTAGCGGTATTTGCCGAGGCCCGTCTGCTGGAAAAGGATCAGCAACGCGCCGTCGATCCAGAGGCGGCCGAAGCTTTCGCGGGTACAGCCCCCCCCCCTTGCGGGCCTCTGGAACCTTCCTCTCGGCCCTGCTCATTACGAATTTCCTTATCCGGCCGCGCGTTAACCGTGCGGAGCGACCGGTCGATTCTCCTCGTAGTGTTTTCTCACTTTTCGCCACGGCGAGCGCGCAACCGAAGTTCCCTGCCATCGCTGTTCGCGCATGAACTGCGCGTCTGATCGTCAGTCTTGTAACGACCAGATGCGAAAGATCTCCTCGCTCAATTTGAGAGTATTCCTACTAAAAAGCGCGACGTACGGGCCATTGCGCAGGGGAATTCGGTGAGGCATCACGAAGGCATCTAGACTCCGCCGCCTTCGTCACATCTGGACAGCTCATGCCAAGGACATTCACCGGCACACGTCGACTCCTTTCTCTCGCCTTGTGCATGCAAGCTTCGAGTGCTGCTGCCGATTCGGACGCTTTCATCGAATACAAGGCCCCGATTTTCGACGGCCCCGCGTTCTACTCGGCCGACAAGATCGCCGCGGGAACGGCGTTAATGGATAGCGACTGCCGGGTGAGTTCTTACACCAGCTGCTTATTGGACCATGTGTCGGTAGGAAGCCAGAGCTGGATCGCGGCCTACTCATACGTCAACTCGAATGGAAACCCAGGCTACGCCCACGAAATCGGAACCATGGTCTACGGATGCTCCGTACCAGGAACGTTGTTCGTTACCAGCGGCTCGACCGTCTGGGGCCCCTACGACAATCACTACCTGGGTGTTCCGACGTGGGGCACGGCCGTGTGTCGCGGCGTTGATAAGGATCCCGAATCGCGGACCGAACGGCAAACAGAACTTGGCAACGGTGAATGCGGGACACGACCTACCGTAGGAAATCCTATCAACGTCGGCGTCGGAAACAAGTTCCAAGAAATCGCGGACGTGCCGCGTACCGCGCACTCCGCGCTCAACTGGTCCCGCTTTTACAATAGCGGTATCGCGCTCGACACGTCGGACAACGAAGCTGAGTCCGCCTACACCGTGCCCGCCACAGCACGCCTCGGTAGCCGGTGGAGGGGGACATACGATCGCTCTCTGGTTGACCTCGCAGACAAGATGACTGTGCGCCTTCTTCGACATACAGGCGAACGTATCGATTTCGTCGAAGAACGTGGAAAGTACAAAAGCGTAGCCGATCCACGAGGCTTGCTGACGCGTGCATCGTCTGGATGGGTCTACCGTGCAATCGACGGCGGAGTGGAGCGATATGACGCACAAGGCCGACTTATCGACATTGATCCCGGCACCAGCTCGCACATTCACCTGCAGTATGACGGCGCGCTCGTCGCAGCGACCGATACACAGGGTCGCTCCTTGCAATTTGAATACGATGAAGCCGGTCGATTGGAAAATGTACGCGACGGGACCGGTGTTGTAGTGAGCTATGCCTATTCCGATCGAATCGATCGAAAGGCCGACTTGGTGGAAGCGACCTACGCTGATGGTCGGTCGCACCGCTATACCTACAATGAACCATCTTATGTCGATGCACCCCTACCCCATGCTCTCACCGGCATCTTCGACGAAACGGCTAAGCGCTTTGCCAGCTTCCGCTACGACGCCTCGGGTCGTGCGGTAAGCAGCGAGCACAACAACGGCACCGATCGGGTCACCCTGGCCCGTGCCGCCGACGGCTCGGTCAGCGTAGCTGGCCCCACCAACGCCGTTCACGGCTACCGCTACGCAGAAGTGCGAGGCGTGCGCCGCCTCGTGGGCGTCGACCAGCCCGGGGGTGCGGGCTGCGGTGCCGCGTTCTCGAAGCTGGAGTACGACGACGGCGGCAATCTCGCGCGTAGCACCGACTTCGACGGCCGTGTCACGGAGTACACCTATGACGCGGATGGCCGTGAAACGAGCCAGACCGAAGCCGTCGGTACACCCCTGGCGCGGACCACCAGGACGGACTGGCATGCGTCGTTGATGCGCCCAACGCGGATCAGCTTGCCAGGGCAGGAGGAGCGCCTGACGTACGACGACGCCGGCAACCTGACCCGTCGCGAGCTCTGGGCAGCCATCGACCCCAGCCAGAATGACGCACCCCTCACACTGTCCCGGACCTGGAAGTTCACCTACGACGCTGATGGTCGCCTCATTCAGGAGGAGGGTCCGCGCAGCGACGTTTCGGGTATGGCAGTGCTCAACCGATACACCTACCGGACGGCGTCGGCAGCCAACTGCGTCCCCAACGGTGCCTGCGATTACCGCAAGGGCGACCTCGCTACGGTCGAGAACGCGCTTGGCCAGCGGACTGACGTTCTTCGCCTGGATGCCGCCGGTCGCATCTTTTCACACCGAGAGCCCAACGGAACGGTGGTCGACAATACCTATAACGCCAGGGGCTGGCAGCTCTCGGCCCGTGAAACGCGCACTGACGGCGTCGTCGCCACCACGTCCTTTACCTATGACGAGCGCGGCGACGTCGCCTCGATCACCGACGCTGACGGCGTGACAGTCCAGTTCGAGTACGACGCCGCCGGTCGCATGGTCAGGATGTCAAACCCTTCCAATCATCGTCTGGTGCTCGATCTTGACAAGTCCGGGCGGCCCGTCACGGAGACGACATACGACCAGTTCTTCCAGAAGACCCAGGTCAAGCGGACCTTCGATGCCCTTGGCCGTCTGGCCACCGAGCAGGGCGACGGCGCGGGGCTCGTCAGCTTCACCTACGATGAGGTTGGCCGTCCCACAGGGACGACGGATGGGGACAGCCGCCGCGACGCGTCGACGTATGACGCCCTTGGCCGACTCCGGGAATCGATCGACGACCTTGATGGCCGCAAAGCCGCCGTCACGGTGACCCACGACCCGCTCGATCAGGTCAAGTCCATCACGGACCCCGACGGCGTGACGACTCGATATCTCGCCACCGGCATGGGCGATCTCTCGCACGTGGATAGTCCCGACGGGGGCGAGGCGTATGACGAGTACGACGCTACGGGACTCGTCGTCCGCCATGAAGGCGCCGGCGGCGTAGGGTCGTTCAACGTCACCCGCGACGCCCTCAGCCGCCCGCTCAAGATCACGTATGCCGATCCGGCACTCAACGCCACGTTTACGTATGACGTGCCCGGGGCCACCTGTTCCGGTGACCATCGGAACGGTATCGGCCGCCTCTCGACGATGTCCACGGCTCGCAGTGAGACGGCTTACTGCTATGACGCCGAAGGGAACGTCTCCCGGAAGACCCAGCGTTGGGATACGACGCAAACGTCAGTGACCTATGCCTATACGAAGGCGGGACGCCTGGCCTCGACAGGCTTGGACGGCACTGCGAACACCACCTACCGATACGACGTCGACGGAAAGATCAACGGTGTCACTGTCGACGTCGGTGGTTCCCGGAAAGAACTGATCACCAAGGTCGCCTACCGTCCGTTCGATAGCATAGAGAACTGGACGTACGGCAACGACCGGACGCTTTCCATCACCCGCGACAAGGCAGGCCGCGTCACCGGGTGGGGTGGCATTGACCCAGAGGGTTCGAATTACTGGCTGGATACATCCCCGGGCGGCCGGTTTCGTGCCGACGTCGCCCGTGGCTACGCTTACGCGTTCGGCCAGGACGGGCTCGACTACCTCAATGAAGTACGCGACTACAACACGGGCAAGAGTCTGCTTGCCTTCGATTACAACGCCAGCGGCGACCGTCTCGCCGTGCGTGGCGGCGGCGCATCGAATGGTTACGGCTACCAGGCCGGGACGCACCGACTGACACAAGCCGACGGCAAGGCGCGTCGCTATGACGACGCTGGCAACCTCATTGTCCTCGGCGACGCGACCCTGTCGTATGACGCCACCGGCCGCCTGGCCTCTGCCAGCGAAGGTGGGAAGCTCCTCGTGTCCTACGGTTACGACGCCGAGGGCAACCGGATCGCACGCACCGTCACCTCGTCGGGAAAGACGACGATGACTGTCCAGGACGAGGCGGGCCGGTGGCTCGCCGACGTCGATGCGTCGGGCCGGGTACTTCAACAGGGCGTATGGATGGATGACCTCCTTGTCGGCGTCGTGGCCGACGGGAAGCTGTACTACGTTGCCCCCGACCACCTCGGGTCGCCGCGCGAGATCCTCGACCCGGAACGTAATGCCATTGTGTGGCGGGGGTTGCACAACGCCGACCCCTTCGGCTCGACTCTGCCGGACGAAGATCCGGACGGCGATGGCATGGCCTTCGTGTTCGACCTTCGCTTCCCAGGCCAGCGCTACGACAACCTCACTGGCCTTCATGCCAATGGGGCGCGCGATTACGACCCGACGACAGGTCGATATATTCAGGTAGATCCTATTGGCCTGGGTGGTGGCGTGAATCCCTACCTGTACGCCAACGGCTCGCCCCTCACCTACAGCGACCCGGATGGTGAGATCGGTATCGTAGGCGCGATCCTCGGAGCCGCCTTCGAGATCGGAATGCAGGCTTACGGCAACTACCGACAGGGATGCGGTGTGCTCAATCTCCGAAACTACAATCTCAAGCACGTAGCCATTTCCGCCGCCGCCGGTGCGGTTTCGCCAGGCCTCCTCGCTGTCGGAAGGCGCGTCGTCACGTCGGGACGGGCACTTCGCACGCTGAATGCGCAACTTGCTACAGCACGAACACCCAATCGCATTACAAAGCTGCAAGTGAGGATCACTGATCACCACACCAAGATCCGGGAAGTCGCCGTGCCGCAGGCCAGCTTCACGGGAATCAAAACGGCCGGGAAGAAGTTGACCGAGACTAGCGGCTCGTGCGAGTGCAGCCAATGAGCCGCACCTGGATCTATACGCTAATGGTCAGTGTCATTGCGTTCTTCACGGACTGGATTGATTACAACCTTGGCGGCATTGCGCTCTTCGCGATTGGCATCCCCTACATCCTTCTTTCCCGCTACGTGGCCGACCGCTTTGGTGACGATGGAAGAGCAGACGCGTGGCGGCTTCGTAGCCGGATGCACGTGATGCGGGACCTGGTGCGGAAGACGTTTGGCTTGCCGCCGATCAGGCGCAGCTGGCCCATGACAAAAGCTGGCGAACGTAAACGTTCGAAATCAATGGGAAGCGCCTTCAGATCGGAGATGCAGCGTGCAGTCATATCCGATCTCCGTTGCCGAGGATTCGAATGTTCTCCGGCGGATCGTGGTGCTTACGATCCGCGCTTTCAGCAGCGAACGTATCCATTTGGATTGATGCGTCGTAGGCGCGACTCGGGCATTGATGTCGTCGAAATCATGATGCACGGGTTCGCCCCATTCAGCTTCTACATACAGTTCTTCCGTACACCGGACGACTCGCCTGATTCGCCTCTGACGGACCCTGTGGATGTTTTCGAATCGCCTAATCCGGACTCGAAGTACCTACTCTGCGCGTCAACGCTGGGTCGACAGCTTCACCGACTTGCACCGCCCGGTGGCGCGGCGGATGCGGAGTATCTGGCCAGCGCGGTGAACCGCGTTGCCAGCCTTTTGCCGCAGATCGACGACATGCTGATATGGGGCCGCTTTGGCTCCCACGTGACGGCCACGGGGCACGGTCCACTGCGGCGGAGCACCCGACTCGCCACGTGCCTTTATGTCGTTGGCATGGTCGCCATCGTTGTCATTTACGTAGCACTCGGGTGATCAAAGAACATGTGCATACCTAAGATCGACTACCGCCGCACGGCCAGGACGGCGTTCTACGCCGTGGTCACTGCCGGCCTGACGACACTCACCGCGTGGCTAACGACCACCACCCTGGTCAAGTACGACCTTGAGCAGTGGGTGCGTTACGACTTCAACCTTGTGTGCGTTCTGTTCGTACTTTTGGTGCCGATGTTCTGGAGGCTCACCAGGTAGGGTCGCGCACAGGGTGCGCTCCTACAACGGCGTATCGGGGCCTAGCCGTCTTTGCCGAGGCCCGTCTGCTGGAGCAGGATCAGCAACGCGCTGTCGATCCAGCGGCGGCCGAGGCTTTCGCGGGTGCCGGTGATGTGGACGCTGACGAGTTGTTCGGCGGGGAGCGTGGCGGTGCCTTCGCCTTCCACGCGCACGCGGTAAAGCACGTTCGCGGGGCGGAGTTCCTTTGCAGGGGCCGTGGGATTGAGGTTGATCGGGCCGCCGTGGGTTTTGGCGAGGGCGAGGCTGGGCAGGTGTTCGAGGGCGCCGTTGTCGACGGAGACGACCTTGCCGTGCAGCGGCGTGGATGAGCCCTGCGGGTACACCGTGGCGTCGTTGCCGAGGGCGAGGCGGGCGCGATCGGCTTCGGAGACGAGGGCTTCGACGCGCCAGCGCGTGCCGCCGACCACCGTCGCCATGCGTGCGCCGGGGGAGATCCAGCTGCCGTTGAGCAGGGTTTCGTCGAGGTCGCGGACGACGCCATCGCTGGACGCGACCAGGCGCAGGCGGTGCAGTTCGGCGGCGCTGGCAAGACGCTGCGCGCTGTACTGATCGGCCATGCGGTCAGCAACCACCTGCTTGGCGACGCCATCGCGATCCAGCGAAGACGCACCGCGCGCGGCGGATTCATACGCGGAGCGCAGCGCGGCCGCCTTGGCGTCGTCGTCCTGCGGGGCGGGCGCGGAGAGTTCGAACAACGCCTGGCCGGCTTTCACCGTTTCGCCGTTGTGCACAAGCACCTTTTCCATCAACGCCGGGTACGGCGTGAACACCGGCTGCTCGAAGCCGGCTTCAACGACGCCTTCGCCGTGCACGGTGGCCGACCACGGCACGAGCAGCACCAGGGCGGCGACGCCCAGCACGGCCAGCCAGCGGCGCAGCACGGGCCAGCGGATCTCGGCGCGGCGATGCCACCACACCCGGACTTCTTGTTGCATGGGTTTCACCACGAACGTCATGATTTCGACGAGGAACAGAATCAGGCCCATCGCCTTGAAGAAGGCGTGGTACACCACCACCGCGATGCCGACGAACAGCGTGAGTCGGTAAAGCCACGTGGTGAAGGCGAAGCCGGTAAGGAAGGCGGCGAACGGACGCGACACCGCATCGGGACGCGGGTCGTCCATGCCCAGGAAGGTTCCGCGCACCCAGCGCTTCGCCCAGCGTCCCGCACGCTCGTGCAGGCCGGGGTAGTCCAGCGCGTCGGCAAGGATGAAGTAACCATCGAAGCGCATGAACGGACTGGCGTTCACCGCCAGGGTCAGCACCCATGCCGTCGTGCCGAGGAAGAACAGCGCATTGCGGAAGTTGCCGTCCGGCGCGAAGGACCAAAGCAGCGTGCACCACGCCGCCAGCACCAGCTCCGCGCCAACACCGGCGGAGGCGATGGCGAGGCGGCGCTCGGATCGCTCCAGCTTCCAGCTCTCGCCCGTGTCGGTATACGCCATGGGCCACATCACCAGCAGCGCCACGCCCATGTGGCCCACGCGCACGCCGTGCTTGGTCGCGACAAACGCGTGGCCGAATTCATGCCAGCACTTGGAAAACACCAGCGCGCCGGCGAAGGCGAACACACCCTCCCAGCTCAGCGCGCCGCGCAGGTTGGCCTGCACCACGTCCCACTGGCGCCCGGCGAAGATGAGCCCGAGGACGGCGGCGATCAGCGTGGCGATGAGGAAGCGCGTGGTGAACATCCACTGCACATACGGCAGCGCCTTGCGCAGGAAGCGCTCGGGGCGCACCAGCGGGATGCGGATGAACAGGTAGTTCTGCAGCAGCCAGTGCCCGGTCGACGTCGCCCGCTTCGGCTGTGCGCTGCGCAGCAGCTGTTGCTGCTTCAGGAACATCGCGAACTCGACGACGTCCTCCGGCTCCGGCTGCAGCGTGGTCGTTTCGGCCACGGCCTCGGCGATGCGCGCCGGGTCCGCCAGGCCCCAGTGCTGCAGCATTTCAAACTCGAGCCAGCCCACGCGGAAGAACTGGTTACGTACCGGGTCCGACAGATGCCACGCCGGCGAGCCGTCGCGATTGCGCCCGGCGGCGTGGATCTTCAGCTCGTCGCGCAACGCCGGCCACGGCGGCGCCGCGCCCACACCCGCCGCCGCGAGTGCCGCGTCGCTCATACCCCGGCCCATGCGCGCACGGTGGCGAGCGGGCGACGCAGCAAGAGATAACCGAGCACGCTCCAGTGGCCGGAGACGCGCGCCGTGCCCTGTAGGCCGATGCGTGCCGCCTCATGCGAGCCGTCCACCGTGCCACGCAGCACGTAGCTAGCCACGCCGTTCGGCGCTTCCACCGGCGCGTAGCCGGCGTATTCCAGCCGTGCGTCGACCGGGCTGAGCGGTGCGGTCTTCAGGAACACCGTCATCGGTGCGCCGCCTTCCAGGTTGGTCGGCTCGCCCACCGGTGCCCAGGCGCGCACGCCCAGGGTGTGCGGATCCGCGAGCAGGCCGATGCGCTCGCCCGTCTGCACCGGGCGGCCGGCCCAGTCGTCCGGGTCCGAGTACACGAACACGCCATCGGCGGGCGCGCGCACTTCAAGCTTGGCCACTTCGCGCGTGAGCGAAGCGACGTCCACCTCGCGCTCGTGCAGCTTGCCCTCGGCCATGCCCAGGTCCGCCTTCGCGTTCTGGCTTTCGATCGCCTGCTGCGCGGCCTGGTGCATTTCCACGCTGGCCGTGGCCAGTTCGGCCTGGGCCACCGCGAGCTTGTTGCGCAGCGTGGTGTCATCCATCTCGGCCAGCACCTGCCCTGCCTTCACCGGCGCATTGGGCAGCACCACCATGCGGCGGATGACGCCCTCGCGCGGCGAGGCGATCACCTGGCTATGCAGGGAGATGATCTCCGCCGGCACCAGCGTGTATTCGCGCACGGGCAGCAACAACACCACCAGCACGCCGGCGAGGATGTAACGCAGGCGGCGCCCGCTCGTTGCCGCGCGCCACCAGCGCTGCACGCGCGTCGGACGAGCCACCAGCGACCACCAGGCGTAGCCGTACAGGCCAGCCATTTGCAGCAGCGCGAACTCTTCGCCGTCCGAGGTCAGCTGGTTCGGCCAGGGCTCGTCGCGGCCAAGAAAGAGCAACGCGCCGATGGACTGGCCCGGGCCGGAAAGCGGCAGCACCCACACGTGCGCCGGGAACCATTCGCTCCAGCCCGCGGCGAGATCGGCATCGAGCATCTCCGGCGACAGCGGCAGCACGCGGGCACCCGCCGGCAGTTCCGCGCAGCGCGCGAGGATGGCCTTGGTCACGCCCGACAGCCACAACGCATACGGCGTATTCGGATCCACATCCGCCAGGCCCGAGTGCGCGACCAGGCGCGGCGGCCGGGCGGCCGGCAACGCCACCAGCGCGGCCTGGCGGTAGTCCACCAGCAGGCGGGTGTCGTTGCACGCGGTGAAGCCGAGCTCCGCCGCCGTGGTGGCAGCTTCCACCCGCGACGCCAAAGCGTAGAAACGCGACGACGCAGGCGTGTTGCCCGCAGGCTTGGCGGTCATCGTCTTAGCCCTTGCCCGGCGTCGCGCGGCCGCTCATGCCCGGCAGCACGCGGCTGGTATCGCCGGTGAAGTCCGCTTCAATCTCGATGGTCTGGCTCACCGCATCCACGCGGCCGCTCAGCCGGGTGACGGTGAGCTGGTAGCGCTGGCCGGTCTCGTCCACCGTGGCGTCCAGGTGCGCGCCCGGCTTCAGCCAGACGATCCAGTTGGACGGCACGTTGAGGCGCGCCTTCGGCGTGCCGGTACCGACGAAGTCGATCACCGGTGCACCGGCGGCGACGCCCTGCCCTTCCTTCACGTGCACGCGCGCCACGCGGCCGTCGAACGGCGCGACGAAGCGGCACTGCGCCAGCTGCGCGTCGATGATGCGCAGCTGGCCCTTGGTGCGGTTGACGTCGGCGGCGGTGAGTTCCACTTCCAGCGCGGCGGCGGACTGCAGGCCCTGCAACTTGGCCTTCGCCTCGTAACGCAGCTGGGCGGCCTTGTACTCGGCATCCGCGGCGTCGTGCTTGGCATCGAGGTCGCTGCAGTCAAAGGCGACCATCGTCTTGCCCTTCGCCACGCTGTCGCCGAGCTGCACGTACACCTTCGACACCCGGCCCGGCGAGGCCGCCGACATCGGGCTCTCGCGGTCCGCGACCACCAGGAAACGCACCGGCGCCTGCGACCCCGTGGCCGCCGGCGCGTTCTGCGCCAGCACGCCTGCCGAACACCCGAGGCCCAGGACCAGCACCGCGGACAACCCCATCAACGTCTTCATGTTTTTCTACTGCTGCTGCGTGAATTAAGGAGTGGTGGCCGATGCCGTTTCCGGGGCGGCGGACAACTGGCGGAGCTGGTCCAGCACGGAAAGCACGGCGGCCTCGGCCAGCGCGCTCACCGAACGGGTGGTCACGTCATCCGGCAGGTAGCTCAGGTACGACTGCTTCAGCACCTGCTTGCCGGCCTTGTCCTGCACGGTCACGTCCCACTGTGCGCGGGTGGTGGCCTTGCCGCGCGAGGCGGTGTAGTGCAGGTCCACGGCGAGGCTGTCGTTGCCATCGCCGAGGGTGAAGCGGTTGCCGGTGAGCACGTTGCCCACGGCGCTGCGGACGGCCGTGCTGTCGACCTTGGCCGGCAGGCCGGAGACGCTCAGCTGGAACGGACGATCGACGTGGGTCACGTCGGCCACCTGGGTGAACACGTGCTTCTCGCCGTCGATCAGGCTGGCCTGGATCGCACGCGACAGCGTCGGCAGGTCGCTGCCCGCCACTTCCGCCGGCATCAGGTCGATACCCACCGAGTTCAGCACGCGGCCGTAGGCCGACTGCGCCGAGGCGTACGAGGAGGCTTCCTGGAAGCGCGAGACGAGCGAGCGGGCCTGCGTGCGCAGGGTTTCCAGGTCGCTGGTCAGCTGGTTGCTCGAGCCCGCGCGGGCCACGCTGGCCAGGCGCTGGTCGACGCTGGCCGATTCCTGCGCGAGGTTGTGGTCGTACACGGCCAGCTTGTAACGCTCGGCCGAGACCCGCACCTGGGTGACCACGGCCATGCTCAGGGCCATGCGGCGTGCATCGTCCACCGCCAGGCGTGCCTTGTTGGTGCGCTTGATCGCCGGGATGCTGGCCAGGCGCACCAGGTTCATGGACATGCTCAGGCCGCCCTGGGTCCAGTTCTCGTTGTACAGGTACTTGTTCGAGTCGTAGCCGATGCCGCCGAACAGGTTGAGGTTCGGGAACAGCGCGGTGATCTGCTTCTTCGCCTCAAGCACGTCCACGCGGGCCTTGTAGTCTTCCTCGCGCAGTTCCGGACGCTGTTCCAGCGCCATCGTCTCCAGCGAATCCAGGCTGGACGGCAGCGGGGCCAGCTCGCCTTCGCGCGCGTCGGCCAGGGTGAACTCGGTGCCCGGGGCGAGGTTCATCAGCGCGGCGAGCTCGCGGCGGGCGAACTCCATCTCCTGGCGCTTCTCGGTGACCAGGGTCATCGCATCGAGCAGCGCGCGCTGGTATTCCAGGCCTTCCACCGGCGGCAGGATGCCGGCGCGTTCGGCCTGGCGGGTCTTGTCGAGGGCGGCCTGGATGTTGTCAGCCACGGTCTGCGATTCACCCAGCAGGCGCTGCGCGCCCAGCGCACGCCAGTAGGCGTCGCGCACGTCCTGCACGATGTTCTGCAGCACCTTGCGGCGGCGCTCTTCGGTGACGTTGACGTCTTCCGCCTGCTGCTTCGCGCGGTAATAGCTCAGGCCGAAGTCGAGCACGTCCCACGAGAGCGTGGCATCGGCGAGGAAGTGCGCGCGCTCTTCCGAGGTGGACGGGCGCAGCGAGACCACGCGGTCCTGGATGCCGATGCTGGTGCCGCCGGAATCATTGCTGCGCCAGCGGTAGCCGGCGTCCGTGGTGAGCTTGGGCAGCATGTCCATCTTGGACACGTCGAGCAGGCCCTGCGACAGCGCCGTCTCCATCAGCTTCAGGCGGTAATCCAGGTTGTACTTCAGCGAGCGCGCCATGACGTCCGAGAGCGTCAGCGGACCGGTGATCGCGTCCTGGCCCTTGTACATCACCTGCTTGTCGTTGTTGACGCGGGTGACGACTTCGTCGTGGGTGAGCGGCTTGGGCGTGGCGATGCCGCAACCGGTGAGGAAGACAGCCAGCGCGACGGCGGCGGCAAGCGGGGCGAAACGCAGCGAGATACGGGACATCGGTCGGTCAATCCTTAAGATGCGCAAGAGTGGTGGGGCTGTTCGCTTTCGCCATGGCCGCGATCTGGGCCGTCAGCGAGGGCGCACCGCCCGGGGTGCTTGCCGGCGCCGGCACGTGGATGGCCACGGGCACGGTCGGCGGCTTATGCGAAGCGTGCTTCGCGTGTTCGGTTTCGTGGCGGTGGTGGCCGTCGTTGCGGTGCTCGCGTTCCGCCTGCTTCGCGATCGCGAACGGCGAGAAGTCATCCCACAGCGGGCTGTGGTCCGGCGCGAAGTCGTTAAGGCCCACGCGACGCTGGGCATGTACTTCGGCCAGCAGCTTCTGCGAGAACTCCACGCCATCCGGCAACACGAACAGGCCCGGCTCCCAGCCCTGGCGGATATCGCGCAGGGTGCGGTCGTAGCCCACCGGGAAGATCTGGTCGCCCTCGCGCGCCTGGATCGGCGGCGTGCTGCCGTGGATCGTCAGCGTGAGGCGGGCTTCGCTGGTGTCGCCGTCCGCGTCGGTGATGGTGTAGACGAAGACTTCGGTCAGCGTGCGCGAGGCATCGAGCGAGCTCACCTTCGGGTTGGTCACGTCCACCTTGTAGGTGTAGGTGCCGTCGGCGTTGAGCGCCAGCGTGCCGTACTCACCGGCGAAGCTGCTGCCGATGCTGCCAGCGTGGCCGGTGTTGGCCGAGCTGACGCCCGTGACCGGGCCACCCGCGGCCGCCCCGTCGGCACCGATGCGATCGGCGCCATCGTGGTTCGCACCGCCCGTGAAGACGTTGCCGCTGGTGCTGGTCTGCGCCGCGTCCTGCACGATGGAACCGGTGTCGTCATGCGCCACCGGCACATCGTTGGCGATGTCGACCACCAGCGAACCGGTGGACTTGCCACCGCCCACGTCGGTGACGCTGAGCGCGATGGTGTCCACGCTATCCGGCGCGTTCTGCGACACCGGGTGGTCCAGCGTGTACGCGTAGGTAAGCGTGCCGGCGGTGGGCACGCCGCCCACCGTGGTGGTCGGCTGGAAGCCGGTGAGCACCAGGGTGCCGTCCGGCGTATGGATGGTCACCGGCTTGCCGTTGGCGAGGTCGCCCAGCTGGCTGGTGCTCAGCGTGGTGCCGCCGACGGTGACGCTCGCCAGGCCGTCGCCGGCCGTGATGGTGATGCTGCCGGTAGTGGTCTGCGAGCCATCGCCATCGGCCAGGCCGGACTCGTGCACCGTGGCATGGCCCGTCGCCGCGCCATTGCCATCCACCGGCACGGTCGACGGCGCGCCGTCGGTGTGGCCGTGCACGGTGATGGTGAGCGTGGTGGTGCTGGTGTCGCCGTCCGCGTCGGTGATGGTGTAGGTGTACGTGTCGGTCAGCGTCTCGCCGTCCTTCAGCGCATTGACCACCTTGTTCGCGTTATCGACGCTATAGCTGTAGCTGCCGTCGGCGTTGAGGGTGAGCGTGCCGTACTGGCCGGCCACGCCCGTGCCGACATGGCCGCTCACCACGCCGCCGGTGACACCCGCGACGACGCCGGTGACCGGCGTGGTCGTCGCGTCGGCACCGATGCGGTCGGACACGTCGCCCGCGCCACCGCCGGTGACCACGTTACCCGTCACCGCCGCGCCGTCTTCGGCGACGTCGGCATGGTCGGCATGCGCCGTGGGCGCATCGTCGATGATGTCGACGACGAGCGTTCCCGTGGAGGTCACGCCGCCCGCGTCCAGCACGCTCAGCGCGATGTTATCGACGCCGTTGGTGTTCGGCGCCTGCGCGTGCGCGGTGTTCAGCTCGTAGGTGTACGAGAGCGTGCCACCGGTGGTGATGCCGTTGGCCACCGTCGGCACGAAGCCGGTGAGCAGCAACGTGCTGCCTTCGGCCGTCGTCACGCTCACCGGCGAACCGCTGGAAAGCGTGGCCAGCTCGGCTGTGGTCAGCGTGCGGCCACCCACGGTGATGCTGGTGAGACCATCCGGCGCGTTCACCGAGACGGTCTCGGAGACGGTGCGCGTCTCGCCTGCCGGGCCATCCGGGGTCAGCGCCGACTCCCACACGGTGGGGTCGTTCGGCACGATGGACGGGTTGCCGTCGGTGTGGCCATGCACGGTGATCGTCAGCGTCGCGGTGCTGGTGTCGCCGTCTGCGTCGGTGATCGTGTACGTGTAGCGCTCGGTGAGCGTCTGGCCGTCCTTCAGTGCGTTGACCGTCGCGTTGGCGTTGTCCACGGCGTAGCTGTAGCTGCCGTCGGCATTCAGGGTGAGCGTGCCGTACTGGCCCGCCACGCCCGAACCCACCTGGCCGCTGACCGTGCCGGTGACGACACCCGCCTGCACGCCGGTGACCGGGCCACCCGTGGCCGCGCCATCGGCACCGAGGCGGTCATTGCCGATGACGTCGCCGGTGACGGCCGCGCCGTCTTCGTTCACGTCGGCGTGGTCGGTGTTGGCCGTCGGCACGTCGTTCATGATGGTGAGATGCAGGTTGCCCGCGCCCGTGTTGCCGCCGGCATCGGCCACCGACAGGGCGAGGGTGTCGGTGCTGTGGTCGCTGTTGGGCTGCGCGTGCGCCCCACCCAGCGTGTATGTATAGGCCAGCGATCCCGCCGTCGGCACGCCGCCGACCGAGCTGGTGATGGTGAAGCCGGTCAGTACCAGGGTGCCATCGGCCGTGGCGATCGACAGCGGGGCGCCACCGTTCAGCGCATTCAGCTCGGCCACCGTCAGCGTGCGGCCGCCGATGGTGACGCTGACCAGGCCGTCGGCCGAGGCGATGTCCACGCTGCCCGAGACGCTCTTGCTCTGGCCCGCCGGGCCATCAGGCGTCAGGCCGGATTCCCACACGGTGGCGTCGCCCGCGGCGTTCGTGCCGTTGCCGTCGTGCGGCGCGATGGTCGGTGCGCCGTCGGTGTGGCCGTGGATGGTGATGGTCAGCGTGGTGCTGCTGGTATCGCCGTCCGCGTCGGTGATCGTGTAGTGGTAGGTCTCGGTGAGGGTCTCGCCGTTCTTGAGCGCGTTGACCTTCGCATTGGCGTCGTCCAGCACGTAGCTGTAGCTGCCGTCGCTCTTGAGCGTCAGCGTGCCGTAGTTACCGGCCAGGCCCGTGCCCACGGTGCCGGCGACGTTGCCCGCGGTCTTGTCGACCGACACGGCCGTCACCGGGGTGGTCGTCGTATCGGCACCCACGCGGTCGGCGACGTCGCCGCCGGTGGCACCCGAGACGACATTGCCGGTGAGTGGCACGCCGCTGTCTTCGGTGACGTCACCCGTATCCGCCTTCGCGGTGGGGGCGTCATCGACGATGTCGATCACGAAGTTGGTGGCGGTGCTGGTGGCGCCCGAGCGGTCGGTGACGCTGATATGCAGGGTGTCCTGCACGTCGGTGCCGGTCTGGGTGGCGCTGCGGTCGAGCGTATAGGTATACGAGAGCGAGCCCGCCGTCGGCACGCCGCCCACGGTCGTCGTGGCCGTGAAGCCGATCAGGTCGACATGGCCGTACGGCGTGGTGATCGTGACGGGCGTGCCCTGGGTCAGCAGGGCAAGCTGCGCGGCCGACAGCGTGACGTCGCCGCCCGCGGTGCCGACCGTGATGCTCGCCAGGCCATCGCCCGCCGAGATCGTGATCGTGCCGCTCGCCACGTCGCCGCCCGGCTGGTCGACCAGGCCCGCTTCGTACACGGTGGCATGGCCGGAGGCCGCGCCATTGCCGTCCACCGGCGTGGCCAACGGCGCGCCGTCGGTGTGGCCGTGGATGGTGATGGTCAGCGTCGTGGTGCTGGTGTCGCCATCGGCGTCGGTGATCGTGTACGTGTACGTATCGGTCAGCGTGTCGCCGTTCTTCAGCGCGTTGACGGTGGCGTTGTTGTTATCCACGGTGTACGTGTAGCTGCCGTCGGCGTTGAGCACGAGGGCGCCGTACTGGCCGGCGACGCTGGTAGCTACATGGCCGTTGACGTCAGCCGCCGAGGTACCCGCGGCGACGCCGGTCACCGGCGTGGACGTGGTGTCGGCGCCGATGCGGTCAGACACGCTGCCACCGGTGGTACCGCTGACGACGTTACCGGTCAGGGCGACGCCGTCTTCGTTGACGCTGCCGGTATCCGCATGCGCGGTCGGCGTGTCGTCGACGATGTCGATCACCAGCTGGCCGGTGACCGAGCCGTTGCCCGCGTCAATCACCTTCACGTTGATCGCGTCGGTGGAATCCGTGGCACCCGGCTGGGCGACGCGGCCGGTCAGCGTGTAGGTGTAAGTGATCGTGCCCGCCGTCGGCACGCCGCCGACGCTGGACGAGGCCGTGAAGCCGGTGAGCACCAGCGTGCCGTTCGCCGTGGCGATCGTCTTGTGGGTGCCGGCCAGCGCCTGGATTTGCGCCAGCGACAGCGTCGTGCCGCCGATCACGACGCTGGAGAGGCCGTCCGGTGCCGTCAGCGCGATCGCACCGCCCACCGTCTGGCTGCCGTCGTTGTCGGCAAGGCCCGATTCATGCACCGTCTCGTGGCCGGCCACCGCACCGTTGTCGTCGCGTGGCGTCACCGTCGGTTCGCCATCGGTATGGCCGTGGATGGTGATAGTCAGCGTGGTGCTGCTGGTGTCGCCATCGGCATCGGTGATCGTGTACGTGTACGTATCGGTCAGCGTGCCGTTGTCTTTCAGCGCGTTGACGGTCGGGTTGGTGTTGTCCACCGTGTACGTGTAGCTGCCATCAGCGTTGAGCACGAGGTTGCCGTAAGTACCGGCGACACTCGTACCGACCTTGCCGATGGCCGTGGTGCCGGAGGCACCGGCCTTCACGCCCGTGACCGGGGTGGCGGTGGCATCGGCGCCGACGCGGTCGGCCACGTTGGTGCCGCCGCCCGTCACCACGTTGCCGGTGACCGGGGTGCTGTCTTCGGTGACGTCGGCGTGGTCGGCTTTGGCGGTCGGCGTGTCGTCGACGATGGTGACGGTGATCGTGCCGCTGTCGGTGAAGCCAGCGCTGTCCTTCGTGGCGATGGTGATCACGTCCGTGCTGCTCACGGCCGCCGGCTGGTTCACCGCGCCGTTCAGCGTGTACGTGTACACCAGCGTGCCGTGCGCGTTATCCGTGCTGGTGTAGCCGGTGATCACCAGCGTGCCCTGCGCGGTCTGGATCGTGCGCTGCGCGAGCGGCACGTTGGCCAGGTCCTGCAGCTGGGCGAGGGTCAGCGTGGTGAAGTGGCCCGCGCCCGCGGCGGTGTTGCCGATGGTGACGCTGGCCAGGCCGTTCACCAGGGCAAACGTCTCCGTGCCCTGCACCGCCTGGCTGCCGGTGGCATCCGTCAGGCCGGATTCCTTCACCTGGGCCACGGCGCTGATGGTGAAATCCAGCACGCGCGTGGTCACCAGCGCGTTCGAGGTACCGCCTTCGCCATCGGCGTAACCATACTGGTCGCCGCGCGTGGTGGCGTCGGCCTCGTTGTCCAGCTGATCCTGGTTCAGCGTCGGACGATCCGGGCGGCTGCCGTGGTTGCCGTTATCGTTCACCACCAGCTTCACCTGGAACGTGCCGTTCCACGTGGCGTTGTTGTCGCCGGCCACCGAGGCCGGCACCTTCACGCCCACGGTGTTCAGTGCGGCCTGCACGTCGGTGATGCTGCCCTTGAAGGTGACCGTGGCATGGCCGCTGCTGTCGGTGCCGATGCTCCAGTCCACGCCATTCAGCGTGCCGGTGCTGTGCGTGCTGTCGCCCGCGATGTCGTGCACGCTGAAGCCGGTCGGCAGCACCACGGTGGCGGTGATGCTCGCGGTGCCAGCATCCGGATCCGCCAGCGTGATGTGGCTGAGCGTGTAGACGCCCGAGGCATTCTCCGTACCGGTGTTCGGTGCGGTGACGCCAATCGCCGTCGGGTTGTTGATCGACGACGGGAACACCGAGCGGTCGGCCAGGGAGACGTTCGCCGTCAGGCCCGTAGGCACCGCGGCGTACGGGTCGACATCCGTCTCCGGCACGGCCTGCGTTCCGGTGTTGGCGGCATTGGCGTCCGGGCCGCCGTTGGCATTGCCCGAGTTATCCAGCGCGCCGGTGGTGACATCGCGCAGGCGGTCGTCGGCGATGACCTCCACGCGATAGCCCGCATCCACGTTGGCCAGCGAGCCACTGATCGCGACGTTCAGGCCGGCGAGGTAGGCGTTGACCTGGTCACGCGTGCCGCGGATCACCAGCGCCGAATGGTCGCCGGCATACTTCGTGTCGATGGTGACGCCCGACCCCGTCGCCGACGAGCCGAGGCTGATATTGGTGTACGCGGACTCGGCGAGTGCGACGCCGTTGGCATCGGTCACGCGCACCGTCACCTGCATGAAGTCCGTCTCGCCCGTGGTCACGCCACCGGCGTCGGTGATGTCCGCGTCGCCCACGGAGAAGCCCGGGACGTCGGTCTTGCCATCGAGGTAGACGACAGAGTTGTCGCCCACCGTCACCGTCGGCGCGTCGTTCACCGCATCGATGGTGATGGCCACCGTGCTGTCGGCCGGGTTGTTCGAGACGCTGCCGGCGCCGGTATCGCTACCGATCTTCGAACCGGTGTCGTCGAAGTGCAGGGTCAGCGTGACGTCGCCCGCTTCCGTCGTGTTCTGGTCGTGGTTTGCGTCCTGCGCGCTCTGGTAGGTGAGGCCCAGGGCGGCATCGTTGAGGAGTGCCTGGATGTCGCTCGCGCGGCCGGTCAGCACGAGGGTGCCGCTGTTGTCGCCGGTGATCGTCACCGCGCGGCTGCCCGCCGCGCTGGCCGTGGCCGAGGTCTGGCCACCCGCGCCACCGATGCCGAGCGTGCCGGCACCGACCTTGAGCGTCACCGTCACCGGCGTATCGAAGGCCGCGGATTCCGGATCGCTGACCACGAAGCTGCCGCCGATATAGGTGGCCTGGTCTTCCTTGGTCGTGACCGTCGTCGGGCCACTGAGCGTCGCCGGCTCGTTCACGCTGGACGCGCGCACGGTCACCGAGGCGGCCGAGATATTGCCGTCCTTCACCGGCACGGTGGCGCTGTACCAGTCGTAGTTCGTGGTCGGGACCGGACTGGTGGAGTCGCCCGTACCGGTGCCTGCCGTCGGCGACTGGTTCTCCGTGCCGCCGTTGGCGCCGCCGGTGAGGTTGCCGTTGGCATCGCGCAGGCGGTCGTCGGCGATCACCTGCACCTGGTACTTCGCGTCGCGGTCCGAACCGAAGGTGACCGTGAGCGCGGCCAGCGCGGTGTTGATCTGCGCGCGGGTGCCGCTGAGCACGAGGTAATCGTTCACGCCGTTCTTGTCGGCATCCACGCCCGCACCGGCGCCGTAGCCGATGGAGACGCCGCCGTTCGCCGCGTAGTCCGCCGCGCTAAAGGCCGTGCCGTCCGCATTGAGGATGCGCACGGTCACCTGGATGTAGTCGCTCTCGCCACCGGTCAGGGTGACGAGGTCCGGATCGGAGACGCTGAAGCCCGGCACCTGGTTATGCGCGGCCTGCGTGCTGTCCAGGTCGATCGGGCCGGTCGGTGCGGTGACCACCGGCGCATCGTTGGTCGGCGCCGTATAGATCCAGAACGAGTTACCCGCCTGTTCCTTGTCACCGTCGGACACGGTGAAGCCGAAGGTGTCGTCCGGCGTGGCGGAGTACACCGCGCCGGTCGGCTCGGTGCCGTCGTTGAAGTAATAGATGCGGCCCGCGGCCACGTCGGCCTGGGTGAACGCCGAACCCTTGCCGAGCATGTGGAAGGTGACGCCATTGTCGGTGGAGATCGCGATGCTGCCGTGCAGGGGCGCGGTGGTGATCGTGTACTGCACCTGGGTCGAGCTGCTGTCCGGGTCGTAGGCCTGCAACATCGCCGTGGTGATCTGGGCGTAACCGCCCTCCTTCACCGTCAGCGGCTCGTTCACCGGTGCGCCGCCAATGTTGTTCGGCGAATCGGACGGCACGGTGGGATCGGCCAGCGTCGGGTTCTTCGCGATCTGCGGCGCGTCGTTGACGTTGGTGATCTGGATGCCGACGGTACCCGTCGTCGCGGAATGCTGGCCCCAGCGATCCACCGCTTCCACGGTGAAGCTGGCGTTGCGCACTTCCGAACCGTTGCTGACAAAACGCAGGCCGGTGGTCGCGGCATCGCCGGTGATGATCGAGGCGTCGAGCACCAGGCCCTGGGTCACGTCGGTCCAGGTCTGGCCGTGGTCCGTCGAGTACTGCAGCTTGCCGCCCGCGGGCAGCGTGTTCACCACGAACTTCAGGGCGCCCGCGCCCGTCGCGTCGTTGTTGAACGCGTAGTTCGGGTTGGTGCTGTTCGGCAGCGTGGCCGAATTTTCCAGGTAGGCCTGGCTGGTCGCGTCATCCGGGTCGCTGATGCTCAGCTGGCCCGTAGTGATCATCGCCGTCTCGCCCTCGGCGATCACCGTGTTCGACGAGCCTGAGACCACCGGCGCATCGTTCACCGGGTTCACGTAGATATTGAACGTCGGCGTCCACGTATCCGGGGTGGCCACGCCGTTCTGCACGGTCATGAGGCCGGCGGAAACCGAGAAACTGGCCTTGAGGTGGAAGTTCTCGCCACCGTCGTGCTGGAATTGAACCAGGCCGGCATTGAGGTCCGCCTGGGTAAACGTGCCATACATGGCGATATCCACCCACGCGCCATTCACCTGCTTCTGCAGGCTGCCACCACCGGTGGTGCCCGCATCGAGGGTGAAGCCGAGGAACGTGTAAACCACCTGCGACGGCGGCACGCCATCGGCGGTGAAGCTCAGGCCCGGGGTCTTGCTGAAGTCGGTGGGCTGGCCGTTCGTCGTCGTGCCGCTGAGCAGGATGACGCCGCCTTCGTCCACCGAGCCCTTCGAGGCGCCGGTCGGGTCCACGCCCGCGTAGGAAGAATCCGAATGCGTGATGACGTGGGTCGGCGGATCGAAATTGCCACCGTTGCCAGCGGTCGTCGTCGCCAGGTGGATCGTGAAGGTGTAGTTCTTCAGCGTGTCCGTCTTCAGGCCGCCGGTGTAGTCACCGCCGACGCGCGTGAAGGTGGTGCCATCGGCGTTCCAGCGCAGCGCGGTGGTGTTGTCCACCACCTGGAAATTGAAGGTATCGACCTGGCCGGCGGTGGCGCCGGCGTACTGCACGTACTGCACCTTGCCCGCGGTGATATCGGCCATGGTGAACACCGCGCCATCCTGCAGGCGCACGCCGTTCAGCAGCAGGTAGCCGTGGGTCATCGCCGCCTGGTTGGTGACGAAGCTGAGGTTCGCGTCCGGCGAATCCACGTCCGTCGCGCCGATCATCTGCGAGGTGAGCACCACGGAGTAACCACCCGCCGTGCCGTTGCCGGCTTGGGTCACGGTGGCGTCGCGCGTGCTGGTGGGAATCAGCGCCGGGTCGTCATCGACGGCCTGCACGTGCAGGGTAATCGTGCCGTCTTTCGACGCCGGCGTCGCGGTGCCGCCGCCCTGGTCGGTGACGCGGACACCGAACGTGTCTTGCGTGATGCCGTCGACGCCGTCGTTGCTGTAGGTCAGCAGGTCGCGGTTCGCATAGTCGAAGGTCTGGCCAACGGTAACGGCCACGCCGTTGTAGAACAGCGTGCCGTGCGTGGGCAGCGCGGTAATGGTGACGGTGAGCGTGGTGTCCTGCGGATCGCCGCCGCCGTCAGCCACGATGTACTGGCCGACGTTGCCGGTATTCACGGCGTTGGCCGGCTGGCCTTCGTACACGTTGCCGTCGCCCCCGATGTTCGGTGCCTGGTTCTCTGGCACGACGTTCAGCGTGACCTTCACCGTATCCGAGCTGGCCAGCGGCGTCGCGCCGTCGTTAACGCGCGCGGTGAAGCTGTCACCGGCGTCCTGGTTGGCGCCGGTGGTGGTGTGCACGTAGCGCACCTTGCCGTCGATCACATCCTGCTGGGTAAACACCGAGCCCACGCCAAGGCGCGTGCCGGCCAGCGTGAGGTAGCCGTTCACCGGTGCCACGGTGAGGCTGTAGACGATCTGCGAAGCGGTCTGCGTGCCCGCCTTAACTTCCTGATCCACCGCGACCAGGGTGTCCTTGGTGATGACCGTACCGGCGCCGCCGTCGACTTCGGCGACATCCTGCGTGGCATCGGCCACGCTCACCGGGTCGTTCGACGGGGTGACCGTCGCGATCACGGACTGTGTCGCCGTCAGCGAGGAGGCGACATCGGTGACCGTCACCTTGATGGTGGCGTGCGCCGCGGTGTTGCCGAGTTCGACATCGGCCGCGACGAAGGTGAGCTGGTTCAGCCACGCGGCCGCCTGCGCGGCGCTACCGGTGAAACGGAAACCGCCGGTGATGGCCGTGCCGCCCGCGGCGGACTGCAGCGAGCCGACGTTGGTATCGGAGACCACGGCGTCGACGGAAACGTTGCCCGAGTCCGTCACCGTCCAGCCGCTGAGCTGCGCGCGGTCGGCGCCCGCCGCGTTGAGCGAGCTGGGTTCGGAAACGGTGATGGCCTTGGTGGACGCCACGGTCGGCGCTTCGAGCAGGCCGTCGTAGTCCAGCGAGAGGGTGCGCGCTTCGATATGGCCGGTGCTGGCTTCCAGGGTCCAGTTGCCGCCGCGGGAGGCCGCGCCGGTTTCGTCGGTGGACGAGGCCACGTCGGCACTGGTCAGCTTCGCCATCTGGGTGACGAGGGTGGTGTCCTTGCTGGAGACGTCGCAGCCGTAAAGCAGGATGTCACCATCCTTCGTCAGCGTATGGCCCACGTCCGCCAGCTGGCCGGTGAAGCTGGCGATGTTCGCCGCGTTCACCGTGTCCGTGCCCAGCGAGATCGAATCGCTGGAGCCGTGGCTGATGATGTGGATGGCGCTGATGTCATGCTCGCCGCGCAGGGCGTCGGCCAGCTGCTGCACGCCGGAGGACTGGTCGTTGATCACCACCACCTGGCTGCCCTTGGGCAGCTGGGCGACGAGCGACTGCCAGTTGGCGACGCTCTCGTCGACGACGTAGACCTCTTTCGGCTGCGCCTCGACCGGTGCGGCGGCCGGGGCCGCTGCCGGGGCCGGCGCCGGCGCGGGGGCCTGCACGGCATGGCCGGGCTGGTCGGTGGCGGCGCTGTGGAACTTGCCCGCATCATGGGCGGCTTCGGCGGGATCCGCGTGGTGGGCTGCTTCGACCAGGGCCGCGCCGTCGTACATCTGACGGGGCTCGAGGGCGTAACGGTGGGTGCGGGGGCGGAAGCGGTGGTTCGTCGTGGACCCTGACATGATGCGCCTTGCTCATTGCAGCCATTACACGGACCGAACGGGTCTATCCCGCGCCCGGAACGGTCGCAGGAGTAAAGGTTCGGTATAGAAACTGTGACGGCGGTCACAGCCAGTCGCGTGATCCTATGTATCAGCGCTGATACAGGGAAGGGGCAAACGCAGGAACTTATGTCACGCTCGGTGTGACCGAGGGCCTCGCGAGGGTGGGCAATTTGCCGAAACGGCGCTGTGGCGCGGTTTGCGAGCATTCTCAGTGTGCGAGCATGCGCGGAATCGGCAACTAGGAATTTTTCCCGATCCGGGTTTGCCGGGGGAGAACGTGGCCATGGAGGGTATGATTCCGGCGAGGCCGGGGGCCTCAAGGTTCTGCTGCCGTCTTCCTCACACGGGAGGCACGGCGTTAGCGGCAGATTCGGATCGACGCAGCAACGGCGGGACGCCAGTGCAAGGCATGGATTCAATTGACAATCTTGGTGACCTGTACCTGTTCGTACAGGCGGTTGAGGCCGGTGGTTTCTCCGCGGCCGCGGACCGGCTGGGCACGACCCGCTCGCTCCTGAGCCGGCGCATCCTGGCCCTCGAGGAGCGCCTCGGCGCCCGCCTCCTCCACCGCAATGCCCGGCAGTTCGGCGTCACGGAAGCCGGCGAGCGGGTGTACCAGCACGCCGCCGCCATGTGCGAAGCCGCCTCGGCCGCCCGCCGAGCCGCCCAGTCTCCCGACGAGTCCCAACGACTGATCCGCGTGGAAGCCCACGGTCTGGTCTCCCCGATGGCCGCGTCGATGATGTCCGACTTCGCCACCATCCATCCGCTGACGCGCTTTTCCGTCACCGTCGGCAGCGGCGACATGGAGCGCCTGCTCCGCCAGCAGACCGATGTGATCCTCAGCCTGCGCGATACGCCGCCAGACAGCAGCGATGTGGTCGCCCGCGCGCTGGGCGGCATCCGCCGCGTCACCGTGGCCAGCCCCGCCCTGCTCAGCCGCGTCGGCACCCCGCACCTCCCCGGCGACCTCGATGACAGCCACTGCCTGTCGCTCGGCGCCGACGGCGCGGCGTTCTGGCACTTCCGCGGCATGGCCCCGCGTCGCCGCCAGGTGCGCGTGGCCTTCGCCGACGTCGCCGCCCTGCTCGCCGCCGTGGAAGGCGGCCTCGGGATGGCCCAGCTACCGCACTACCTTGTCGCGGAGGATCTGCAGAGCGGCAAGCTCATCGCCGTGCTCGAAGCCTTCGAACCAGAGCCGTCGCCGTTGCACGCGTTAACAGTGAGCGGCCGCGTAGCCTCGGATGCCACGATTACCTTCGTGCGCTTCATGCAAACCCGCCTGGCAACCCTAGCGGCGTAATCGCCGCTTCTCGTAGGTGCCCACCCTGTGGGCGACATCTTTCGCGACTTCGCTGAACGCGCTAGTCCGACTCTATCCGCAATACGTTTGCTCCAAAAGCTCGCACGGCAAAACCGCCGTTACGCGGGCTCAACATGTACCGACGCAGCCGGTGCGTGAAGCGCCGCTCGCGTCAGTTGTCGAAAGATCGCACCCAGCGCGTCCATGCCAGGATTACCGCTGGCGGACAGCATGCGGTGCAGGCTTTTGGAAGGCGTGCCAGTAGCTCTGGCGAGACCTTCGAAGCCCATCAGCCCATGCGTGAGGTCACGCATCAGAAGACGCGCAGCTTCGGTTTCGCCATTGATGAGCATGGTGGTCGCTTCATCAAGCAGCGCCCGTGCGAACGAGGGGTCAGTCTGGACACGATTCGCGATCGTCTCGCGGTAGTCGACGGTCAGCACCATGGCGTTACACCTCCTGGATGAGAGTGGTTTGGGACAGGTCATTGCCCTCTCACCGCTCTGTTAGCACCTTTCTTTCTCGCCTTATATTCAAGGACCAGATCACGCGCCAAGTCGATCTTCTTCTGCTGATCGCCTTTGTCGCTTCCTCCCATGAGAAGGATCAGGTCGGCTCCGTCCTGATGAACATAGATCCGGATGCCCGGCCCCCAATCGAGTCTCCACTCGGCCAAGCCGGCACCGAGTCCTTTCAGCCCGGACGTATTGCCAACAGCAAGCCGGTACGACACCGCCGCCACCTTGACGGCAGCGGCGGTCGCTAGCGACTCGAAAAACTGGCGGTAATGGTTACGACCTTCCCGGTCGACGAACTCCTGCACGCGCGGCATTCCTTGCCCTCTTCCTGATGACCTCAAAGGTAACACATACGTTACCTTTAGTCCAAGCGCTCGGCGTACAGGAATCGTCCATCAGGGCGAGAGTCAGCGCCCCACCATCTGCATCAGATGCTCCGGATACCGCTCACCGCTGACGGCAATCGCCGCAGCCGCCTTCTCGATGTTCGCCAGGTCACTGCTCGTGAGCTCGACGCTGGCCGCGGCGATGTTCTCTTCGAGGCGGTGCTGCTTGGTGGTGCCCGGGATGGGGACGATCCAAGGCTTGCGGGAGAGCAGCCATGCGAGGGCGATCTGGGCGGGCGTGGCCTGCTTCTCGCTGGCGATGGTCTTCAGCAGATCGACCAATGCTTCGTTTGCCTGCATGGCATCGGCGGTGAAGCGCGGGAGGATCTTGCGGAAGTCGCCGTCGTTGATCTGGGTTTCCTTGTTCATCGCGCCGGTGAGGAAGCCCTTGCCGAGCGGGCTGTAGGCGACGAGGCCGATGCCGAGTTCTTCGCAGGCTTCAAGAATGCCGTTGGTTTCCGGGCCGCGCGTCCACAGCGAATATTCGTTCTGCAGGGCAGTGATCGGCTGCACGGCGTGGGCGCGGCGCACCGTTGCGGCGCCCGGCTCGGAGAGGCCGAAGTGACGGACCTTGCCCTCGGCGATGAGATCTTTCACCGCGCCAGCGACGTCTTCGATCGGCACGTTCGGGTCGACGCGGTGCTGGTACAGCAGGTCGATGGTGTCGATGCCCAGGCGCTTGAGCGAGGCTTCGGCGACCTGGCGGATGTGGTCCGGGCGGCTGTTCAGGCCAATCTGCTTGCCGGTGTCCGGATCGATGTCGAAACCGAACTTCGTGGCGATGACCACCTTGTCGCGGATCGGCGCCAGCGCCTTGCCGACGACCACCTCGTTGGTAAACGGGCCGTAGACCTCCGCCGTGTCGAAGAAGGTGACGCCGCGCTCGTACGCACTGCGGATCAGGGCGATGGCCTCGGCTTCCGGGGTCACCGTGCCGTAGCCGAAGTTCAGGCCCATGCAGCCGAAGCCGATGGCGGAAACTTCGAGGCCGCTGGTGCCAAGTGTGCGGGTTTGCATGGTGTGCCTCAGGGATGGGGGAAAGGTAGACGCTCAATCTAAGCCCGGGGCCGCTTGTGAACTAGACGGTTAATTCGGCATGCGCTTATGAATGCCTGATATCAATGTGCCCTGCCGGTGCTAGCATCCCTGGAACCACTCCCCCGCCCGGAACCCCCGATGCGCAAGGACATCCAGGACATCATGGCGTTCATCGCCGTGGCCCGCGAACAGAGCCTCACCCGCGCCGCGGCGAAGCTGGGGACGTCGCAGTCGGCGCTGAGCCACACCATTCGTGGGCTCGAAACCCGGCTTGGCGTACGCCTGCTCACCCGGACGACCCGGAGTGTCGCGCCCACCGAGGCCGGCGAGCGCCTGTTGCGCACCGTCGCACCGCGGCTGGAGGAGATCGAAGCCGAAGTCGATGCGCTGGGCGAGTTGCGCGAGAAGCCGGCTGGCAATCTCCGGATCACGACGGCCGAACACGCCGCCAATACGATCCTTTGGCCGGCGCTGGAACGGTTCCTCCCGCAGTTCCCCGATATCTCAGTGGAAGTCGCGGTGAATTACGGGCTGGTCGACATCGTCGCCGAGCGTTTCGATCTTGGTGTTCGCCTGGGTGAGCAGGTGGCGCGCGACATGATCGCCGTGCCGATCGGGCCGCCGATACGCATGGCCGTCGTGAGCGCGCCTGCGTATTTCGCCCGGCACAAGAAGCCGAAGACCCCCCAGGACCTCACAGGCCACAACTGCATCAACCTGCGCCTGCCAACGCATGGCGGGTTGATGATCTGGGATTTTGAGAAGGACGGACGCGAGGTAAAGGTGCGCGTCGAAGGCCAGGTGATCGCGAGCAGCGGCACGCAGATGACGGATGCCGCGTTACGCGGGCTCGGGCTCGCGTGGGTGCCTGAAGACATCGCCCTGCCGTATGTCGCCGAAGGCAAACTGCTGCGCGTGCTGGAGAAGTGGTGTGAACCGTTCTCCGGCTATCACATCTATTACCCGCATCGCCGACAGGGGGCACCTGCCCTGGCGGCGTTGGTGGAGGCGTTACGGTATCGGGGCTAAGGCAAGTAAGCACCACCCATGGTCGTCTCACGATATCCGCTCGATCTCACCCGGTTTCCAGCTGCCATCGAAGGCAGCTGCCTCGGGGCCGTAAATACGAAAATAGGTAAACCAGTAACGGCCGGGAATCGTCTGGATACCGGGCGTGTCGCTGTCGTCTTCGGTATCCGGGCCGAAACGCAGTTCCACCGAGTCCCCGCTGACCGTCGACAGTTCGAATAGCGAACGCAACGCCGCCCGGTTCTGCGTTGTGCGGATCTGCGAGCGGGTTAGCGTGTCGTACACCGTCACGGACCAGAACAGCTTCCCCGGCACCGGCAGCGGCACCTTCAGCCGGTAGCGCTTGCCGCCGTCGAGCATCTGCCGTTGCGCATCGCGCAGGCCCAGCCAGTAAAGCGATCCGGCCTTGGTATCGCGACGGAACATGGCAGGCGAGGCGCCAATCGCCTGGTAGAACCATTTCTCGCGGGCGCCGAGATCCACATAACCGCCCGTATTGAAATCACCGTCTTCAAAACGAAGGCTGGCCCATTCCCACTGGCGGTCCGGCCAGACGTGGCGATCGGGCCGTCGGTCGAAGAAAGACTGGGCCCGCATCTGCGCATTACCCTCCGTCGCCGCGCGCTGGAGGATGGCGGTCATCCGCTTGTCCGGGTTGTAGGGCTTGCCCTTCTCGATGCCCAGGGCGGCGAGGTCGCCGTAAGGCGCCCGGTAACCCTCATAGGCCGGCTCCTTCTGCAGGGTGTCGTGGAGCACCTTCCAGAACGCCTCGTTGGTTTCCCAGGCGGCGGGCGTGGTGTCCTGTTGTTTGCCGGTCGCGTCGATCCAGCGCGGTTCCTTCCACGGCGCCTTGCTGTCGAGCGGATACACCTTCACGGTGGTCAGGCGCGCCTTGGCTTCGGCGACGTTGCCATGCACGGGCAGCGAGCGGACGCCGACGATCTGCCGGTTGCTGCTGGCGTGGTGGACGTAATAGCCCTCGCTCGGTAGCGCGCCCTTGTAGCCCGGCGGCACCAGCAGGTGCTTGCCACCGTTGCCGCCATCCGGGCCGGGCAGGCCCATGTCGGCCACCCAGCGCTGGTTGATGTCCATGGAGCAGACGATCAGCGGGCCGGGCGGCAGGTCGATGACCAGCGGGCCGACGGCAAGGTCCAGCAGGATCGGCCCATACGGCGTGTCGGAGTTCGCCGTGAACACCAGTTGCTCCGGCCCGCAGTCCAGTGTGGCGAACACCTCATTCGGAATCAGGCCAATCTGTTCATTGCCCTTCACGATGGCCGCACCGGACACGGTGGGGTAGAAGAACTTGTAGGCCTGGATGGCCCGGGCGAGGTCCGCTTCGTCGTAGGCGCGGGTGATGCCTTCAACGGACTGCGCGTCGTTTGCCATGGCCGGTCCTCCTTGGGGGGTCCCACCAGTCCAGCACGTTCCGCGCCTGCCCGCGTCCGAAGAACCCTCACCGGCCCCTCGGTAGAATTACTACACTGGGCGCATGACTGACCTCATCACCGACGACGCCGAGTTTTACCTGAAGCATTTCGAAGGCCTGGACCTGGCCGAGAAAACGCTGGCCTCCCGCACCTTTGAATCATGCACCTTCCTACGGTGCTCGTTCAGCGACGCGGCGCTTGAACGCTGCAAGTTCATCGAATGCACGTTTCGCTCGCGCGACCTCAGTAATGCGAAGGTCACGCTGAGCAAATGGCAGGAAACAAGCTTCGACGAATGCAAGCTCCTCGGCATCGACTGGACGCGCGCCGACTGGCCTCGTTTCACCGCACCGGGAAAGTTGATCTTCCGCAAATCGAACGTCAGTTACGCATCGTTCTTCGGACTGGATCTGCAGGAAATCACGCTGGAAGAATGCAAGGCGCATTCGGTCGACCTGCGCGAAGGCAACTTCAGCAAATCCAACTTCAGCTATACCGATTTCACCGAGAGCCTGTTTGGGAAGACGAAGCTCGCGGGCGTCGATTTCACCGAGGCGACGAACTACCTGATCGACATCCAGGCCAACCAGGTGAAGGGGGCCAAGTTCAGCCGGGCGGAGGCCTTCGGGCTTCTTTACGGGCTGGATGTGGAACTGGTCTAGGGTTCCCACAGGCCTAGACCAAAGAACGCTTTATCCGCCTCCCGGTCCATGGGAGTATCCCCCCGCTGGTTTCGCTCGCGATAACCCTGGGGGAAAACGTATGGATGACGCAGTAAGGGGCGGCGCTGAGCCGTCGGGGCGTGGTGCGGGCTCCGTTCTGGCCCGTGAAAACACCATTGCCGGGCCGCGCTTCAACCGCTGGCTGGTACCGCCAGCCGCCTTGGCGATTCACCTGTGTATCGGCATGGCCTACGGCTTCTCGGTGTTCTGGCTGCCGATGAGCAAGCTGGTGACCGAGGCCGACCCGGCCCTGTGTGCCCAGCTGGGCTTCTTCGACCAGCTGTTCTCCACCGGCTGTAACTGGACCGTCCCGGCGGTCACCCACATCTTTGAAACCTTTATCGCCATGCTGGGTATCTCGGCGGCGATCTGGGGTGCCTGGCTGGAACATGCCGGCCCGCGCAAGGCGGGTTTCATCGCCGCCCTTTGCTGGGGTGGCGGCCTGCTGCTTGCCGGCATTGGCGTCTCCATCCACCAGCTGTGGCTGGTGTTCCTGGGGGCGGGTGTCCTGGGCGGCATTGGCCAGGGGCTGGGCTACATCACCCCGGTCTCTACCCTCATTAAATGGTTCCCGGACCGGCGCGGCCTGGCCACCGGCTTTGCCATCATGGGTTATGGCGGTGGCGCGCTGATTGGTGCACCGATTGCCGTGGCCTTGATCGGCAAGTTCACCACTAACGGCGTACCTGGCGTGGCCTCCACGCTGATGGTGATGGGCGTGCTTTACCTGGTGGTGATGACCGCCGGTGCGTTCGGCTTCCGGGTACCGCCGTCGGGCTGGCGTCCGCTGGGCTGGACCCCGCCGGCGGAATCGGCGAACAAGCTGATCACGAACCGCCATGTGCATCTGAATCGCGCGTGGAAAACCCCGCAGTTCTGGCTGCTGTGGATGGTGTTGTGCATGAACGTCACCGCGGGCATTGGCGTGTTGGCGATGGCCAGCCCGATGTTCCAGGACGTCTTCGGCGGCAAGCTGCTCGGGCTGGATGCATCGGTGACGCTGACGACCGAGCAGAAGGCGGCGATTGCCGCGTCGGCGGCGGGGCTGGTGGGCCTCATCAGCCTGTTCAACAGCCTGGGGCGGATTTTCTGGGCGTCGATGTCGGATTTCATGGGACGCAAGGTCACGTACTTCGTGTTCTTCGCCCTCGGTATCCTGCTGTATTGCACCCTGCCCTCGCTCGGCCATGCGGGCCACGCAGCGCTGTTCGTTGCCGCGGTGTGCGTGATCCTCTCGATGTACGGCGGTGGCTTCGCTACGGTGCCGGCGTACCTGTCGGATCTGTTCGGTACGCAGATGGTCGGCGCGATCCACGGGCGGTTGCTGACGGCTTGGTCGGTGGCGGGCGTCGCTGGTCCGTTCCTGATTGCGGCGGTCCGCCAGGCGCAGCTGGACGCAGGCGTGGCGAAGAACCTGGTCTACGACCGCACGCTTTATATCCTCGCCGGGCTGCTCGTCATCGGCCTGATCTGCAACCTGCTGGTGCGGCCGGTGAATGAAAGCGCGCTGATGACGGAAGCCGAACTCGCGCACGAGAAGTCGTTGCAGCGCGAGACGGCGGAAGTCTCGGCACGCGCGCAGGATGCGGCACGGGGCGGCTTCGGCGTCGTCGGCCTGCTTGCCTGGGCCGCGGTGGGCATTCCGTTCCTTATCGGCGTGTGGATTGCGATTGGGAAGGCGGCGGCGTTGTTCTAACGCAACGCTCCAATACGAATCACCCGACGGCGCCCTGCTATGGCAGTGGCGCCGTTTTCTTTTGCCATAAGGCGCATGCCGTACCAATAGCCAGTGAGACGTGGGCCGCCAAACTGAACGTGAAGAGCTCATGCACGGACTGATTCAGTTTTCCGCAAGGAATTCGAGGGCATATTCGAAATGGCAGTTCACCCGGCCTCGTGCCCCGTACGGAGATAGACCCATGCGCAACCTCACCCTGCTGTTGGCCGCCTCGTTCGGCCTCGTCGTGGCCTCGAGCGCCTTTGCTTCCGACCGGCCCGATCCGGGCAAATTGACCACGAAATGCCTCGATGCCGCAGCCAAGAAGTTCGACGTGAAGAACGATTATGTCCAGCTGCAGCCGATCCAGGCTGCCGATTCCGGCTATTCGATTGCCGGCGTTGCCGATGCGGGCATGGACGGCAAGAAGAACTTTACGTGTGAGTTCGACAAGAAGGGCAAGATGGCGAATCTTGTTCCCGAAGGTAAGTAATCAAGGATCAGGTGCCGCGCGCAGGGCGCGGCGCCTATTTGCCACCGAGGCAAGCGCCTCCAGGCATGACCTGGCAGGCCTTGCCTGTTTTTTTGTCGACGATGAACATCAATGGCCAGCCACGCGTGGTTGGGCCTTCGGTAACCCATTCCACGTTGGATTTGCTGTTAGGCGTGGGTACCAACGTATAGCGCTTCACGCCAGGCAGCTGCGCGCTGCTCAGCCTGCTCAGACTGTAGGCGGTCGGCGAGCTGATCCAGGCTGGTGGCTCGGCCATCGCCGGCACGCTGACCGCGAGTGCGATGCCAAAGAAGCAGAACGGTGACTTGAGGCTCAGCATGGCTATCCCTTGCTTCTGGGGCGTGGAGTCGGTGCATCGAGTTTAGGCCTACAAAGACGATCAGGTCGCGCGATCGTGGGCTATCAGTGCGCTCCCGTAATCTCGCCCGCAACGAAAGTTCGTAGATGATTTTCAGAATCCTTCCATAGAACTAAGCGTCCGCATGCAGCCGAATACGCGTTTCGTCAGGATGGGGCGACGACGCCATGCGCCAACTGCTGTTTCGACCGCTCACGCTGATCATCATCAGTTGGTTCTGCATCAACGCGCCGCTGTTGCTCGGCTTCCGCGTCCTGCCAGGTGATGCCGTCAACGAGTTCTATCCCATGGTCCGCTTCAACGTGGACACCCTTCGCTCGGGTGAGATGCCTTGGTGGAACCCTTACATCTTCTCCGGATATCCGCAGGCCGCGGATCCCCAGGCGATGCTCTTTTCGCCGCTGATCACGTTATGGATGCTTCTGATTGATCGACCGGGCACCACCTGGTTTGTTTGGTCCGTTTTGCTGCACGTCCTCCTGGGGGCTCTTAGCTTTGCTGCCTTCCTGAAACGCCTGAAGGTCACCGACGTCGGTGTCGTTGTCGGAGCGCTGGTCTTCATGGCCGGTGGCGTTGCGGCATCTCGCCTTCAGCACGTACCGATTGTCGTCGTGTACGGCTTCCTTGCGCTGACTATGCTCTCCCTCGTTCGCTTCATGGAACGGCCTTCCATGGTTCGCGGCTTGGTGCTCGGAAGCTCAGCTGCAGGCATGGTGGTCCAACCCGTCCAGTTGACCTATCTCGCCTTCTGGATGTTGCTATCGCTAGTTGCAGGCGGTGTGTACAAGGCGTGGC
Source organism: Luteibacter pinisoli (assembly GCF_006385595.1). Taxonomy (NCBI): domain Bacteria; kingdom Pseudomonadati; phylum Pseudomonadota; class Gammaproteobacteria; order Lysobacterales; family Rhodanobacteraceae; genus Luteibacter; species Luteibacter pinisoli. The sequence goes on from NZ_CP041046.1 coordinate 3,871,009, forward strand.
CGAGGCTCAACGTCCGGCAGCGGTGGGTCTCATCAGCCGCCCTACTAACGGCCGGTGTCGTCTGCACCGCTCTGTCGCTACCGCAGATCCTCCTCACCAGTGCCTTTCTGGCGGTCTCGAACAGACCGACGCTTGATGTCGCGGTGGCACTCGACATGTCCGTGGGGCCGGCGTCCGCCCTGACACTATTTCTTCCCAACGCCTTGCAGAGCCTTCGAGGCACTTATTGGGGCTCCGTCGATCGCATCGAGACATTCCTCTATATCGGTGCACTTCCACTCGCGATCTTACTGGTCGAATGGCGCCATCTCGTCAGTCAGGCCGTCCGAAGCACCTGGTGTCGCTACTTCGTTGGCCTGCTGGTTATGTCTGCGATTTATGCTGCGGGAAGTCATACACCGATCTACCGGTTTCTCTACGAATACGTACCGGGCGTGAATCTCTTCAGGCGCCCCTCGGATGCGCTCTACCTGGCCAACGTGGCGCTGGCTGCCCTCGCTGCCGTGGCTGTGTCGTCCCCGAGGCTCACGTCGCAGGTATGCCTCCGCAATGCCCTTGTCGTCAGCCTTCTGTTAGCAATGGCGGGTACGGCCTCGATGCGGGGCGACGGCGAGGACTGGTTCGTTCCGTCCATCCTGCTCCCCGTAACACTGGTGGCCGGTTGCGCGTGGCTATTACGAACAGACCATCCGCGTTCGCTGGCTGCGGTATGCGCGATCTGCCTTGTCATCGACTACCGCTGCTTCAACGTGAATGGCGAATTTAACCACTTTCGTAATACGCCGGAGAAGTACGGCAAAGAAGGGGCGGTGCGGTTTCTGGTGAACGAGTCCAGGGCAGCCGACGGAGCCACGCCGGTGCGTGTCGAGGTTAATGGTCTCGGTGCCGTCTGGAAGAACATGGGATCCGTCTACGGCATCCATGGCACCCAAGGCTACGGCCCGTTGCGATGGGCTCTCTACGACCGATGGTACGGCGCCTATGGCGACGGAAACGGCCCTCGGCCGTCGACCCCGGTGAATGCTTCGATCGACAGTCCGATGAACCGCCTTCTCGGCGTCCGATATGTCGTGTCGGAGAGTACCGGGATTGAAGCGACGGATCCCTCGGTCATCTATTCGGATGCCAAGGCAAGCGTCCAGCGCATGGAGATGCCTTATCCACGGGTTCTGACGCCTTTTCGCGGGAGCGTCGTCGATCCGAGCGACCTCTCCCGCGTCATGAGCCACTTCGACACGATGGATTTCAGCGAAGCGCTGATCCTCACCGCGCGCAGGCCAGGCGAAGATGAAGCCATCGCGCGTGCCGCGAGGATATGCCAGGGCAGGTCAAAGGTTCGGACGGCGCGATGGGGCAACAATGAGCAGCTGCTTTCCGTAGAGAGCTCCGCGCCGGCCTGGGTCGTAGTGAGCGAGTTGGACTTTCCTGGGTGGGTTGCCACAGTCGATGGCGAGGAGGCCCAGCATTTCCGAGCGAATGGCCTGTTCAGGGCCATCTGCATGCCTGCAGGTCAGCACCACCTCCGCTTTTCGCTCGATCCCATCGCGATGATCAGGGAAGCGATGCTTCGCCCAGCCGCGTGGCGCTGAGCGAGAAAGGCGCGCTCATAATCTGATCACCTATCAACGCTAGCCTCTCTGCAATCCTTCAATCCAATCGGCCACGTCACGAAGGGAACCTGACTGCGAAAAAGGGTCGTCAATGGTGACCACCATTGGCGAACCGTCGCTATCAGCATCGTCTGAGGGCCGGTTAAAACCAAATGCCTGGCTCAGAGCATCCTCTATTATAGCCGGCCCCAGATCCCCCCAATCCGTCAAACGTGCATCCTCTGAGACGGATTCAATAGGAACGTTCAAGCAACTCGCCACCACCGCCCGAACCTTGTCGAGAGTTTTCTGCGTCGCCACGTCGCGCTCCTTGCCATGCCATGGGCTTTCAGCGTACCGAGTTCGTGGCCCCATAGGTCAAAAAATCACGATGCAACTGCGGCACGTGACTCGTAAATCGTTGATCCTTCGCGACAAGTAACTGGTCTTACCGAGAAGGGGGCCGATCGCTACGCCACCCTTATGCCCTCGTCACTCGCGTCGACGCGGTGAATCACGACAGTGAACGTATCAAAGGCCCATACAGCACACCTAAAAATGCCCCTATGAGCGTGCGCCCACCGAGGAGGAAGATGGCCGTCAAGTGATTTGCGTAGAACTTGTCACGTCGTGCCAGAAGCATTTCTTTAGCCTCCCGCACAGCGGGTCCATCGCTCGCCCTGATTGATTCCAACGCCTTGAATATCAAGCCGCTCGTCGCCGAAATATCGTCACGGACGTCGAAGCGCTCCCCTCGCTCCTGCACCATCTTCCTCGCCTCGGCAACCGACCTGACCCACCAGAGCATGTTCCGCAGTGCAAAGGCGACGCCAGGCACGGCGCCGAGTAGAAAGCCTATTCCCCCGTTATCCATGCGAACTCCCCTAACCCGCCAAAGGCAAGGATACCCATGCCTTCGGGCAGGACCGCAAACGCTTGCATCAGCAAGCATTGCCCTGCACGATTCCGGAAAGGCTTTGCAATCGAGGGGTGGGATTCGTGCGGTGGAACAGACGCTTCGCTGACTGGGCGCCGTCGCGGACGATCCTGGCCCTGCTTCTGGGGGCCATGCCCGTGGCCCCGGCGCTCGCCACCCCAGCGGACATCCCCGGCTACGTCACCAGCGAGTGGCGGACCCGCGACGGGGCGCCTGGCGACATCCGCTCCATGGCGCAGACGAAGGACGGCTGGCTGTGGCTCGGTACCTCGTCGGGCCTGTTCCGCTTCGACGGCCAGACGTTCGCCGCGCATGACCTCCTACCGGATACGTTTCCGGGCTCGCGCGGCGTCACCGACATGGCCGCGCTGCCCGATGGCGGGCTTCTCGTCATGTATGGCGGAGCCGTGGTCATGCACCTGGCCGCCGACGGCGTCACGGCCACCCGCCCAGACGGCTTACCCGCCGACAGCGTCGACGGCGTGATGTTCGACGGCAGCGGCCGTGTGTTCGCCGCCGCCGAAGGGAAACTCTTCACACTGACCGGCGACCACTGGACGCTGTGCCACGCGCCGTCGTGGCGCCTACCCGCAACACCCGTCGACGGCGCCACCCTCGATGCCAGCGGCGCGCTCATCGTGAACGCCGCCGACGGCGTCTATCGCCTGGCGCCCGGATCCAACGCGTTCGAGCGCGTCAGCGGCGTGGATCCGGCGCCGGAGCAGCATCTCTTCGGCACCGCCGACGGCCGCATGTGGCGGACACGCAAGGCAGGCTTCGAGCTGCTGCCCGGTCTCACCGCGGGGAACCTGGCCATCGGCTCAGGAAGCAGCATCTTCGCTAACGACGGTCGAGGCGCGTTCTGGTCGATGCAGCAGGGATGCCCGAGCCTCTGCCTGCGACGCGAAGGCCTCGATCCCGCCCAGGGCTCCATGAGCGCCCCGGCCCTCTACCGGCTCCCTGAGGGCCGGGACGGGTTGTCCGCCATGAGTCTCCTCGCGGACCGTGCAGGCAATCTCTGGGTCGGCGGCAAGGACGGGCTCGTCCGCTTCCACCCCACCGATGTCCGCCCCATGGATATGGGCTACGAAGCGTTTTACTTCACCCTGATGCCGATGGACGACGGCAGCATGCTCGCCGGCGCCGAGTCCAACTGGAAGAGCGACGACCTCGTCCGCTTCACACCCACCGGGCGCGTCGTCGTGGCACGGGGCGCGCATACCCACGCCCTGGCGCGATGGCCGAATGGAAAGGTCTTGCATGTGGATCGCTCCGGGCCACTCAGCGTGGTCGACGGCAACCGGCTCGTTCCGTGGTCCGCGCGCCCCGACAAAGCCAATGATGTACTAACGCTGGTCGCACTCCCTGCCGGCAACGATCGCGCGTGGGTCGGCCTGGCAGACATGGGCCTGTTCCTTGTCACGCCGCAGGCGTGGACGCCCGTCGGCGCTGCGGAAGGCTTTCCGAAGCAGTCACCGTCCGTCGGTGGCAACGATGACGCCGGACGCACCTGGTTCGGTTACGCCGACGGCAAGCTGCGCGACGTAAAGGACGGTCACGTCGTTGAAGGCGGCACCTACGACACCGGCCTGGGCGCCGTCACGGCACTCCTTCCGGGCAAACCGCTCATCGCGGGCGGCGAACAAGGCGTCGCGTGGTTCGACGGCAAGGCCTTCCATCCGCTGCGATTGAGGACGCCCGGCATCCTGCGCGGCGTCACCGGACTGGCGAGAACGGCCGACGGCGCACTCTGGGCTTATGGCCGTGCCGGCCTGGTACGTATCGACGGCGAAGCCTTCAAGGCTGTTATGGAAGGCCGCGCCAACGACGCCGGTTACCGCATCCTAACCAACGATGACGGCCTGGCCGGTGGTGCCCAGCAATCGCGCAGCTTCACCAGCCTCACGGTCGACGCCAAAGGCCTCTTGTGGGCCGCCGGCGCATTGGGCCTCGTCACCGTGGATCCGGCCACCGTCAAGCCACCCTCGCCGGTGCGACCGGTGATCCTTTCCCTTGCGAGTGGACACCACGGCCCCCTGCCCTCGCACGGCGCGACGCTGCCTCCCGGCGATGCATCGCTCGAAGTGGCGTTTACCGGCCTGTCGCTGGACGACCCAAAACATGTGCAGCTGCGCTATCGCCTGCGCGGCAGCGATGACACCTGGCACGACGCGGACGGTGCCGATACGGTCCGGTTCGACCAGCTGGCACCCGGCAGCTACCAGTTCGAGCTACAGGCGCGGAACAGCGAAGGCGAGTGGTCACCGGTGGTGTCCTCGTCGACGATCGTGCGGACGCCCGCGTTCACCGAGACGCTTTTGTTCCGCTGCCTCGTCGGCCTCGCGTGCCTCGCTGCCCTGTTCATCCTTTACACGCTCCGCATGCGGTCCGTGCGACAACGGCATCGTGAGCGCATCAACGCGAAGCTGGCCGAGCGCGACCGCATTGCCAGCGAACTCCACGACTCCATCCTCCAGGGCACGCAGGCCATCGCCATCCGCCTGTCCGGCTGGGAACTCGACACCACCGTTCCTGAATCGATGCGCGAGCGCATCAAGGTCGTGTCCCGGCAGATGAAGGGCATCGTCCTGGAAGGCCGTGCGCGCGTGGTCGCGTTACGTAGCGTCGGCCAGGGCGGCATGTCGCTCTCCGATGCGCTGCGCCTGATCGGCGACGATCACGAGGAGGCCTCGGAGACGGCCTTCGAACTGTTCGTCGTGGGCGAGGAAACCGAGCTACCGGATGCGGTCCAGGTGCCCGTCCTCGACATCCTCAGGGAAGCCATCCACAACGCGTTCCTGCATGCGCAGGCGGCGAGGGTCATGGTGACCATCGACTTCTCGGCCGGCACGCTGCGGGCAACGGTGCAGGACGACGGGTGCGGCTTGCCGGCCGACGTGCTCGAGGCAGGCCGTCGGCCGGGCCATTGGGGGCTGGTCATTATGCGCGAGCGTGCCATTGCCGCGGGCGCGGACTTTGCCATGGCAAGCAGTGCGAAGGGAACGTCGTTGACACTGACCATCGCCATCGCTGCCGCATCGGCCCGGCGGACGGTTACGTAAAACGGAAGTCCGAAAGGTCCACGCCGACGATCAGCGGCTCGGCAACCGAGGTGTTGTCCTCCGTGCGCGGGAAGATCCGCAGGCGTGTCGGCATCATCAGGCCCTGCACCGCAACGTAGTCGGAGATATAACGGGCCGCCGCATTGTTGCCCTGGATCTCCACTTCGTAGTCATGGCGACGGCAAAGGCCATCGGCATCGAAGTAGAACGTCTGCACCTTGCTGTGGGTGGCGAACGTATCGGGAAACGTCGCGCGAAGCCGGCGCCAGGGCTGGCCGTCGACATGCCACGGCTCGATCTCCTCCGTGACGATGCCGTCGCCAGCAAGCACGAACGGCAGGCGAAGATAGGTCGACATGGTGTAGCCCGCGAAGTAAGCGAGCTGCGTGTTGGACCAGGGCGTGTTGAGTTCAAACCCGGCAAAGGACGCACGCGGTTCGTCCAGGGTCTCGGTGACTGCGCCCTCGGCGTTCAGCAGGGCGACGCGGCCGGGCGTGAACAGGGAATGGTCTCCCGATGGCAGGAACGGCGTGTGCGAGACCACCTGCTTCTTGAGGTCGGCCGTCACCGTCGCATCCGTGAGAACACCCTCGCGCTGCTTGAGCGCCCACAACACACCCGAATGGTGCAGGCGGGCAGAAACGGAAGAGAACGCGTTGTATCGCTCCATGCCGCCAGCGGCGCGGAGGGCAAATTCCAGAAGGTTATTCATCGTCGTCTCAAGGCAAGGGAAGGAACGGGCGAACAGGTGTCACGCGGCCATCGTGCTGTGCCGCCTGCGCCACGTGCCGGGCGGCACACCCACCACGCGGGCAAACTGGCGATTGAAATGGCATTGCTCACTAAAGCCGCAGGCAGCCGCCACGGCTTCCAGGGTGACGTCTTCATTCGAAAGCATCCGCTGGGCAAGCTGGACACGGCGATGGATGACCCACTGCCGCACGCTGATGCCGAAGCTCACCCGGAATGCCGCGGAGAAGCGCGATGACGACATGCCACACCGCGCAGCGACGTCGGCCGTGACGAAGCCATCGGCGAGGTGGTGATCCATGTACGCCACGGCCTGTACCCGCTGCCACTCGGCGAGTTGGCGGGCGGGCTGAGGTTTCGGCTGTGGCGGAGCGGGCGGCAGCGCCAGCGACGCCAGACGCAAGGCCTGGGCCACTTCAAGCGAGGCACCGACCGAGGCAGGATGCTGCTCAAGGAGGCGCACGAGGATCGCCGCCAGCCGTGCCGCTATGGGCATGTCGTCGTGGCTGCCGGGCACCGGGCGAAGGACAAGGCCCGAGGTCGGCCTGCCCGGCTCGTTGCAGTAGGCGACAAGAAGTGGCTCGCCCGATGTCCCTGCGTAGTCGATCGTGTCCAGGGCCTGGCGCGACCACAGCGTATCGAGGAGGCGATCCAACACCGGGCCGGTGTGTGCGGTAACGGTGCCCTGCGGCGGTGCGACGAGGACCCCGGCGGACGGAAGCGTGCGTAGTGTCGCTGACATATCGGGTCGCATGCGGGTCTCCTGCATCGTTCATGGACGGCCTATGGGCGCATTAGGCCCGGGCCGTTCACGCCCCCGATACCCTCGTTATGGGCAAAAAATGCACGTGCGGAAAATGCCTCTTTCGAGCGTTGCGGAGGCCGCCACCGGTCCCGGAGAATGAAAGGACATGACCACACCCTCGCCCATCCGCGTACTCATCGCCGACGACCACCCCGCCATGCGGGAGGGTCTCGCCCATGCGGTGTCGCTGGAGGCAGGCATGCAGGTCGCCGCGCAGGCGGGGGACGGCCTCGAGGCCGTCGACCTGTTCCGGGAACACCGCCCCAACGTCACGCTGATCGACCTGCAGATGCCGCGGATGAACGGCATCGAGGCCATCGCGGCCATCCGGGAAATCGACCGCAAGGCGGTCATCGTCGTGCTGACCACCTACCCCGGCGATGCCCGCGTAATGCGGGCGCTGGCCCTGGGGGCCACGTCGTACCTTCTGAAATCGTCAACGACCAGCGAAATCCTCAGCGCCATCCGCTCCGCGCTCGACGGCCGCCAGGTGCTCGGGACCGACCTACGCCGGGATATCGCCACGCATGCGGGTTCCGAACAGCTGACCAAGCGCGAGCTCAGCGTGTTGAAACTGGCCGCGATGGGTTACGGCAACAGGGAAATCGGCGAGGCACTCGGGGTGTCGGAAGAGACGATCAAGTCGCGTATCCGGAGCATTCTTGGGAAGCTGGACGCGAGTGATCGGACGCATGCGGTGACGTTGGCGATCCAGCGGGGGTTTTTGGAACTCTGACAGCTCGGCCGGTGTGGTGTCGGATGCTTCCGGCTCGTTCGCTGACCGGGCTATATTCTCGTCCGGCAGTGGCGACCACGGGGAAGCCAGCCTATTGAGGCCGTGAGACATGACAGGGATTTCGATGCTCACCATGGCGCCTGATGCGGTAGCCACCTCTCAGGTGCCCGATAACGCGTTGGGCTCGATGGAAACGCCACTTAGCTTCACTGAGCTGAACCGCCGGCTTAGCGCTATCCCGGACTACGACTCGGCGCCGCCCAAGAGGCGACGCCTACCTGCCATCGGATTCCTCGTCTCATTGCTGGCCTACGCAGGAACGCTCGTCGTTGCGAAGCTGCCGATCAACGGTAAGGTGCAAGTGGCGTTGATGCTTCTCCTACTGGCCGTAGAGATCGGAGGTGTTGCCATCAATTTCTGGTTCTCTCGCCGGGAGTTCGTCAGCCTGCTCAGGCCCTTCGAAGACTTTGCAGGCCAGCTCGACCACGATTTTCCCTACCATTTCCAGATTCGCACGTGGCTGATCGGTCAGCCACGGGACGTACTGAGCAAGCATGCCTCCATGTCCAAGTACCGCCGGGAACGGTATACCCAGAAGCTTCCGCTGCTTGCGGGAAGCATATCGACGCTGGGCATCGTCCCCGTCCTGGTGGCGGTCTACTTCCAGGGTCGGCAAATACTCGAAGGCCACGCCATTACTTGGATCGACGGCCTGTTCGGGTTCCTGTTGCTCTTGTTCTACTTTCTAACCTGGACGTCGACGCTGACCAAGAGCCGGCTGGAGGCTATGGATATGCATCTTCAGGATGCGTGGACCGACGTTCAGACGACGGACGCCGCGACCAAGTCGGATGCATCGACCGACAGTTCGACGGCTAAAGATCTCAACACGTAGAGACGCTCGCACCGTTGAGTCATCGTTATGCACTTCGCCTTCTACCCTCAGCAGCCCAAACCATTAGCGTGAAAACGATGCCGAAGACCGCGCCATATATAACGTGTGCGGTCGCGCGTGGAATCGCGTAGTGCAGCAAAAAGTGTCGATCGAGCCAAGTGGGCCAATCCTTAGGAAAGATCGGAGAGTCGACGAGTAGCCAAAAAATCAGACCGTATAGGGCACCTCCCAGAATGTAACGACCACGGAACTTGAACCAGCGATCGACCACGAAGAGGAGCGGGAGGCCCAAGATGGCCGTCACGAGAACTCCGATGGCAAAGAATCCCAGGAGACCGCGCCACTGCCTTATGAACGCGCCGCCATTGAACAGAGCAATCACAAGGAATGAGGATGCGGCAAGCCCACCACAGAGTAGGAGCAGAAGACACCTGATGACCCACGGACTAAGGCGATTAGTTACTGGCATACGTTGATCTGCTTTCCTTCGCAGCTGAGTGATGCAGCGCACCGAGGCTGCGGCACGGGCGACTGCAGCGACCAACTCGTCTCAGCGGCGCCCCGGCCGATCAAGTGTGTATTAAGACCCCACAGGGATGTCGAGCAAGTTACCTGCGTCGTCCTGGAATGAGTGGAACCCGACTTCCGGCTCTTCCGGCCAGGCGTCATCGACCAGAGAGAAGGCTTCGAGCTCAACGATAGTTCCCTCCTGGCCGACCCACACAACGAAACTAGCCAGTCCAGGGACGGGATCGTCCCGTATTGCGGTGACGGTCGGCGGATAGGACTTAACCGGTAGTCCGTCCTCTCCTCGCGGAACGACGACCCCAACGATGGGGCCGGCGCTCGTGAAGTGAGTGGTCGCTCCACCGGCGAAGACCTCGCGCCGGTCGACCGAAAGATGCGGAACCTGACTACGCAGGGCGTGTCGCCAGGGCTCATCGCCGCGCAAGGCCAATCGCAGGACCTTGAGTTCAAACTCGGATAGGTCACTCATGGCGGCCTCAAGATTCAGCTGAAATCGACCTGCCGTCAGACTTCCCTACCCACGCCGCAGTGAGCGCTCACCCGACCACAAGTCGACGTAGGTGAATATGCTCAATACTTTCGACACCAAGTCTTCGCCGACGGAGTCGATCACTGCGGTCGGTATCGAGACCCCGACGCGCCCGTCTGAGACAGGAAATACTTCAGACGAGATGCCCGCATCGGAAAGCGCCTGCGCGACAAGAGCCGCATTCGTGTCTTCGATAAGAATTTGCATACCCATCAGCGCTTGATCTCCACGGCACACAGATCGCTCAATCCGGTGGAGAGGCGCCCCAAGATGTCCTCGGTGACGTTCTGACCTCTGACGTCGTAGAAGAGACGGCAACGAGAAAGATGGGCGGGCAAATGCGCTCGTGCATTAAGGATGCGTGCCCGGTTGTATTCAATACTCCGGGAAACGTGCTCATCGCTCGACAGACTGTGGTTCGATACGAAGATGAACTCTCCGCGCTCTTCGCTTACGAATTCGGGAGTAATCATGGGCGACCCGCATCCTCACAATATATTTCACAGGAAATCATAGAGCTAGTCGCTTACTTTTGCCCAGAACGGCTCATCGAAGCCGGAGAGAGCCGCGATTTCTTCTAGCGACCGTCCCGTGTCTGCCAGGTACGCAGGCATATCGACGCGCGCCACTCGGACAGGTTTCAGTTTCCCCCAATCCTCAAAAAAATCGGCGCAAGAAAGCGCGCACTCTTCAAAAGCGTCGAAGTAAGGACCAAATACGGCTTCGTCATACGGCCGGCCGTATGACGGACCGTCTCCCGTGAAACGCGCGCCACGGAGAGTCTCTCGCACGTGCTGCATCAGAGTCCTCGCTTCAGGAAGATCCGAAAGCGGCACGAACGTCCGAAATATCTTTTCATGAAGGTCGTCGCCGTGAGGATGTGTAGACGCAACTTCCTTGACGAGTCGAGACAGCGTCAACATCCGCTCTCGATCCCCAAGGTCGTACATGTAACTACCGCCAATAAAGCCCACCGCCATGAATCACCTCTTGAACTGAATATCTTCGGCTTTGATCACGCCACCTGACTTCTCGACAATGGCCTTCGTGATTCGACGAACCTGATCTGAATCGACGTTCTGTCCGCGTATGTCGATCACGACTTTCTGCACCATTCCCTCAGGCAGGTTGTCTACCCGCTGCTTAGCCTGGGTTGTGATGCTGCTGATCAAACCCTGCTCATTCGTCGTCAGATTGTAGTTCTTTACTTCAACGCTACAGGTAGTCCCCTGGCACCAATCTGGCCTGACGCTCCCGGGCGTACCGTATTTTACCTCCTCACCATCCTTGTAGCTGACTTGCGGCCTGGCACCCTCACCCAGATCCTTTCCGACGTCGACCTCGGATTGCTTTGCGGTGGGACGATCCACCCCATTCAAGATTGATTCCTCTGCGGAACCGACCTTATCGGAGAAGCCGTTCGACTGCTGGACTATGGATTTTGCGCTGTCTTTTATCGCACCACCAACCATGGCGAGGACCGAGTCAACCCCAACGGATGCAACGGTATTCGATGCCGGATGCACCGCATTGAGTTGCTCGGGGGTTTGCGCGTTAAAGCCGTAGGCTCCGATCCAGTTGGCCGCCGGATCGACGAGATACTCCTGCTTTACCGCCTGGATCTGGCCGGTGACACCCGATTTGTCCAGAATAAGACCGAAACCGAACTTTGCGGGCCCTGAGGTAGCGAGAGCGACGGCGTAGCCCAATGCCTCCGCGTTGTCAGCACCCACCCAGTTGACTGCCTTCTCGACCCCCTTCTCGCCACTGACCACCACATAGGTGAGAGCCGATCCGGCGGCCTCCCGAATGTTTCCGCTGATCGCATCTGCGCTACTGCCCTGTGAGGTCGGCGAAGCTGCCGAGTCAGCGACATCCGCGCCCTGGCCCTGATGTTCGATCGGCCCGACAGTGACAGTGCCACCAATGGCCTCCAGCACCGCTGATTTTTGACTATCGGACAGATCATTGAAGGACGTTCCACCGTACATCTTGTACGACGTGGCCTCGACGACCGCCAGCCCATTCAAGTCCTCACTTACGCCGGGTGCCGTGAGCGCCGCAGCGAGAGCCACGGGATCGGCGCCGTTCTTAATCGCTTCGTCGATGATGTGCTGACGGGCGGCGCTCACGGCGTCATCGCCACCAGTGAGAGCCGTCAAGCTATCGTGCGCCCACTTCAACGTTTGAACTTTACCATCTCGATAATCATAGAAGCCGTAGGTCTGGGCTGCGTCCCCCGTCGCAGCGCCGGTGGATCCACTCCCCACCACCGTTCCTACGCCATACCCAAGACCGATGGCGGCAAGGGTCATCAATCCGCTGCTTTCGGCCTTATCAGCGTCAATACCATTCCGCTGTAGACCAACACTGATGGCCGTCAGGAATTCGTCATTGGCAGCCGCACCTGCGGCACCAGCGACGGCTTTTCCGCCACCGAGGTACGCAGAGACGGTGCCAACAAGAACATCGGCCGCGATCTTATACGAGCCGCCATCGGTCCAGTGATTCAGGTCCGACAGAGCGGCGTCACGCTTGGCTGATGCGGCTGCGCGCTCGTCATCGTTCGTCGCAGCCTGCATATCACTTGAAGCATCCTGGAGTCGGGAATAGGCCTCATCGCGCTGTGACTTCACGATGTCCTTCGTAATTGAGAAGCCAAGCTGTGTCGCGACCTGGAATGCTTCCTGGTCCTGCGCGAGCTTTTTCTCGTCGATCGGCTTCAGGCCACCTGCGTCAATATCGGGCTTCCGATCCAGGGCGCTCAGGTCAGTGTCCGGCTGGTTGCGAACGATAAGCGCGCCGTCGGCAACACCGGCGCGCGTTGTGCTGGCAGTATCCTTCGATTGGGGAAGACCAATGCTTCCGGAAAAATTGCCGCCGCCAGCGGATACGCTGGCGCTCGCGGAATGATATTCCGCCTTGTTCTCGATGTCGCTAAAGGAGATCGAGCCGGTGTTAAGGACGTTCTTCGATGTTTCCGATGAACTAGCGATCACCCCACCCTTTAGATCGGTGTTACCGCCAACGTAGATATTGAATCCGCCAGACCCAGCACCAATGCCACTAACCTCATCGACGCTCTTGTAGTTGCTCGTAGTCTTCCCGGCAGCGATGTTGACCTGGCTACCATATCCATAGACGAACGTTCCGCCCACCTGCCAATACTGACTTGCGTAGTCGTTGGTAGCCTGCTGACTCGCAATATTCAGGTCGCCACCTATCGCGGCGACAACGGTTTGCCCCCTCGCCTGGGCGCCCAGGATGTTCGTGTCGTTTCCGGACAGAAGGGTAAGCGTCTCGGACGCATTAACTGACGTATTGGCGTTAGTCGAACCATTTCCGTGAGCAATGCCCTTACCAACGCTCGCCGTCACGTAGAAGCCAGTTTGGCTGCCGATGCTAAATCCGAGTTCACCACTGGCGTTTGCGCTACCGCTATTCTGGGAATGCGTCTCTCGCTGGCTAATGAGATTCAGATCACCCGTTGCCGCAAGCGCTACATCCTTGCCGCTAATGGCACTCCCGATGACGTTGAGATCGCCGTTGCCCGCAGCAATGCTGACATCGCCGTCGCTACGAATATGGCTTGCACCTGTCGTATCGTCGTGGGAATTGGTGTGGCTATTGACTGTACTCGCGCCTAGGCCAATACGTACGCTCAGGCCATTCGAACCGTTCGAGTCCTGATCGTCATTCCCATAGACGGCGTCGTACACCCCGTATGCAGCGCGCGCGGCGTAAAGCGCCTTGAGTCGGTCGTCATCCGTTTGGCTTGCCGCGTGCGCAGACCCGTAGATGCCCTGAGCGGTGGCAACAGCTCCTCCAGTCAGGCCTACGTTAATTCCGCCAGAGTGAACTGATTGGGTCTGACGCGTATCTACGCTCCCCAGCCCCGCATCAATCGTCACATTCTGCCCAACGATCGACGTCCCAGCATGACTGATGACATCCGACCCTGTGATATGGACATCCTGTCCTGCGGCCAGCGTTACACGCCCATCAGTGCTTCCGACAAGGCTACCCGTCGCATCCACCTGCGTAACATCCAGTGTGCCCTTCTGCTTCTGGTTGCCAATGGTGACGTGCAGCCCGTCCTGGATGAACCCAGAGGTGGAGACCTTTTGTTCGTGTCCTTCGGCATGCGTGGAGAGAGCCGTACCAATGTTGAGGTTGTTCCCAGCCGCGAGCGTTACATCGTGGGTGCCCGCGATCTGCGCTGCCTCGGTGTTGATGTCGTGCCTGGCGCTGACCGTGACCGAGTCGCCACTAAGGGTCGTGCCGATAGCAACGTGATCTTCGCTGACATCCGCGTTTGCCTTTGTCTGCTTTTGGTAGTTCCAGTCCGCCGGTAGGGTGCCGCGCGTCATACCCGACCGCGTCACCGTCCTGCTGTGGCCCTCGTCGTAAACGTCTTCGCCCGCCATGAGGTTCACGTCGTGACCGGCGGATAGCGCGATGGCACCATCCGAACTGACCTTGGCGGCCGTCGCGTTAAGGTCGTTACCGGCAATCAGGTTGACGTTGGCACCGGTCAGCCCTGTGCCAATCGCATACGTCTCTGAGACCTCGTCATGCGTCGTCGTGGTCTTGCTGCTAAGCAGGCCGCCCTTCTTTTTCTTTGTATCGGTGACAACCGTGTGCGTTTCATCGGCTGTCGTCAGGTTCAGGTCATGGCCCGCGGCGACGGTCAGGTCACCAGTGGTATTCACGGTTGCCGACTCGAGATTGACGTCATGGCCCGCCGCGATCTGGACGCCCTTTCCGGCCTCCAGCGTCACCCCGCGCACCGTCTCGTCGGTGGTGGTCTGGGTGATCTTCTTCTTTCCTTCCTTCCAGTTGGCGGTGCTGGTCTGGCTGTCCGTCACGGTGGTCAGCGTGAGGTCGTTGCCCGCCTGGATCGCGGCCGTGCCGGCTGCCTTGAGCTGGGTGCCTTCCAGCGTCGCATCGTGGCCAGCGGCCACCGCGAGGCTGCCACCCGCATCCAGCGTCGTAACGTCGTGGGTCACCTTGGTGGCGCTGCCGTTCGTGGTCGCGGTCAGCGACAGATCGTGGCCGGCGAGCACACCCATGTCGCCGCCAGACTTCAACGTGCTCGCCTGTACGCCCAGGTCATGTCCCGCCTGGAGCAGCAGTGAGCCGCCCGCGTCGATCGAGCTGCTGGTCGTCTCCGTCTTCCAGCGGGTGCCGCTCTGCACAGCGCCCACGGTCAGGTCGTTACCTGCCTGCAGCGACGCGTTGCCCCCCGCCCTCAGCGTGGTGGCCGACAGGCTGAGGTCGTTGCCGGCCATCAGCGACATACCGTTGCCAGCGCTCAGCGTGATGCCCTGCACCTGCGTCCCGGTAAGCGAGTTGCTCCACGCGTACGGATGCGTGGTGGTAAGGCTCGATTCCAGCGACAGGTTGTTGCCCGCCGCCAGCGCGAGACTGCCACCCGCCGTGACGCCCTGCCCCGCCAGGGTCAGGTCATGTCCCGCCGAAAGCAGCGCATCGCCGCCCGCCGTGATCTTGGTCCCACTCAACGAAAGGTTGTTCCCCGCGCTGATCTGCAGGCCCTGCGTAGCAGTGATGCTCGACGCATCCATGCCGCGCCCGACAAGCCCACCCACATTTTCCGAACGGATATCGCCACCGGCTACGAGGCTTACGCCCGCACCGTCGATACGGCCATTGAGGTTGGTGATATTGCCGGTAGCGTTGATCGCCGTGAGGCCACCGCTGGAGATACGGCCGCTGTTAAGCAGATCCTTCGCCGTCAGCAGCGTGCTGTTCTCGCCACGGATCGTGCCGTCGTTTGAAAGCGTTCCCGTGGCGTTGATGTTCACATCGCCGCCCGCGATCACCGCGCCCTGGGCGGTGAGGCCCAAGCCGCCCTTGGCGAGGTAGACCACCGGGACCAGCACCTCATGGCCATCGACGGTCTGCTGCACCATCCAGACCATGTCCTGGGTCAGCGCGCTGACCTGATCGGCGGTAAGCGCAACGCCCACGCTCAGGTTCATCGCCTGGGCCACCTGCGTGGCGTTGTTCATCAGCGCCTGGTATTCCTCCAGGCCACTGCTGTAGTCGGCCAGGTAGGTGCGGCCAGTGAGCTGCGTCACCTGGTTGGTCACCAGCTGCTGCTCATAGAAACCATCGCCCAGGCGCATCATCGTGCGCGCCGGGTCCAGCCCCAGCTTGTCCAGCAGGAAGTCACTGCTGATGAACTGGCTGTAGTCGGCGAAGCGCGCGTTGGTCTCGATGAGGTAGTTGCTGCTCGGCGCATGGCCGAGCAGTGCGGCGAGGTAGGCGTTGCCGAACATCCCGGCGTAACGGGCCGAGGCGCCCGTGGCCGAGGCCGAGAGCGCACCCGCGTCCACACCGCCCACGGCACTACGCGAACCCGCCGACGCCGCGGTGATCTGGCCGCCCACCGTGGGCCCATCCACAGAGACGCTATCGCCACCGCGCACGCTGTAGATGCCACCGGTTGGCAGGGTCACGCCCGCCAGCGGCTGGCCGGCACCGCCCAGCACCTGCGGCGCATGGCCCGTTGCCGGATCGACTTGCGCGCCCACCGGCAGGCCGGCTGCACCCTGCGCATTGCCCTTGTTCACCGACGACAGGCCGATCGCCTGCGCGTTGGGATCCAGGCGGGTGTTGCCAACCGAGCGGCCGTCCGCGGCCACCCCGCCGTTAGAGACGTTCACTCCACCGATGGAAACGCCCTGCGCACCCGACATCACCGCGCCGAGGGCGGTGTAGTTGTCGTGGATGTAGTGCGACGGATCGGTATCGGGCCGATAGCTGTACGTGTCGAAATCGTTGTCCTGGCAGAGATCCGGCTCCCAGCCACAGCCAATATGGTGCGTCACCGCCACGGCCTGGATCGTGCGTCCGGCCGCCAGGGACTGGTTGGCAACATTTTCGTTACCGAACACCATGCCTGTACCGCCGCCCGCACCCTGCTGATTCACGGCGAGGAAGCCGTTCGCGGCGATGGTCGAGGTATTGTTGGTCACCGAGCCATACAGCGAGATATTGCCGCCCGCCACAATCTGCGATTGCGCACTGGCAGCGTTCACCACCGTCTCGTCGATGGTGTGGTACTCGGTATACGTCTCGAACTCCTGGACCTTGTTGACCGTATGCTTGTAATCCGAGCGCGGCAACGGCTGCGACGCTGCGGATTCCTCTGCGGTCAGCGTATGGCTCGTGGTGTTGAGCACGCGGCGTACGTTATTGATCTGGTTCGCGGCGAGCAGGATGCTGCCCTGGGCCTGGATCGAACCGGAGATATTGTCGATCTGGCCGGCGCGGGTGTCGAAAAGCCCCTGACCGTTACGCCCCGCCCCCGCCACGTTGATGCTGCCGACGCTGAAGATCTGCGCGTCACGGTTGAGCAGGTAGCTGGTGTAGATATCTACGCTGTTCGTCGCGGCGATAGTCCCGCTCTGGTAGTCGGCGTTGCCGGTAGCCTGGCCGAAGTCAGCACCGTTGATCACCGTAGCGGCCTGGATCGTGACGTTGTCGCCCATGATGCTGCCGGTGTTGTTCACCGTGCCCGCGTGCAGGCCGACCGTATTGCCTTCGATGTTGCCGGCGTTGGTGATGGTGCCGCCGGTGTTGAGCTGGGTGTTGGCCGAGTTAAGCAGTGCCCCTGTGTTGTTGGTGATGTTCGCCGCGCTGATCGTCAGCCCGTTCACCGCCTGGATGCTGCCGTTGTTGATGAACTGCCCGTCCACGGCCAGGCTGAAGCCGCCGTTGGCCTTGATGCTCGACCCCGCAGACTGAATGTAGTCACCCACCAGGTGCATGCCCAGCGTGTTGTTGGCGATGATGCTGCCCTGGCCGCTGATGCTGTGCACGTCCAGTGCGACGTTGCCCACACCGCCCACGCCATCGATGCCCGCCTGCACAGTGCCGCCGCTGTTGTTGAGCGAGGCCAGGGTGAGGTTGAGCTGGCGGCCGGCAGTGATCTTGCCGTTGGTGTTGTTCGCCGAGGCACCGGCGTTAACGAAGTTGAAGGTGTTGCCGGCGTACACATTGCCGCTGGTGTTGTCGAACTGGCCGGTGCCGAGCGTCATGTTGCCGGCCGCGACCAGCGTGCCGCCCTGCGTGTTTGAGACGGACGTGCCCGACAGGTTCACATCGCCCTGCCCGCCCAGCGTGCCACCACGGTTATCAATGCCTCCCGTGGCATTCACCTGGGTAAGCGCCGTGCTCGCGTTGGAAATACGGCCGCCGACATTGGAGATCGATGCCGCGTTGAGCGTGGTCGCGCCGTTGGCCTCGATCGCACCGCCGTTGTTGTTGAGGCCGTTGTTGGCACGCAAGTCAAGCGCGCCGAGGCTTTGCAGGCGGCCGGTGTTGGCCACGGTATCGGTGGCCAACACGGTAAGCTGGCCGCCGGCGATGGTGCCGGCGTTGATGAGGCGCGCGGAGTTGAGCGTCGCCAGACCGCCGGCAGCGATGATGCCGCTTCCGTTGTCCAGCGTGCCGCCTACGCCGAGGGTCACCGCACCCGGAACGGACTGGATGGTGCCGCCCGCGTTGGCAAGCGAACCCGCCGTGACGCCGACGTTGCCCGTCGTCGCCTGGAGCAGGCCACCGGCGTTGTTCACGCCGTTGGTAACCGTCACGCCCAGCGAAGTGCCCGAGATAGCACCGTTCGCGGTGTTGCTCAGCGAACCCGCCACAATCGTGGTGGCGCCCTGCGCGTTGATCAGACCGCCATCGTTGGCGAGGGTCGTGGCAGCGGACACCTGGGTGGTGCCGTTGCCGATGATCGTGCCCTGTCGGTTATCCACGTCCTGGTCGGCGCTGACATCAAGTGTCCCCGTGCCGGCCAGCTGCACCGTACCACCGTTGTTGACGACACGACTGCCGTGCAGCGTCAGATCACTGCCGTTGCTGGCGATGGTACCGCTCGTGTTGTCGAGCGTACCGGCCGTGCGCAGCGCGAGCGCTGAAGTGCCGGTCTGCAGAAGCTTGCCTCGGCCGTTGTCGATAGACGCCGCCGATAGCAGCAACGTATTCGCCTGGAGGCGCGCGTCGTGACCGTCTACACCACGGTTGATCAAGGCGCCACTCGCCTGCGCCGTGAGTGCGCCACCTGCTGCAAAGTCACCGCCGGTGTGGTCGATGTTGCCCGTGCGCGCCAGCAACAGAGCATCACCACCCGCTCGTTGCGTGCCGTATGACAGATCCAGGGTGTTGCCCTGGACATCGAGTGCGTGACCCGTGAGCAGGCTGCCATGCGCGGTGAGCGCGGTATCCGCCAGCACATGCAGGTCGCCGACGGTCCCCAGCGTGCCGTCGTCCTTCAGGCCGGCAGCGAGCGTGCCCGCGATGTCGACCGTGCTCCCGTGCACGGTAAGGTCGTTCGAGGAAAGCGTGCGGCCATCGTTGCTGACTGCCACGCCGTCGAGCGTGATGCTCTCCGCGCTAAGCGTGCCCATCTGCTTCAGAGCGGCGCCGCTCGAGAGCACGGCGGTTCGGGCGGCGACATCGCCCTGGGTCACGAGATCGCCCGCGGCGTTCAGGGTCAGGCCCGTCGCCGCGAGCTGGCCGCTCTGGCGAAGCGCGCCGCTGGCCGTGGCATCAAGGCTCGACGCCGAAGCGACGGTGCCACCAAGCACCAGGTCGCCCTGGCGTGCCAACAGATGCACGTCACCCTGCTGCGTGCCGAGCGTGCCCGTGCTGGCCACGCTCGCACCCTTCACATCAAGCGTCTTCGCCGCGACCAGCTTGCCGGCGTTGGTCACGGCACCCGAGACATCGACGCCGACGTCATCAGCACCCGTCAGTGTGGCCGAGCCACCCTGGGTGAAGTCCGTGCCGCCGAGCGTGAGCGCCTTTCCGCTGTAGATGTTGCCCTGGTTATCGAGCGTGCCCGCGGCGTGCAGCGACAGCGCGCCATCCGTGGAGATCTCGCCGGTGTTACCGATACGCGTGGCATCCAAGCTGAGGCCGCTGGATGCCAGCAGCTTGCCGCCGTTGCTCAGTCCGCCCGAGGCAGTGACCCCCAGCGTGCCGCCCGCCTGCGCGACACCGGACAGGGTCGCATCGCCCTGCGAGGCCACCGTTACGTCATGTGCACCGGCCAGCAGGCCAGCACTATCAATGCTGCCCGCACGGACGTCGAGGTGACCGTTCGACTGGAGCTTGCTATTGGCGTCCTGGGTAAACGCGCCTTGCGCGATGGCGGTGAGCGCCTGCTCCGAGGCGATGCTGCCACGGTTATCCAGATCGCGCGCGGCATGCACATCGAGCGTGCCCGCTGTATAGACGCTACCCGAGTTGTGCAGATCGCGGCCCGCCTGCAGCGCAAGCGCGCCGTTGACCGACGTGTCGCCACCAAGGGTCAGGTCGCCCGCGGCGTTCAGTCCGGCCGATGAAGCACTGAAGGAGCCTGCCTGCGCCAGCACGCCCGCGGAGGTGGCGTCGATACGCCCCGCAGCCACGGTGGTCCCCGCCAGCGCGAGGTCACCTTGCGTCGTGGTGAGCGTCACATCGCCCGCGGTGGTGCCGAGCTGGCCGCCACTACGCAGACTACCCGCATGCACATCCAGCCCGTTGCCGCCGATCAGCGCGCCATCGCTCGACAGGGCGCCCGTGACCGACAGCGAGAGCTTGCCGGCCGCGTTAACTTCGCCAGCCGCGGCTTGGGTGAAACTCGCCGCATCGAGGCTCAGCACGTGGCCCGCGTAGAGCAGGCCCGCGTTGGCCACTTCCTGCGCAACGGTCAGCGTGAGATCGTGCCCCGCCTGCGTTCGGCCCGCCAGGTTCAGCGTATCTGCGCGAAGCGATACGTCGCGAGCCGCATCCAGCGTGCCCTGGGTGCTGAGGCTTGCCGCCTGTAGTGAGAGATCGGTGCCCGCATGCGTCGTGCCCGATTGCGCCAGCGACGTAGCGGCACGCAGGCTCAGCGCGCCATCCGCGTAGGCGTCGCCACCCAACAGCATCGCCTGGCCCGCTTCGAACACCGCGTTACCCGAGGTGTAGAAGGACCCGCCCAGTGTCATCGTGTTGGCGGACGCGACGTCGAGCGTCGCGCCGGTCAGCTTGCCGTCGAGCAGGAAGGCCTGCGCGGAGCGCGCCTGGAAGCCCGTGGCGGTGGAGGTCACGCCGCCAAGATGCAGGTCGCCCGTGGTCGTGCTGAGCGTGGCCGAGCCCTGCGTGCTGCCCAACGATCCCGTGGAATCGATGGAGCCCGCGTTGATCGACAGCGCGTTCGCGGCCACGATGCTGCCGGCGTTCTGCAGACCGTCATGCACATGCAAGATCGCTGAGTCACCTGCACTGACCGAACCGCCAACGCCAAGCGACAACGAACCGGCCTCCGCCGTGAGCGCCTGGCCGGCATAGAGCTGGCCCGCCCCTGAGACAGTCCCGCGTGTCGACAGGGCGAGGTTGCGTGTCGCGGACAGTGCACCGCCATTCGCAAGCGAGCCTGCGTTGACCGCCATGTCGCGGCCCGCGATCACGGCGGCGTTGTTCTCGAGCATTCCGCTCGCCGTGAGAGCCACGTCGCGGCCGCCCTGGACATTGCCGGCCAGGCGAATCGACTGGGCGTTCAGCGAAAGGTCGCGCGTGGCGTCGATCTGCTTGCTGCTGTCCAGCGTGGTCGCCGAGAGCGCAAGATCCGTCCCGGCGTGCAGCGTGCCGCTGTTGCTGACCGCGCCGTCCGCGCTCAGCGCCAGGCGGTTGTCCGCATACAGCGCGCCAGCGTTGCTAACGTTTCCACTGACGTGGACCTGCCCATCACCCCGCGCGTAGAAATCGCCCTGGTTATCGAGCGAGCCCACGTCGGCATCGATGCCGTTGGCGGTGAGCTGTCCCTGCTGGATAACCGCACCGCCCGCACGCAGGGTCAACGTTGCGCCGGCCACCGTCGTACCGTCCAGGTGCATGTCACGGGTGGTGGTCAGCGCGGCGCTGCCTTGCTGCGCACCGAGCTCACCCCGGTTGGTGAGACCTTGTGCGCTCACTGCGAGGCCCGAGTTACCGACCAGGCTGCCGTCATTCACGACATCGCCCGTTGTTGTCGTGGCCAGCATGGTCCCGGCATTCACGATCGCGCCCGCGCGGTTCATGATGCTCGCGGCCTGCAAGTCGAGACGACCACCAGAGACGGCGACCGCAGCATTGTCGATACTGCCGGTGGCACGCAGCGCACCATCGCCCGTGCCGACGATGGTGCCGGTATTGCGCAGGCTTCCCGTGCGCAGATCGAACGACTGGCCCGCGTAGACGAGACCGGAGTTCGCCAGCGCGCCCGAAGCGTATACTGCGATGTTGTTGCCCGCGTTGAGGCGGCCGGACGCATCGATATCGCCCGCCACATTCACGGTTAGCGCACCACCGGCGATAAGGCCACCGCGCACGGTAAGCGGGCCCTGCGCGGTGAGCGCGACGTTTCCGCTCTGTGTGCCGAAGTTGCCGCTGAGGGTGACCGGTCCGGCTGCATTCAGCGTGGCGTTGTTCAGCGCTACCGTCGTGCCACCCAGGCGCACTTCGCCTGCGCTGCTGAGCTCAAGGTCGCCCGCCTGTGCCGCGATGGCGCCACTGCTGACGACGCCGACACCTGCTTCGGTGCCAACGAGACGGATCTTTTCCGCATACATGCCACCCAGCGCCGCCACGTCGATCGCGACGGAAGGGTGCGCGGCGTCGGCGTTGTTGGCACGTACACCTGCATCGGCGTAGCTCGCATCGTTCGTGCCGGTGACGACGTTAAGGTCCTTGGCCCAGAGCTGGCCATTCACCTGCACGGCACGCGCGACGAGGTCGGTTCGATCGACCACCGAACCATCGAGGCCACCGCTGCCGATCGCGATGCTGCCCCCGGTGACATGGAAGGCATCCAGGCTACCGCTGCCACCAAACACCGGGGTGCCGGTGGTGAGCGTGAAGCGCTGGCTGTTGATGACACCGCAACCATCGCAGGTGATGCCATACGGATTGGCAATCACCACGGCTGCCGACTTGCCACCCACTTCGATGTAACCGCGCAGGTTGCTTGGCAACGCCGAGGTCACCTCGTTGAGGATCAGCGAGGCCTCGCCTCCCTTGAGGTTGTCATTGCCTGCGATGTAACCACCCAACTGCGTCCGCACGATCGAGGCGCTGTTGTTGAGGATCACGCCGCGCTGGTCGACATCGAAGCGCTGGTACTTGTTGTGCGACACGCCCTTCGCGTTCGGAGCGACGATGTCCACGACCGGGACGCCGTTCGCTGCCGAGTCCATCCCCGGGCGGTGCGCTCCCGCCGCGGCGTCGGGCACTTGCTGCGCCCACGACACCACCGGGGTGCCCACCAAGGCAAAAGCAATCGCCAGCGCCAGTGAGCGCAACGTCGCCAGAGCCATCGCGCCCCGCGGGCGCGCCATCGTTTCCTTGACCGTCATCATGACCGTTCCTAAGTTTTGTCAGGTGCCCGCCTGGGCACCCCTGCCCGTTTCAGTACTGGTAGATCAGCTGGAAGCCCGTTGCCGGCTGCTCGGTGTCGAAACCGCGTGGCGCATGCAGGCGCCGGCCGATGAAGAGATCCCAGCTCAAACCGCTGTAGCTGCCACGCAGACCCAGCACCGCGCCCGTGAGCGAGCGATGGCCGGGCTGCGTCGATGGCCCCGCCACATGACCGAGATCCACACCGAGGTACGGTGCGACCACGCCAAGCGGCAATGTGAGGGTGTTGCGGAGGTACGCGCCGCGCTCGCCGGCAAGCGTCTGCTCGCCATCGAATCCACGCACCGAGTAACGGCCGCCGATGGTGATCAGTTCGGCCGCCGGCAGGTGGTCGGTAGAGCGTTGAAGGCGCAGGCTGCTATCCCAGATGGCCTGGCGGCCGCCCAGCGAGAACGGCTGGCTCACCGACAGGTCCAGCGTGGTCAGCCCGTAGCGGTTGGTCGGGAAGCCCACCTCGGGGTCATAGCCCATCCACTGGCTGCCAAACCATGGCGTACCCCGCTGGTAGCCCAGGCGCCCATCCACCTGTGCCTGGCCGAAGTAATGGCGATGGACCAGGGCGAGTTCGGCACTGGCGACACGCTGGCGCTGGATGCCGACTTCCACGCCCTGGATATAACTATGCGCATTGCGTGTGGCGACGCGCGCCTCGAGCGAGGTCTTGCTTGAGGTGCCACGGGTCAGCAACCGTTGCACGGTGAGGTCGCTTGAGGTCGAGGTTCCCGTCGAGCGGAACCGGCTGTTGAAGCCGTCGATCCACTGCCGATAGCGGTACGTGGAAAGCGATGCACTGAAGGTCCACCAACCCCAGGGGATGCTGTACGTGGCGTTCTTGCTGAAGGTGCTGCCGCCATCGCGGTTGGTGCCCAGCGCGTGGCCAGCGCCGATCGAGAACAGGTCGTTGAGGCCGAACGGGTTATCGAACGAGGCGTTGAGATTGCCTTGGTACTTGCCGGTGCCTTTGAGGCCGGAGTCGCCGGCGTCGACGACGACATGCCAGCGGCGCTGTTTGTGCACCGTCAGGACAACGTCGGATTCGCCGATTTCCTGGCCAGGCGCGATGTCCATGCTCACGTCCTGCGAGGGCACGCGTTTGAGCTGCTCCAGACCCTGCTCGATGGCGTGCAGGTTGAGCAGGTCGCCCTCGCGGATGGGGAATGCTGAGCGCCAGTCGAGCTCCGGTGAGCCCGGCGCAAAACGGATATGGCGCAGCGTCCCCGGCACCAACAGCATGCGTAGGCGGCCCTGGGAGATATCCTGTGCCGGCACGCCTACACGCGTGGTAACGAAACCCCGCGCAATCATGAGGTTAGAGAGCCGCCGCTGAAGCGTCTCCAAGCCGTCCCGGCCTACGCACTGCCCCACAAAGCGATCGAGATAATGCTGCGCCCAGGCGAACTCCGCCACGCGCTCCCCATCGAGCTGCAGGCTCTGCAGCGGAAAGCACGGCGTTTCCTTGGGCAACGGCGCATCAACCCGCTCGACCTGACCCGACGGCGAGGATTGGAACGGCGCCTGTTGGCGCTGCTCTTCCTTGTGCTCAAGCTGCTGTGCGCGACGCAACTGCTCTTGCTTCTCCAAAACGCTCTGCTGGGCCGCCACCGTGTGACTGGCAGCGACCGCAAGCAGGGAAATCAGCCCGTATGTCGTTGAGCGCCAACGACCTTTCCCTGTAAACCTCATGTTGTTCCTGCTCCATACCGTCCTGGTCATAGCGCGCGGGAAGCCCTCACGGGCGGCCGCGGCCGTTCTTCAATCGCATAGGATCGGCCGGATTCGTGAAAACTTTAGGGTGTCGTCTCACCACCCTGAGGCGATCGGGGCTAAGTCACTCCGCGCCATGCAACCCGATGTGGTCCGCCAAATGCTCGACGAACGACGACGTCCCGGGACCAAATGAAGATGCCTGTCTCGATATCTCCGAGCGTAGCTCTCGTTGAACCGACGGCTCGGCGGATTGAAGCGTCGCCGCCAGGTCCTCAAAGGCCTTCACGGCTGCATCAGGCTCAATGACGTCATCGCCTGAGTATTCCAGGAATACGCATACATCAATTAATGCTCGGACCAGTTGCTCATTCATATCCGAGCTTCCCAACTCTGTCGTGCGCTTGATTTACGCCGCTCAATGCACGCCACATCGGGCGTCCACCTGACCACGATTTAATGTAGGTATCCATCCTCAAGGTTCAAATATCCATTCAAGAAACTTCAAACCATTATTGCCATGTCAACGTCAATTGCCTCTGCTTTTGCAGGCTTAATGCAATATCGTGAATCGCAAGTCCTATATCGAGATCCGAATCATCGACGTAATGGAACGGCTGCTCGGTAAGCACCGGATCTCTGGGAATCTGATATGTGATTTCGGCGAATCGACCGTCACTGGCGAGGACAGAGAACGTGCACGCGGCATCGTCCCGTACGTAGCGGACTGGAGTCTCCTCGCCCTGTAGCGATGCGACGACGTCATCGAGCCTCACAAAGATCTGAGCCGCACTGACAAACACCGCAATAAAATGCGCCTCCCCGATGTCGAACATGCCATTCACCTTGGTCGCAATGTCAGACCTGAACTCATGAACGGCAAGGCCATCATGTGACTTGAGTCGGCGATATAGCTTCGCCTCGTTCCGCGATCGAACAACAACCGCCGTGGACGTCACAGAGCGCGCGAGGCCGGCGGCGACGCCAGTACCATCTTCATTGATCATGGTACGTGACCAGTAGAAGGGCCTGAAGACCGCGCAAGTCGATCGAACAGGCGACAGATCCCCAAGGAAGGTCGACACGCACCCCCTCACCCGGCTCTGGCTTTAGACGAAAGGCGCGAAAGGCCTCACGCATGTACTCGATATGATGCCGATTTCGGAGCTTCTCACTGTCGAGGCTCCAGTCGACGATGGTGTCTAGCTGCAACTGCACAAGTACCTGATCGAGTGTCCTTGCGAAGATGGCTCCCACACTCCACTTTCGCCCGTCGACCTCATGCAAGCCGAGCCGAGAAATTCGGCTTCCTGGAATGCCTACGGGATACGCGTCGCTACGGGAGTTCCTAGGGATATATTGGGCGGCCATCATTGGACGGAGAACTAGCCCATCCGGCAATTGGATGTATCCATTGGCAGCATCAATCATGGATTCGCTCCCGGGACAAATCGCCACCTGGCACCCACCTGCTCCACCCTTACCCCAAACGAACCCAATCCATTGAGGCTTCGATCTCTTCGGCAGAAGTCCCCGAGATATCCAAACGACCTCGCTGTACCCATCTTGCCAACGCGGTCGATGACGTCCTCGAGGCGTACGCCGATCCTGTCGGCGGCGAAGTTTACCAATGCCAGACGCCGGAAATTCTCCCGATAGTCATCAAAATCTTCGATGACGTGCATAACAACGGCGCCTTCAATCCACCGCTCGCCGCCGTCATTCAAGGCTTCCTCAGCCATGAACCCAGAGATGGCGAGTAGCTTCTTCCGAAGGTCCGATGAAACGCTTTCGACGACCCGCAAGCGATCGGATGGGGAAGCCTTACCGAATAGAGAGGCGGCCTCAAGGCCCCTCTTCAACAACACAGCATCCTTTGGCCGAAAGCGCGTGCTCGTCTCACTGATGAGAGCAAGAAGGTCATCCAACGGTGTCACTTGACCCCCGCAACGCGCTTCTCAACCCGCCCCGGCCCCACCCCATCCACAAAAAACTCAATCCCCGACACCTTCCCACCGTCCACCTTCACGACATGGATGTAATCCGTGCCCTCCCCCGCGTAATAGAGAAGGTCTCCCTTCGCTGTCGCAAGCCGACGTTTCGGTCCAGGCGCTCGCTGGATATACAGCGCACCATGCTCCAGCGTGATGGCATGCGCCGAGTCGCCCTGGATCTGGTAGCTGCCGACGAGCGCCTGCTTGTCCCGGTCGCTCAGCGTTACGTCGGTGAAGGTTTGATAGGGCTTTCCGATGGCGGCCGCTGCGAGCTGCAGTGCGATGGCACGTGCGCTGGGCGTCCCCGAGTCCGAGTTCACCAGCACGGCGACGGCCACGTGGTCCTTCGGCACGACGAAGAACTGGGACGAGAAGCCCTCGATGCCGCCGTTGTGGCCATAAACCGGTTCGCCCTTCACCGTCGAGAGCGCCAGCCCAAGGCCATAGGGCGCGTCACTGCCATCCGATAGCCTTGCCGGCGTTGTCATCGCCTTGAGCAGCTCCGGCGAAAAGACCTTCGCATTGCCGAGGCCCACAGCAAGCCGGGCGATATCGTCCGCCGTAGACGACAGCGCACCCGCACTCATCGGCCCCGTGATGGAGACAAAGGGCGGCCTGGTGACCTTGCCAGCGGCATCCGCGCCATAGCCCTGCACGGCCCCGTCCACGACCACGTCGTCCGGATGAAAGCCCGTGTGCGTCATGCCAAACGGCACCAGCACCTGATCGTGCTCCGCCTGGTCCCACGCCTTGCCCGTGACCTGCTCGATCACGGCACCCAGCAGCATGTAACCGGAGTTGCTGTAGCGCCACTCACTCCCGGGCTTGAAGTCCAGCGGCTGCTTCGCGATCAGGGCCACGAGCGCCCTGGTGTCCAGGGGCTGGGCAGGGTCGGCAGTCCACTCATCGCTGACGCCCGCCGTATGGCTCAGCAACTGGGCGATGGTGATACCCGACGCCCCGGGAAAGTCAGGAAGGAACTTCGCCAGCGGATCCGTCAGCGCCAGCTTCCCCTCATGCACGAGGGAAAGAATGGTGGCCGCTGTCACGGTCTTGGTAATGGAGCCGATCCGATAGACCGATCCCTCCTTCGCCGGCACATGAAGCTCAACGCTCGCCTCGCCCCGTGAGGCCTGGTAGATGAGCTTGCCGTCCCTATAAACGGCAACCGACGCGCCCGGGCCGGTCGTCTTCGTGAAGCGGTTGACGATGGCGTCGGCCTGAGAGGCGAAGGGCGCCCCTGGCGCAGCCCCATGGGCAACGGAAAGGCCCACACAGGCCATGGCAAAGAACACGGCACGCAACGTCATGTCACGAGGGGTCATGGTGTTCGGATCCTTGAAGTTGTCGTGCAGCCTGGCTGTTATGCGGACGGCAAACCACCTTCCGCGCCGTGACCTCCACGATCACCTCCCCTTCCTTTATCTCATCAGGCGGGATCTTCTGTGCCAGCATCGTGACTTCTTCGGGGCAGGCCAGATCCTGGACCACCATCGACGTCCGCCGCTCCACGACCAGCGTCACCTCGCCATCGGGGCCGGTCGTCCCCTCCGCCAAAGGCTTGATCGCACACGCCACGACAAGGACGCATCGCCAGTAGCCGACCTTCACCCGGATGCCGGGGGCCGGCTCACCCGTATCGGGCTGCCTGACCTTCACGTGCACCGTGACCAGCGCCGGTTGCATGGCGCCAGCCGCTCCCGATAGCAGGAGCAACGCCATGCCCCATGCCCCGACATGCATCCATTGACGTATCCGCATCAGACAGGCTCCCGTCCATCACGCGCTATCGAGCTGCCCGGGATACTAGCCGCCACCCGCCCCGGCCGTACATCACCTATGCTTGCCCCATGAAGCGTGGCCCCGGTCCCTGCATCGCCACGCTGGTCTACCACAAGGAAAGGTATGCGCATGGCAAGCAAGGGGTTGAAGGCCGTTCTGCTGGTCGTAACCGCTGGATGGCTATCCGGGTGCAGTCTCTTTGACATGACGCCACCGAAGCCGGATGCCA